>NZ_JAHLPO010000030.1:0-26849 GCF_018917925.1 Intestinimonas sp. MSJ-38 | reverse complement strand
TCTTCTTCTACCTGCTTCGGCAACTGCTTTGGCGGACGACCCTTACTGCTGCGGCCACGCCGTTCGATGGCTAACCCTTCCGGCCCTTCTTCCAGGTAGATTCGCTCCCATGATTTGATCCGATCTCTGCTGTTTACCTCAAATCTACGACAGGTTTCGCTGTAACTCAATTTCTCTTCCTGCATGGTTTCAATCACCAGTTTTTTGAATTCTGGTGTATATCGTTTGTTTGGTACTCCTTTTGGCATAGCAAAACACCCCACTTGTTAGATAGTATATCATACTGTCTAACAAGTGGGGTGCAGTTCAACGGCAGGGCCGTCCTTTTTTATACCCGTGTGATGGGCAAGCCGGTTTTTTCCGTGAGAAATTGCCGCAGCTGCTCCATCGTTCCCCCTTCCAGGGAATCTTTCTCCCAGGCCTGGGCATAGCGTTTGTCCAGAATAAAAATCAGGTTTTCCTCTGACTCGCCAATGGCGGCCAGCGCCTGATAACTCCACTGGGTCATGGCATTTTCAGTGGTACTGGTATATCCCTCTTCCCCAAATGTCACCCGGCTATAGCCATTTCCCTTGAGCATACGCTTCCGGGCAAAAAAGCCGTTGATGGCATCCTGGCGGAGAATGACAAAAATCATCAGCAGCGCCGCGGCACCGTTGAGAATACGGTTCCAGTTCCACACAAATCCCTCTTCTCCGGGCGTCAGGAAAAACAGCAGATTGAGCACCAGCACCACCCAGGCCCAGATCATGCTGCGGCGGTTGCTTTTCTTTCGGGTGGTTTTCCGCAGCGCCCGGGACATATCCGCGAGAGTCTTTTTACCATATCGGCTCTCCATGGTAAATTCCATCTTCTTTCCTCCTAAACAGTGGATGTACTGTTTAGACGGTATTCCGCCCCAGTTGGTTGACGAAAAAAGAAATTTTTTCCGCAGCGCCCCAATCAAAAAGGCCCTGGAAAATTCCAGGGCCTTTTTGTCTTATTTTATTGATCCTGAACGGTCTTCTGGTGGATGGGCAGAAGCACGGTGATCTCGGTGCCCACATCCTCCTGGCTCTGCAAGCTGACAGAACCTTTGTGATACTCGGCGATATGGCGCACAATGGACAGCCCCAGGCCGGTGCCGCCGGTCTGCTTGGAACGGCTCTTATCCACCCGATAGAACCGCTCAAAAACCCGGCTCTGATGCTCCGGCGGGATGCCGATACCGGTATCGCTGACCATGATGGCCGCCATTTCTCCCCGCTTTTCCACATTGATGTGAGCTGTACCACCTGGACGGTTGTATTTTACCGCATTGGACAGCAGGTTTGTCATCAGTTCTTCCATCATGTGCCGGTTGGCATCCACCGTCAGCGGTTCTCCGCCGCAGCTGATGGCAACGCCATTTTCCTGGGCCTCGATGGACAAGGTCTCCACCGTCTCCTTGGCCACATCCATCAAGGGAACATTTTCCCATTCTCCCGGATTGGAACCGTCCTCGATCTCCGATAGGCGCATGATGTCGTCGATGAGATACTGGAGGCGGCTGGCTTCCAGACGGATTCTTCCGGCAAAACCGGCCACATCCTGCTGCTGGGCCATGCCGCTTTCGATCATCTCGGCAAAGCCGCTGATGGAGGTCAGGGGGGTTTTCAGCTCGTGGGACACATTGGCGGAAAAGTCCTTCCGCTGCTGTTCGGCCCGGATATGGGCGCTGGCGTCCACAATGAGGATCATGGCCCCCGGCACGCCTTCCGCCGGGCTCACATAGACCCGCAGATAAAGCCCGCCCACTTCCAGCACAGTCTCGCTGGCCTTCTGGTCATGGACAGCCTGGTTGACCGCTCCCATGAATTCCGGATCCCGGCACAGGCCCATGACGCTGTGGCCGATATAGTTGGTGGTGATATGGGCCTGGAGCAAATGGATGGCCCCTTCGTTGCAGGAAAGGATATTCTTGTCTCCATCGATAAGGATCAAACCTTCCCGCATACCGGAGATGATCATGGCCACCGTGCCCTGCTCCTGCTGAATCCGATGGAAATCGGCGGCAATCTGGGCTTTTTGGGCCCGGATCTTGTTGAGGAAAGGCTCCATCTCTTCATAAATGGGCCGGGTGGGGATATTTTCTTCCCCTTCCAGGGAGATCTGCTGGGCCGCGTCCATGATGGGGGCCAGCAGCCGCCGGGTGATCAGCCGGGACAGAGGGATGGACACCAGCACCATCAACAGCACGATGCCCAGGGTCATGGGCAGATTGTTGACAAACACCGCCGAGACGCTTTGCAGCGCCACCGCAGCCCGGAGAACGCTGCCGTCCTCGCACCGCACAGCGGCATAGTAGGTCTTTTGTCCCAGGGTCTCAGACTGGCGGGTGGCTTCCCCAAAGCCGCTCTCCCGGGCTTTTATCACCTCAGCGCGGCCCTCATGGTTTTCCATGCCGGCTGCATCGGCACTGGAGTCAAAGAGCACCTTGCCGTTTTGATCGATCAAGGTAAATCGGGTATCCCCTGCCGCTTTTTTGGTAGCTTCCAGATATCCCAGAGGATCGTCGGTAAATTCCAGACTGTCCCGCACCACCTGGGCCTGGGTGCGCAGCTGCTTCTGCACCTGCTCTTCGTAGACATTGTAAAAGCCCACCGCCGACAGCACGGCCGTCAGAAGCACCGCCACAGCGCTGATCAGGATGAGACATTGGACGATATTCTTTTTCATATTACCCCTCCCAGGGCCGGTCATTCCCGTTGGGACACTTTGTATCCCACGCCCCGTACCGTTTTGATGATGGAGCCGCCGGCTCCTAGTTTCTGCCGCAGGGTCTTGATGTGCATATCCACTGTGCGGCTCTCCCCTTCAAAATCGAAACCCCACACATTTTCCATCAGCCGGGTGCGGGACAGCACAATATCACAGTTGCGCATCATATAGCAAAGCAATTCAAATTCTTTGTATGTCAGCTCCACCGGATGACCGCAGGAAGTGACCGTCCGCCGCAGGGGGTCCATGGTCACTTCGCCGCAGGACAGTGTCTCGGCGCCGGTGGGCTGGCTGCGGCGCAGCACGGCCCGCACCCGGGACAAAAGCTCCAGTACGCTGAAGGGCTTTGTGATGTAATCGTCCGCCCCGGCGTCCAGACCGGCCACTTTGTCCAGCTCGGTGGTCTTGGCCGTCAGCATGATCACCGGCACATTGCGCTGGGCGGCGTCGTTTTTCATCTTGTGGAGCAGCTGCATTCCATCCTCCCCGGGCAGCATGATATCCAGCAGCACCAGCCGGGGGGTATTTTCCTCCATCCGACGCCAAAAATCACCGCTTTCGGCAAAGCCTTCCGCTTGATAGCCGCCGCTTTTCAGGGCGTAGCAAATCAGCTCCCGAATGCTGTCGTCATCTTCCACGCAATAGATCAACGGAGATCCACTCATCTTTCTTTCCTCCCAGGGGCTTACAAAACCCTCTCATTCTTATGCTGGCCGGTGATGGAGAAAACCACCCATTCCGCCACATTGGTGGCATGGTCGCCGATGCGCTCCAGATATTTGCCCACCATCAGCAGATCCATGGCCTGTTCCCCATTGGCCGAGTCCTCCCGGATCAGGGCGATCAGATCGTTTTTCACCTGATCGAACAGGGCGTCCACGGTGTCGTCGCAGGCGATGACCCGCTGGGCCAGATCGATATCCCGGGCCACAAAGGCATCGATGCTCTCCTTCACCATTTTGGTGGCGGCATCGGCCATGGGGGGAATATCCACCAGCTTTTTGATGTATTTCTGCCCGGCCATGTAGGTGGCCAGTTCGGCAATGTCACAGGCCTGATCGGCAATGCGCTCCAGATCGGTGATGATCTTCAAAGCGGTGGAGATGATCCGCAGGTCGCTGGCCACCGGCTGCTGCTGCAAAAGCAGCTTGAGGCACCGGCGCTCCACCTCTTTTTCCCGCTCATCCACTTCCCGCTCAAATTCATGGGTGCGGGCGGCTTTTTCCACATCCTGCTCCAGCAGTGCGTCCTTGGCGCTTTCAATGGCCTGCTGGGACAGAGTACCCATTTCGATGAGCAGGTCATGGAGAGACGCCAGTTCTTTGTCAAATCGATTTCTCATGTTTCCCTTTCCTCTCTTAGCCGAAACGGCCGGTGATGTAATCTTCGGTGCGCTTGTCTTTGGGCATGGAGAACAGCTCCTGGGTGGGGCTGCATTCCACCACTTCGCCCAACAGGAAGAAGGCCGTCTGGTCAGAGATACGGGCCGCCTGCTGCATATTATGGGTGACCATGACGATGGTATAATCCTTTTTCAGCTCCAGCGCCAGGTCCTCGATCTTCATGGTGGAGATGGGGTCCAGGGCCGAAGTGGGTTCGTCCATCAGCAGCACTTCCGGCTCCACCGCCAGAGCACGGGCGATGCACAGCCGCTGCTGCTGACCGCCGGAAAGGCCCAGCGCGCTTTTTTTCAGCCGGTCTTTCAGTTCGTCCCAGATGGCGGCGTTGCGCAGGCTCTTTTCCACGATTTCATCCAGCTGGGACTTTTTCTTGATACCGTGGGTGCGCGGGCCAAAGGCGATGTTGTCATAGACGCTCATGGGGAAGGGATTGGGCTTTTGGAACACCATGCCCACATTCTTCCGCAGCAGGTTGGTATCATAATTATAATAGATATCCTGCCCATCCAACAAGACCTTTCCGGTGATTTTGCAGCCTTCCACCAGGTCGTTCATCCGGTTCAGACTTTTGAGCAGGGTGGATTTGCCGCAGCCCGAAGGGCCGATGAATGCGGTGATCTGTTTTTCCTCCAGATCCAGGTTGATATTTTTCAAGGCGTGAAAATCGCCATAATACAGGTCAAGACCAGAAATCTCAAACTTTTTCATGTTATTTCCCCTTTGTGATCCGTTTGGCAATGGCATTGGATGTGGCGTTGAGCATGAGCACCACCAAAAGCAGCACCACACCGGTGGCGAAGGCTTCATTGGTGTGCAGTCCTTCGCTGGACAGAGCGTACATATGCACCGCCAGCGTCCGGGCCGACTCCATGGGATTGATGGTGATCTTGGCCACCGTGCCCGCGGTGTAGATCAGCGCCGCCGTCTCGCCCACGATACGGCCCACGGCCAGTATGACGCCGGCCACGATACCCGGCATAGCAGGAGGCAGCACCACCCGCACCACGGTACGCAGTTTGCCGGCTCCCAGACCGAAGCTGGCTTCCCGGTAGGAATCGGGCACCGACTTGAGGGCCTCCTCGGTGGAGCGGATGATCAGAGGCAGCACCATGATAGCCAATGTGCAGGAACCGGCCAGAATGGAGTTTTTCCACTGAAGGGCGGTGACGAAAAAGAGCATACCGAACAGGCCATAGACGATGGAAGGAATGCCCGACAGAGTCTCGGCCGCCAGTCGGATGACCTCCACCACTTTATTGCCCCGCTTGGCGTACTCGGTGAGGTAAATGGCGCAGCCGATGCCCAGAGGGGTGGTGATGATCAAAGTGAGCACCGTCATATAGATGGTCATGACGATGGAGGGGAACATGGATACATTTTCGCTGTTGTATTCCAGCTCAAACAGGGAGAGCTTCAGATTGGGCACGCCCCGGATGAGAATATAAGCGATCAGGGCCAGCAGAACCCCGGCTGTGAGCAGGGCCGCTCCCCATACCAGAACCCGCATCACCAGGGAAAAGGGATCAGCCCGCAGGGATTTTTTCTGTGTATTTCCGTTCATTGTTTCAGCTCCTTGCGCTTGAGCACTGTGAAGAGTGCATTGATCAGCAGAATAAAGGCGAAGAGCACGGCACCGGTGGCGATGAGTGTCTGGCGGTGCAGGCCGGTAGCATAGCCCATTTCCAGAACGATGTTGGTGGTCATGGTACGCACGCCGTCAAAGATGCTGTCGGGCAGACGGGGCTGGTTGCCGCAAACCCAGATCAGCGCCATGGTCTCGCCGATGACACGGCCGATGCCCAGCACCACGCCGGCCAGAATCCCGGATCGGGCCGCAGGGACGATGGTTTTGAACACCGCCCGTTCGTGGCTGGCCCCCAAGGCCAGAGCGCCTTCATAATAGCTTTCAGGCACCGCCCGCAGGGCTGCTTCACTGATGCTGATGATGGTGGGCAGCACCATGATGCCCAACAGGAAGAAGGCTGTGAACATGCTGTTGCCGTCGCCGGGGAAAAACTGACGCACCAGAGGCACCAGCACCATCAGGCCAAAGAAGCCATAGACGATGGAAGGAATACCGGCCAGCAGTTCAAAGGCCGGTTTCAGCCAGCGGTGAAGCCATTTGGGACAAAACCGGGCCATAAACACGGCAGTGAGGATGCCGATGGGCACACCGATGATCAAGGCGCCGCCGGTCACATAAATACTGCCCATAATCATGGGGAAAATGCCGAAGGAGGGATTGTCTGCGGTGGGTTTCCACTTGGTTCCTCCCAAGAATTCCGCAAGGCCGATTTCCCGGACAGCAGCCCAGCCGCCCTGGAAAATAAAGACGCAGATCAGGGTTACCGCCAGGATGCTGGCGCAGGCCGCGATGAAAAACACCACTTCCATCAGCTTTTCCTTGAAGTTTTTCCGGAAGGCCGATGAACGGAAAAGAGTGGGCAGATCTTTTATGCCCCGTTTCATCTTTTCCATCTCTTTTCCTCCTTTGCTTTTGCTCATCACTTTGTTCATGTCATTCCTCCCACTTTCCGTGGATGGGCGCCGGGCGCCCTTTTTTCCTTTTTACCGGCTCTATCTTAAAAGCCCTTTGTAAAATCCCAAATCCTCCCTTGTAAAAAGGCCGTAAAATAGGGGTTTTCTCTTTTTCTTTTCGCCAAAAGCCCTGGTGCAGCAGGCTTTTTTGTAAAATCCATGTGGTTTCTCTTTTACAATTCCCAAAAGATTCAGCGGATACTCCCTCTTTCTCTTGACAAAGCAAAAAGAGAGCCGACCCCACGGTCAGCTCTCTTTTCATTCCCAGATTTTCCCAAAATACTCTATTTCCCGCCAAAGGTTTCGCTTTTTCAGCTGGCGGCAAAATTCCCCGAACCCCTGATGGGACCAATAAATGGGGAATTCATAGGGCCGCTTCCCCTTTCCCCGGGAAAAGGAAAACACCAGCCCAAGCCAGGGCACAATACGGATACGCAGAGCATATTCCCGCAGCTCATCCCACCGAATGGCCCTCTCCTCCCTTTTGGATGGGTGAAACACCAGTTTTTCTTCATCGTACTGAACATAGGGCACTCCCCGTATCAGCGCCCGATGGGCACAATAGGCAAAGGCCGCAAAAAACAAAATGGCTCCTATGATACCCCAGATGGTTTCCGTCCGGTTTTCCGGCTGAACAAAGACCAGCCACAGACTGAATCCCCCGGCGGGAAGGGTGATGGCTCCCATCAAGAAAAGCCCGATCCCCTGGGCCACCGCCGACGACCCACATCTTTTCATTCCTGCTCCTCCTGGTCGTCATAAAGATCTTCCACCGGCAAAGTAATGGTAAAGTCCGTGTACCGGCTGTCACTTTGGGCAGAAATGGTACCGCCATGAGCGGTGACGATCTCTTTTGCAATGGCCAGGCCCAATCCGGCTCCGCCCCGGTTTGTGGATCGGGCTCCATCCAGGCGGTAGAACTTCTCAAAAATCGTCTCCAGCTGGTGAGACGGAATGGGATGTCCCTGATTGCGGATGGTGATGTACACCTGTCCCTCTTCCCGCTCTCCCAAAATTTCTATGGGCGTGTGGGGGAAGCTGTAGGCGGCGGCATTTTTCAGCACATTGTTGAAAACCCGGGCCAGCTTGTCCGGGTCTGCCATCAGGATCAGTCCCTCTTCCACCTGGAGCTGCACTTCTTTTCCCTCCGGCTCCAGAATGGGATAAAACTCATCGGCCAGCTGGGCCAGCATCACATCCAGCCGCACCGGCTCTTTTTCCACTGGGATCTGTTGGAGACTGAACCGGGTGATCTCAAAGAATTGATTGATGAGCTCTTCCAACCGAAAGGCCTTGTCCAAAGTGATATGGGTGTATTTGGCCCGTTGGGCGGCAGGCATATCGGGAGCCTCTTCCAGCAGGCCCAGATAGCCGATCACCGATGTGAGCGGGGTCTTGATGTCGTGGGACAGATAGACCACCAGGTCATTTTTCCGCTGTTCGCTCTCCTGGGCCTGCCAGCGGCGGCGCTCCAGAGTCCCTTTGATCTGCTCCAGCTTTTCCTGGATGAAATCCAGCTCCCGGGGCAGATCGGGCCCCGTCCGGCCTTCTTCCTGCAAAAGCTCGTCCAGCTTGCTGTCCACCATCTGAAAATACCGGCTGAACCAGCGGGTGAACTGCCAAAACAAAAGGAGAAAAATGATCCCGCCCATAAGCAAAAGCCATTCGGTTTTGTTCTGCCGGAAAATGATCGCATAAACCTCAATGGCTTCGTCCCGGCTCATCCCCGAAAATCCCTGGACCGCCGACACGACAAACTCTGAAAAAGGATATTGAAGCAGGTCGTCCACCAGCACCGTGCAGATCACAGCGCCAATGACAAAAGTCAGTATCAAAATCCCTATCAGTTGAAAAAGCATCTTCCGCCGCAGGCGGCGCAGGTCATAGCGCTGCTTATCCCGATGTCTTCTGCTTTGCTCAGCCATCAATCTTATACCCCACGCCCCACACTGTTTTGATGTATTTGGGCTTGTCGGTGGCATCTCCCATCTTTTCCCGCAGATGCCGGATGTGTACCATCACGGTGTTGCTGCTGTTGGTGAAATACTTTTCTCCCCAGACCTTCCGGAACAGCTCTTCACAGCTGAGCACCTTGCCCCGGTTTTCGCACAAAAGCCACAGAATCTTGAACTCCGTGGGAGTCAGGTTCAGCGTCCGCTCATTGAGCTGGCAGGTGTGGGTGCTCCGGTCGATGAGAATGCCGGCAAAATCCAGCACATCCGCTTCCTTTTTCTCCCCTTCGCTATACAGTCTGGCCCGGCGCAGCTGGGCTTTCACCCGGGCCACCATCTCCAAAGGACTGAAGGGCTTTGTGATATAATCATCAGCCCCCAGGCTCAGGCCGTTGATCTTGTCCATCTCCTCCCCCCGGGCGGTGAGCATGATCACCGGCCAAGTGTGCTTCTGGCGGATGATGCGGCAAAGGGAAAAGCCATCCATCTCCGGCAGCATCACATCCAAAAGCGCCAGATCCAGGTCCTTTTCTTCGATAACCTTGAGCGCCTCTTTGCCGGTATAGCATTTATACACAGTAAAGCCCTCGTTTTCCAGATAGACCTGTACCAGATCGGCGATTTCCTTTTCATCGTCCACCACCAAGATATTGGCCTGCACAAAAACCCCTCCTTTTCTCTCTGTTCTATGATACTCCCTCCCGTCTTTTTTGGGGAGGGGGGATTTGCTTAAACTTTTCTTATGATGTCCCCCTTTGCCATTTTTCTCCCTTTGGGGTATACTGAAATAAAACGCCAAAGGAGAAACCATATGAAGACCATCGCTGTGATCGACGGCAAAGGGGGCGGCGTGGGCAGCGCCCTCATCGGTCGACTGAAAAAAGAAGTGCCCCAGGCCCATGTGCTGGCCCTGGGTACCAATGCCCTGGCCACATCGGCCATGCTCCGGGCTGGAGCCGACGACGGGGCCACCGGTGAAAATGCCATCGTCCAGTGCTGCGGCCGCGCCCATGTGGTGGCAGGCCCCATCGGCATTCTCATGGCGGGAGCCATGCTGGGGGAGGTCTCCGCTCCTATGGCTGCCGCTGTGGGACAAAGCCCCGGCCAGCGGGTGCTCATTCCCAACCACAAATCGGGCATCCATGTGTGCGGTGTGGGTGAAGCCCCTTTGAGCCAGTACATCGACGAAGCCGCCCTTTATATCAAAAAACTGATCGAAGAAGAGTAAACAAAAGGCCGCCGAGCGATTCCCGGCGGCCTTTTGCTTATTTATTGATGATCAGATCTTCCAGAGAGCGCTTGGGCACATAGTGCACATCGTTTTCGTCCCGATAGTAGTTGATGTCCCCGTCCTCCTTCACATCGGTAAGGACGATGGTCTCATCGGGCTTGCCAATAGCCACAATCAGTACCGGCATCAGGTGTTCCGGCAGCTCCAGCGCCTCCCGCACCTGGCCTGCGTCATAATTGCCGATCATGCAGCCACCCAGGCCCATTTCGGTGGCGGCCAGCAGCATGGTCTGGGCCACGATGCCGATGTCCTTCTGGAAGCGAGGAATGGAAGGCTGCAAGGCGGTATCCTGGCAAATCACGATAAAGGCGGTGGGACAGTGGCCTTTGTGGGGCAGCTCCATGGGCTGCAAAGCCCTGGCCCACTTGGTCAAAGGCTGGATCTTCTTCACCTGCTCCTCTTCCCAGGCCAGGTAGTATTTCAGCGGCTGCATATTCACGCTGGAAGGACACAGCCGGGCACATTCCACCATTTCCACCAGTTCTTCCCGGCTGACTTTGCGGCTTTCATCATAGCCCCGCCAGCTGCGGCTTTTTCTCGCCAGATCCCGGATCATATTACATTCCTTCTTCATTTTTCTCCCCTGCCAAAGCAGGGAGTTTCTCCCGGGGCGCCGGCCGGCGGAGAATCCACTGATATCCCACCAGTGCCCCCATCATCAGCACCATCACCCCGAACAAAGCGGGCTTATAGCTGCCCGTCATATCATATACACTGCTCACAGCCACCGGCCCCACCATGGCGCCAATGTTGCCGAAGGCGGTGATGCCCCCCACAATAGCGCCGAATTCCTTCCGGCCGAACATGATCTCGGTGAGGATGGGGGTGGCCACGGCGCCGAAGGCTCCTCCCACGCCGCATCCCAGCACGATCAGGCCGATGGCCGGACGGAAGGGCACCAGAAGCATTCCCACAAATCCCAACACCATGGAGCCATTGGAGAGGAAGGAAGCCCGCCGGGGCCCTAGTTTGTCATAGAGATATCCCACCAACGCCTTGCCGAAGGCCAGAAAGCCCATGCTCACCGAGGCCACCGCCGAAGCGGTGATGGGCGAAAAGCCCACATCGCTGAGATGAGGGGTCACATTGTGCACCAGCGCCACCGCGCTCATGCCGTTGATCAGGCCGAAAATGCTCAAGGCCCAATACTGGGCCGTCTTCCGGGCGCTGCGGGCCGTCAGCCCCTCTTCCTCTACGGGATGGTTTTCCTCCGGGCTCTCTCCATAAGGGCTGAGCCCCACATCCGCGGGACGGGTGCGGATGATGAAAAAGCAGGCGGGCACTACAAAAAGCAGCATCCCCGCCCCTAAAATCAGATAGGTCTGACGCCAGCCCACCGTGCCGATGAGCTGTGCGGCCAAGGGATTGCAGATCATGCCGCCCACACCGCTTCCCATGGAGGCAATGCCCATGGCTGTGCCCCGGCGGGCATGAAACCAGTTGGTGATGAGCATGGACACCGAAACGGCTACCAAAAGCCCTTGGGCCAGCCCCACCACCAACGAGATGCCATAAAACATCCACAGATTCCGGGCCTGGGAATAGGCCATATACCCCAGCCCCATCACAAGGCCGCTGACGCGCATGACGGCTTTCAGCTCAAAGCGGGCATAGATCCGCCCGGCCAGAAAGGCCACCGCCATCTGACACGCAGCGATGATGGTGTTATTCATGGCCATGGCCCCTCGGGAAAAGCCCATATCGGCGCACACCGGCTTGACATAGACCCCGTTGCTGTTGTTGACTACGCCCACCGACACACCCATCACCAGAAAACAAGCGATGACCACCAGCCAGCCATAAAACAACGGGCACTTTTTCTCTTTCATTCCCTTTTCACTCCCCGAGCTCCCCCCGTCCGGCCATCGGCCTTCCCCTGAGCGAGGCTGTGATGGCCTATCAGACCTTCTGTTCCCAAATGGAGGGGTCGGCCAATTTTTCCGCCAGATCCTCCACCATTCTTTTTGTAAGAGCTTCCCCTTTTTCCTTTGTGGCGGCATAGGAGTTGCCCATGACGCCATTTTCCGTGTGGGCCTCCATCCGGTGGAAGGTCTCCCACACTCCTGCATCCAGCATGGGGGAGCCGTGACCCGGGTTGCCCTTGGTCTCTTTGTAGATGGGGTCCACCAGGCTGTCATCCAGCGCCAGCACCAGGGAGGTTTCTTCCTCACAGGCATGGATCATGCCCTTCTGGGTCTCCAGAATCTCCTGCTCCGCCTGGGCGCTGGCCTGCCAGTAACCGGTGAAATACACCGGGAAGCCCAGCTCTTCATTGATGGAGATCAAGGCCGTGTTGGTGGGAGCGATGTTCCCCCCGTGGCCGTTGACCAGCAGGATCTTGCGGAAGCCATGGGAGGCGATGCTGTGGCAGTAATCCCGCAAAAGGGCCAGGTAGGTTTCGGGCCGCAAGGTAAGGGAGCCGGCAAAGCTCATGTGATGGGTGGAATTGGCCACGGCAATGGTGGGAGCCACCACACAAGGCACCCCTTTTTCGCCCAAAGCGGCGGCCAGTTTTTCACTCATAGAAGTGGCCATCAGTGCATCGGTGCCCACCGGCAGATGAGGGCCATGCTGCTCGGTGGAGCCCACCGGCACCAGCACGATCGCCCCTTCTTCCGACAGTTTTTTGATCTGAGGACTTGTGAGATTGTCCCAGCGATACGGATTTTTCATCTTCCCTCTCCTTTTTTATGCTTTCGGGGCTTTTTTCAGCACCCGGCCGTTTTTCACGCCGTTGTATTCTCCGTTCTCCACGGCCACCTTGCCATTGACCACCACATAGGAAAGGCCCCGGTTTTTCCGGAAGGGATGGAGATAATCGCTATCGGCTCCCAAAGCGGCATAGTCAAAGACGCAGATATCTGCATGGGCCCCTTCTTTCAGGCAGCCGATACCATCAATACCGCTCATCTCAGCGGGCAGGCCGGTGACGCTGTGCACCGCCTGCTCCAGGGTCTGGAGACCGTGATCCCGCAGCAGGGCCAGACGAGTGATAAAGGTGGAAGTGCCCCGGGGATGACCGCCGCCCACCTTGTCCCGATCCAGATGAGTCTGGTAATTGGACCAGTCGCTGCCGCCCATCACATAGGGGTGGGCGATGATGCGCATCATGTCGCTTTCGTTTTGGTTGAAATAGATGCCCTGGGCCATACCGTCGTTGGCGATCAGCAGGTCATAGCACACATCCCAGGGATCTTTGCCCTCTTTCTCTGCAATCTGGGCGATGGTTTTGCCCACATACTGAGGTGTTTTGGCGCAGCCTGCCATGAGTGTTCCCTCAAAACCGGCGTCCACCAGATTGCTGGCAAACTCCTGGTATTCGTTTTCAATGGAATAGGTGACCTTCTTCCGGAATTCCGGGTCTTTCAGGTTTTCCACCAGCTTTTCCACGCCGCCCACATGGAATTTGGGCGGGATGCAGCTGATGAAGGGAGCACTGCCCGCCAGATAGGGATACTGATCGGCCCGCACTTTGACGCCACGGGCGTTGGCATCCTCGATCACCTGGAGCACCTTTTCGGAAAGGCCCTCATTCTGCTTGCCGATGACCTTCAGATGGGAGATGACCACCGGGATGCCGGCCTTTTCACCCACCCGGATGGCTTCTTCCACCGATTCCACCACATTGTCCGCTTCGCCCCGGATATGGGAAGCATAGCTGCCGCCATACTCGCTCACTACCTTGGCCAGCTCCACCAGTTCCTCTTCCCCGGCGTACACCGAGGGGGCATACACCAGGCCGGTGGTCATACCCAGATAGCCGCACTCCATGGCCTGACGCACCCAGGCCTTCATCTCTTCCAGCTGTTCTTTGGTAGGGAGAGAATCGTCAAAGCCCATCACCCGGCCCCGCACATTACCCTGGCCGATGTAAAAGGCCATGTTGTTGCCCAGTTCCATGTGGGAAACATAGTCAATAAAGGAGGTATAGGAATCACAGGCCTTTTCCACTTCGGCAAATTTTTCCGGCGTCAGGATCTCCTTTTCCTCCTGCAAAGAACCGGTATAGCTGGGAGCGGGAGCCGTTCCGCACTGGCCGGTGATCTCAGTGGTGACACCCTGCTCCAGGTAGTTGTAACCGTCCGGTCCCAAAAGGATGCTGTTGTCCGAATGACTGTGATAATCAATAAAGCCGGGAGAGACCACCTGGCCTTTGGCGTCGATCTCTCTGGCGCCCTTTTCTTCGATATGGGGAGCGATGCAGGTGATCTTGTCCCCCTTTATGGCCACATCAGCCTGATAGCGAGGTGCTCCGGTGCCGTCTACCACCGTGCCCCCTCTTATAATCAGATCATACATGATGAAAAATATCCTCCTTGCCTTTTCATTTCCGGCTCGCGCCGCATCTTTATTATACCGCCGGGGAAAGTGGGGCGCAATCAAAGGCAGCATGGCAGATTGCCCTATTTTTTGCCCTGAATTTCAGCACATATCCCCAAAGAAAAAGGCAGGGCCGGGAACGATTGTTCCCGGCCCTGCAAAAAAAGAGAGAAAGCATCTGCTCCCTTTGGAGCACTTTATTAAAGCGCGGTCTCCATGCCCAGGTGCAAAGCTTTCAGGTTGACTTCCAGCATTTTCTCCGGGATGTTCTCCCGCAGCACCTGATCCCAATCCACCTCGGTGAGGCCAAAGGCCCGGATCAGCGCCCCCAGCAGCACCACATTCATGGTGCGGGGATTGCCGGCCTTTTCGGCCAGCTCCGCACCGGGCAGCACCCGGGTATCGAAACAGGCCTTCATGCTCTCAATGGTATTCTGAGGATATTCCGCCTTGCCGATGGCCACCGGCAAAGGTGCAATCTCATAGTCGTTGATAACGGCAATGCCTTCCGGCTTGAGATAGGGGGACCAGCGGACGGCCTCCATTTTTTCAAAAGAAATGAGCACATCGGCCTCTCCCAGCCCGATCACCGGGGAATAGACCTTTTCCCCATAGCGAATGGTGGTGGAGACGCTGCCGCCCCGCTGGGCCATGCCGTGGATCTCGCTCATCTTTACATCATAACCGGCTTTGAGCAGACCGGCGGTGAGGATCTTGCTCACCAGGATGGTGCCCTGGCCTCCTACGCCCACCAGAAGGATGCTTTTTACCTGTGCCATAGTTATTCACCCACCTTTTCGATAGCGCCGAATTTACACACCTGCTGACAGACGGTGCAGCCCACGCAGAGAGTGGGATCGATATGGGCCTTGCCCTCCTTGATCATCACAGCAGGGCAGCCCACGCCGATACAAGCTTTACAGCCCACGCACTTCTCATTGTTCACCTGGCACAGCCCCTTTTCGTGAGGGATGCCCTTGATGAGCAGGCAGGGCCGGCGGGTGATGATGGCAGCAGGCACCGGGCTTTCCATGGCCTCTTTCAAGGCCCCCTTCATCTTCTCCAGATCGTTGGGGTCCACAATGAGGATCTTTTCAAAGCCCACGGCCTCCAGAATCTTTTCGATGCTGATGTATTTGGCTTTTTCACCCATCAGGGTATGTCCGGTGCCCGGGTTGTCCTGATGGCCGGTCATGGCGGTGATGCTGTTGTCCAGCACACAGGGGATCATGTTGCCATTGTTATACATGATCTCCAGGGCACCGGTGATGCCGCTGTGGAAGAATGTACTGTCGCCCAGAACGCCGATGACCTTCTTGTTTTCGCCCCGGCGGGCAAAGGCCTTGGCCATGCCCACACCGGCGCTGAAACCGGCGCCCATGCAGATGGTGGTATCCAGAGCACACAGCGGCTCGGCACTGCCCAGAGTGTAGCAGCCGATGTCGCCGGTGACCACCACATCCTTCAGGCGGGAAACTTCGTAGAAAAAGCCGCGGTGAGGACAGCCGGGGCAAAGCACTGGCGGACGGGGCACCGGAGTGCAATCTACTTTCTTGGTCTCGGCCTTCTGGCCGGTGAGCCCTTCCCGCACGATGCCCGGGTTCAGCTCATACATCCGGGGAATGATGGATTTACCTTCACAGGCAATGCCAGCCGCCTTGATCTGCTCTTCCATGAAGGGCTCCAGCTCTTCCACCACATAGAGTTTTTCCACCTGGGAGGCAAAGGAGGCGATCAGCTCCATGGGCAGAGGATTGGTGATACCCAGTTTCAGATAGGAAGCATTGTCCCCAAAGACCTCCCGGGCATACTGATAGGCCACACCGGCGGAAATGACGCCCACTTTGCCGTCTCCCATCTCCACTTTGTTCAGGGGCGATGCACAGGCGTAGGCCTCCATCTGCTTCAGCCGGTTTTCCAGGCGCTTGTGATGGGCCTTGGCCCGGGCGGGAGTGGCGGCGAATTTATCCGGGTTTTTCACATATTCCTTGTGAGCAACCTGCACCCGTTCTCCGGTCTCCACCACACTCTTGGAATGGCAGACCCGGGTGGTCATACGGAAAAGCACCGGAATATCAAATTTCTCGCTGATCTCATAGGCTTCCTTCATAAAGTCGATGCAGTCCTGGCTGTCGGAAGGCTCCACCATGGCCAGCTTGGCAAATTTGGCATAATACCGGTTGTCCTGCTCGTTCTGAGAGGAGTGCAGATCTGGGTCGTCGGCAGTGATGATGACAAATCCGCCGTTGACCCCCAGATAGGCAGCGGTAAACATGGGATCGGCGGCCACATTCAGCCCCACATGCTTCATGGCACACAGGCTCCGCTCTCCGGCGATGGCCGCACCATAGGCCGCTTCCAGAGCCACCTTTTCATTGGGCGCCCATTCGCTGTAAATGTCCTCTTTGTACTGGGGCAGATTTTCGAAGATCTCGGTGCTGGGTGTGCCGGGATAGGCCGAGCCAAAGGTGGCTCCTCCTTCATAGGCGCCCCGGGCCACCGCTTCGTTGCCCGTCATCAGCTTTTTCATCTCAGTTTCCTCCTTCGTTTGCCCGGGCGATGATGCATCCCAGGGCGATGGAATAGAGCTTGCTCTCTGCGGTATCCGCCCGGGAGACCAGGACGATGGGCACGGTGGCCCCCACCACGATCCCCGCCGAGCGGGCTTTTGCAAAATAAGTCAGCGTCTTGCCGATGCCATTTCCCACTTCATAGGTGGGCACCAGCAGAATATCGGCCTGGCCTCCTGCCTGCCCTTTGTAGCCCTTGTGGCGGCAGGCTTCCTCACTGATGGCCAGATCCAGCCCCACCGGCCCTTCCACATGAAGTCCCAGGGGAGCAAACCGGCCGGTGTCCTGAGCCAGGGCATCGGCGTCCACCGTGGCCTGGATCTTGGGATTGACCACCTCAGCCCCACAGACGCAGGCGGCATTGATCTTCTCCATGCCCATGGCATGGCAGACCTGAGCGGCATTCTCCAGGATCTGGGCCTTTTGCTCCAGATCGGGATAGGTGTTCATTCCGCCGTCGGTCAGATACAGCAGGCGGGAAAATCCGGGCACTTCATAGATCATCACATGGCTGAGATGGCTTCCCTTCCGCAGGCCCTGCTCCTTGTCCACCACCGCACGCATCAGATCGGCGGTACCCAGAATGCCCTTCATCAAAAAGTCGGCTTTCCCCTGGCGCACCAGTTCCACGGCTTTCCGGGCACAAAGCACCGGGTCTTTTTCCTCCACCAGAGGAAACTCTGCCGTCTCTCCCAGCTTGTTCAAAATCGCCCGGATCTTTTCCCCGTCGCCCACCAGAATGGGCTGGCACAATCCGTCCTTTGCCCCCTGGCAAACCGCCCGCAGCACATCCTCATCGTGAGCCGCTGCCACGGCCAGACGGCCGGGCGTACCGCCCCGTGCCGCCTGCAAAAGGGCATCAAATGTTCCGATCATAGCCTGTTTCTCCCCTTTCTCAATAATCCAGAGCCTGCTGCTCACCAGTAAGCACCCGCCAGGCCCCCATGGCCAAAGCGGCCATCTCCTCTTCTCCAGGGAAGAGCATCACCGGAGCCAGAAAGCCCACCCGCTCCTCCATGGAACGGCAGAGCCGCTGGGAATGAGCCATGCCGCCGGTAAAGGCAATGGCGTCGATCTGTCCACAGAGCACCGCCGCCATGGCGCCGATGTCCTTGCACAGCTGATAGCTCAAGGCGTCAAAGAGCAGGGCCGCTTTCTCATCCCCTGCGTCCATGCGGGCTTCCACTTCCCGCAGATCCTTGGTACCCAGATAAGAGACCATTCCCGCCTGAGTACCCAGTTCCCGCTTGACCTCCTGATAGCTCTTTCCGGAGAAGCAATAATCGATCACCCTTGTCACCGGCAGCGATCCGCCCCGGTCCATGGAAAAAGCCCCTTCGTCTTTCACATTGTATACATCCACCACTTTGCCTTTTCGGTGAGCCGCCACCGACACACCGCCACCCATGTGCACCACGATAAAATTGCAGTCCTCATAGGGTTTCCTCAGCTTTTCCGCCGCCCGCCGGGCCACGCTCTTTTGGTTGAGGGCATGGAAAAAGCTCTGGCGTTCAAAGGCGGCATGGCCGGAAATGCGGGCCACCGGCTCCAGCTCGTCCACCGACACCGGGTCGACAAAATAAGACGGCATCCCATAGCGCCGGGTGAGCTCATCACAGATGAGCACCCCCAGATTGGCGGCGTGCTCTCCCATGGGAGGATCGTTCATATCGTCCACCGCCCGCTGATTGACCTTATAGGTGCCCGAAGGGATGTGGCGCAAAAGGCCTCCTCTTCCCACCACAGCGGCAAAATCCGCCATATGGTAGCCGGCCTTCTCCACTTCCTGCAAGATCAGCTCCAGACGGTAGCCGGTCTGCTCATTCACATGATGGAACGGAGCCAGATCCTCCTGGCTGTGCAGCAGCGTGCTTCTCCATTCCTCCTGCTTTTCCTGGAATACGGCCAGCTTGGTGGAGGTGGCCCCGGGATTGATGACCAGAATGTGCATATGTTCACCTCGTGTTCTGTTCTACGGAACATTGTTCTGATTTTTATATTTTTAGGATATTCCTTCCCGCCCCTTCTGTCAAGGGCTGGGGCGGTTTCCTTCGGAAAAAAGTGGATGACCCATCCTCCTTTCTGCCCCTTTTCTCCTTTGCAAACGGCCTTCGCCGTGATAAAATAGAAAAAAGACCCTGGCAAAAGCCACAGACGCAAAGGAAACCATCCATCATGGCAAAACGCGAAACCACTGTGGGGGCCGTGGAACGGGCTTCACAGATCCTGGATTATCTCTATGAACAAAATGCCGAATGTTCCCTTTCGGCCATCGCCCAGGGATTGGGCCTTTATAAAAGCACCGTCCACCGGTTGCTGACCACCCTGAAGGGCCTGGGTTATGTGTATCAGAACCCCTCCACCAGCCACTACGGCCTGGGGCTGCGGCTGTTTCTTTTGGGCAGCCGGGTCAGCCAGAACACCGCCATGGTGGAGCTGGTCAAGCCCATCGCCCAGGAACTGGTGGAACAATACAACGAATGCATCCATATCACCGCGCCCTACCCCTTGGGCAGTGAAGATTCCCTGCCCCGGCAGCTGCTCATCGGCAAGATCATGAACCCCCACAATGTTCTCACTGTAGCCCCTCCGGTGGGAGCGGTGACCCTGTGCCATTGCAGCGCCAGCGGCAAATGTATGCTGGCCTTTTCCCCTCCATCGGTGCTGGAATCCCGCCGTCATCTCCCCTTGCCCCGGCAGACCGAAAGCACCATCACCAGCTGGGATCAACTGGAAAGGCAGCTGGCCGCCATCCGCAAGGAGGGCTATGCCGAAGAGGACGGGGAGACCGAAGAGGGCCTTTCCTGCACGGCGGTCCCTGTTTTTTCCGGGGACAAGCTCATCATGGTGCTGAGTATTTCCGGCCCCACCAGCCGTCTGCGGGCCCTGGACAAAGGGCAGCTGCTTTCCAGCCTGCGGCAGGCCAAAGACCGGATCGAAGCCCTTTTGGCCTGAGTTTTTCTGCTTGATCCTTACTTTATATATTATGAAAGGAGGCTCCGCTTTTTGCGGAGAAAGTCCCATGAAGAAGATCCTGATGCTCACCACCGGCGGCACCATCGCCTCCCTTCCTTCGGAAGAGGGCCTGGCCCCCACCGGCGCCGACACCATTTTGTCCCATATGGGCCCTTCTGCGGCCAACTACGACATCACCACCCAGGAGATCCTCACCCTGGACAGCACCAACATTCAGCCCGAGGAATGGAAGATCATCGCCGGAGCCATCCATCAAAACATCCGCCTCTATGACGGCATTGTGGTCACCCACGGCACCGATACCATGGCCTACACCGCTTCCATGATGAGCTTCATGCTGCGGAATGTTCCCATCCCGGTGGTGTTCACCGGCTCCCAGGTGCCCATCGCCAGCCCTCTCAGCGACGCTCCTCTGAACCTGACCTGTGCCTTTGCCATGGCGGCCAGCGCCACTCCCGGCATCTTTGTGGCCTTTGACCGGAAAATCATGCTGGGCTGCCGGTCGGTGAAGGTGCGCACCACCGCCTTTGACGCCTTTGAAAGCGTCAATTATCCCTATGCCGGAGTGGTGGATTCCTCCGGCCTGAATCTGGACCGGTCGGTGATTCCGCCCCAGCGGGGAGAGTGCGTGCTGGAGGACACTGTGGATTCCGATGTGTACCTGCTGAAGCTCACCCCGGGCACCAATCCCAAGCTGGTGGATCTGATGATTGAAGCCGGCTGCCATGGCATCGTCATCGAAGCCTTCGGCATCGGTGGATTGCAGTTTGTCCGCCGGGACTTTGTCTCCAAGATCGAAAAGGCCATCGACGCCGGTATTCCGGTGGTAGTGTGCAGCCAGTGTCTCTATGAGCGCTCGGACTTTTCGGTGTACCAGGTGGGTCAGAAGGCCCTGGCCAAGGGAGCCATCCAGGGCTTTGACATGACGCGGGAAGCCGCCGTCACCAAGCTGATGTGGGCCCTGGGCCATACCCGGGATCTGGGAGAGATCCGGGCCATGTTCCACACCAATCTGGCCGGGGAAATCGCCCTCTGATCTTCCCCGGTGGGGTGCACAATCTTGCTGCAGAATTTGTTATTTTTCTGTCAATAATTTTTCTCTGTTTTTGTGTATTTCGCCGCTGTTTTTTCGAAGTTTCTTGATTTTTTCAAGCATTTTTTCGTTTCAGGCTGTTTTTGCCTTGTTTTTTCCGGTTGGAATATCAGTGCTCCAGGATACTTGTATACAGGTATCCTGGTATTTTAAGGGGCAAAAACCGCTATTTTTATCAACTTTGCATGGTTTTCCGCAACTTTTCACATTGCAACGCCTGGGCCTTTCGCATACAATGTTAGGTGTGGGCCTATGGCGGAACCCGAAAGGAGATGACGCCATTGAAATTTGCCAGCGATCCCTTTATGTATACCGAATATTATGCCCCCCGGGGGCGCAGGCGCCTGATGGAGTTGGGTAACACCATCACCAGCCAGTATCTTTCCCCGGAGGACCACTGCGTAGGCATTCTGGGAGAGGCCGGCAGCGGCAAATCCCTCATCGTGCGGGGAATGTTCCCCGGTCTTCAGCTGACCAACGACGATGAGGATGTGTACACCCGTCCTCTGCCTCTGATGGACCACTTCGAATCCGGCCGCTTCCGGGATCACACCTATCACATGGATGTGCGCTTTGAATCGGCTTTCACCCAGCCTTACCGCCTGGCCGAGGCTGTGCGGGCGGCCATCGATGCCGGACGGCGGGTGGTCATCGAGCACTTCGATCTGCTCTATCCCGCCCTGGGCCGCAATGCAGAGCTGCTGGTGGGCATCGGAGAAGAGGTCATCGTGGCCCGGCCCAACATTTTCGGTCCCAAGCCCACCGACATCGCCCAGAAGGTGCTGCGCTCCATCCACTACCGGAGGATGGTTCACACCGCCGAAGATCTGGTGTGCCACATTCTGGACATCGACTACGGCATCCCCACAAGCACCCTGGTTCACGGGGATGTGAAGCGGGGCTTCCTGCTGGAATTTGAGGAAAAGCCCTCCTTCTCTGTGGAGGAAGTGCAGAAGCGGGCCAAAGAATTCATCGACGCCAAGCTGGATGTGTGCTATCTGGATGAGCACCATATCCGCATCGGGGATGCCCGCATTTACTGCACCGGCCCCCGCATCCACCTGCGCAACACCGGCGATATTCAGCTGTTTGCCATGGCTCCCGACTTTGTCTATGACCCGGTGCGCCGAGGCTATATGCTGGTAGGCGTTGTGGCCAAGCCCGAACGGCTGGACGATCTTTCCGACATCAACAAATTTTAAATAATATGAGGTGCAATATGAAAACTCTTGTACTGGGCGTCATCGGCGCCGATGTCCACGCTGTGGGCAACAAGATCCTGGATCATGCCTTCACCGAGGCCGGCTACAAAGTGGTCAACCTGGGCGTGATGGTTTCCCAGGACGAATTCATCAAGGCCGCCATCGAAACAAACGCCGACGCCATCATGGTCTCTTCCCTCTATGGCCAGGGCGAGCTGGACTGCCAGGGCATGCGGGAAAAGTGCGTGGAAGCCGGCATCGGCAACATCCCCCTCTTCTGCGGCGGCAACCTGGTTGTGGGCAAGCGGGACTTCAAGGAGACCGAGAAGATCTTCAAGGACATGGGCTTCAACTATGTCTATGCCCCTGGCACCATGCCCGATGTGACCATCGCCGACCTGCGCCGGGAACTGGGCGAATAAGAGGGGGTCTTTCCTTTGAGTTACGCTCTGTTTACCGACATCGGCAGTACCTTCACCAAGGTGACTGCCGCGGACCTGGAAGCGTGCCGCATCGTAGGGCGGGCCATGTCCCCCACCACCATTTTTGACGATGTGAACATCGGCTTCCAAAAAGCCCTGGCCCTTCTCACAGAGCAGGTGGGCCATCCCATGGAATTTGATTTCCGTCTGGCCTGTTCCTCTGCCGCCGGCGGCCTGAAAATGGTGGCCTGCGGTCTGGTGCCCGACCTGACCAGCGAAGCCGCCCGTCTGGCTTCCCTCAGCGCCGGGGCCAAGGTGCTCAAGGCCTATGCTTACAAAATGACCGATACCGAAGCCAAGGAGCTCACAGAGCTGCAGCCCGATATCGTCATGCTCTCCGGCGGTACCGACGGTGGCAACAGCGAAGTGATGCTGCACAACGCCAAGGTGCTGGCCGACTGCCCCCTCCGCTTCCCGGTGATCATCGCCGGAAACAAAAGCGCTGCCGGGGAAGCCGCCCGTCTCATTGAAGAAGCGGGCAAGGAAGCGGTGGTCTGCCCCAATGTGATGCCCGAGTTCGGCAAGCTGAACATCGAGCCCGCCCGGGAAGCGGTGCGCAAGGTTTTCCTGGAGCGCATCGTGGACGCCAAGGGCCTGCGGGAACTGGCTGAAAAAATGGACGGGGACATCATTCCCACTCCGGCTGCGGTGCTGGACGCCATCACCCTTCTCTCCCGGGGAACCCGGGACGAAGAGGGCATCGGCAGTCTGATGGCCTTTGACATCGGCGGCGCCACCACCGATGTGTATTCCGTCACCAACGGCTGCCCGGTCTATTCCGGCGCCATGCTGAAAGGTCTGCCCCATCCGGCCGCCAAGCGTTCGGTGGAAGGGGATCTGGGAATGCGCTGGAACGCCCGGACCATCGTGGCCCTTCAGGGCGAAGAACTCTTCGCTGAGGACGCCGGTGTGACGGCGGAAGAGCTGCGGCAGACACTGGATGTGTTCGATAAGACTCCGGATATCCTGCCCCAGAACGAAGCCATGGAAAAGATCGATGTGGCCCTGGCCAAGTCGGCTGCCAAGAACGCCTGTGAGCGCCATGCCGGCCATCTGGAAGTGGTGTTCACTCCTCTGGGCGAGCGGTATATGCAGACCGGCAAGGACCTGAGCGATGTAAAATGGCTGATCGGCACCGGTGGACCGGTGATCACCTCCAAGGACCCGGCTGCCATTCTGTCGGAGGCCAGCTTCAGCGAACAGGAGCCTCTGTCCCTGCGGCCCCGGAGGGCTAAGTGCCTGCTGGACGCCAAATACATCCTGTCGGCCATGGGACTTCTGTCCCAGAAGCTGCCCGATGTGGCTTTGAAAATCATGAAAAACGAATTGATCGAAATATAAAGCGAGGATGAGAAGATGAGCGATACATTGAACAAGATGTCAATGGACGAATTCCGCCGCCAGCAGAAAGAAGTTCTGGCTTCCTGGCCCACCGGCAAGGATGTCAATTTCCAGGAAGCGGTGGACTACCACAAGTCTCTGCCCGATTCCAAAATCTTTTCCAAGAAGCTGGAGCAGGCCCGCAAGGACAAAGTAACCCTGATCCAGCCCCGTGCCGGTGTGCCTCTGATCGACAAGCACATCGAGCTGATGCAGTTTTTGGAGAAGGAAGGCCATGCCGACCTGCTGCCCACCACCATCGACAGCTACACCCGTCACAACCTGTATAACGACTGCCAGAAGGGCATCGAGGAATCCATCGCCCATGGCAAGGCCATGCTCAACGGCTTCCCGGCTGTCAACCACGGCGTGATGAACTGCCGCAAGGTCACCGAGTCTGTGGGCGTGCCCATGCAGATCCGCCACGGCACTCCTGACGCCCGTCTGCTCACCGAAATCGCCTATGCCGGCGGCTTTACCTCCTACGAAGGCGGCGGCATCTCCTACAATGTGCCTTACGCCAAGGACCGCACTCTGGAGGAGACCATCCGTTACTGGAAGTACACCGACCGTCTCACCGGCCTGTATGAAGAAGCTGGTGTGCAGATCGACCGCGAGCCCTATGGCCCCCTCACCGGCACCCTGGTGCCTCCCTGCATCTCCCATGCCGTAGCCGTTCTGGAAGCGCTGCTGGCTGCTGAGCAGGGCGTCAAGCACATCTCCGTGGGCTATGGCCAGTGCGGCAACCTGTACCAGGATATCGGCGCTATCTACGCTCTGGAAGAAGTGACCCGCGAATATCTGGACCGTTTCGGCTTCACCGATGTGAGCATCTCTACTGTGTTCCATCAGTGGATGGGCGGCTTCCCTCAGGACGAGGCTCAGGCCTTCGCCGTTATCTCCTGGGGCGCTGCCACCGCTGTTCTGGCCGGCGCTACCAAGGTGATCGTCAAGTCTCCTCACGAGGCTTTCGGCATCCCCACCAAGGAGGCCAACGCCGCTGGTCTGCGCGCCACAAAGCAGCTGGCTAACATGCTCTCCTGCCAGACCATGAAGAACGGTCCTCGGGCCATGGCTGAAAAGCACATGATCATGAACGAGACCCGGGCCATCCTGAACAAGACCCTGGAGCTGGGCGGCAACGACTTTGAAAAGTCCACCGTGGCCGCTTTCGCCGCCGGCGTCATTGATGTGCCCTTCTCCCCCAGCAAATACAACCGCGGCGCCGCTCTGCCTGCCCGCGACAACGAAGGCGCCGTCCGCTTCCTCAGCTTCGGCAACCTGCCCTTCGACGACGACATCAAGGGCACCCACATCGCCAAGCTGGAAGAGCGCGCCAAGTTCGAGAAGCGTCCCGCCAACTTCCAGATGGTCATCGACGATGTGTACGCCATCTCCGAAGGCAAGCTGGTTGGCCGTCCCAAGAACAAATAACTCTGTTTGTCCGCTCTATTTTGTGAACATATAACACTCAACCGTTTCGAAAGGATGGGATTCACATGAAAATCGAAAAAGTAATCTGTTCCAAAGGCCGCACCGGCTTCTATTTTGACGACCAGAAGGCCATCAAAGCCGGCGCAAAGAACGACGGCGCCGCCTATATCGGCGAGCCCATGACCCCCGGCTTCACCTCCATCCGTATGGCTGGCGAAGCCATCAGCGTGCAGCTGGTTCTCTCCGACGGCCAGATCGCCCTGGGCGATTGCGCTGCGGTGCAGTATTCCGGTGCTGGCGGACGCGATCCCCTGTTCCTGGCTGAGGACTTCATCCCCTACATCCAGGAAGTGGTGGCTCCCCACCTGATCGGCCGTGAGCTCACCAGCTTCAAGGAGCTGGCCGGCGAAATCAACAGCATGACCGATCCCAAAACCGGCAAGCGCATCCACACTGCCATCCGCTATGGCGTCACCCAGGCTATCCTGGATGCTGTGGCCAAGTCCAAGCACACCATCATGGCCGAAGTCATCGCTGAGGAATATGGCTGCAAGGTCTCCGACAAGGAGCTGCCCATCTTCACCCAGTCCGGCGACAACCGCTATGAGAACGCCGACAAGATGATCCTGAAGGGCGCTCAGGTTCTGCCCCACGCTCTGATCAACCATGTGGAGACCAAGCTGGGCAAGAACGGCGAGAAGCTGCTGGAGTATGTGAAGTGGCTCCATGACCGGATCATCGCCCTGCGCAAGGACGAGAGCTATCAGCCTGTGCTGCACATCGATGTGTACGGCACCATGGGCATCGCCTTCAACAACGATCTGGAGAAGATCGCCGATTACATGAAGACCCTGTGCGACGCTGCCGCCCCCTTCCACCTGCGCATCGAAGGCCCCGTGGATGTGGGCGACCGCACAAAGCAGATGGAAGCTCTGCGGGATCTCACCGCTATCTGCGACAAGAAGAACATCCCCGTGGAGATCGTGGCCGACGAGTGGTGCAACACTCTGGAGGACATCATCTACTTCGCCGACAACAAGGCCG
This sequence comes from Intestinimonas sp. MSJ-38, assembly GCF_018917925.1. Taxonomy (NCBI): domain Bacteria; kingdom Bacillati; phylum Bacillota; class Clostridia; order Eubacteriales; genus Intestinimonas; species Intestinimonas sp. MSJ-38. Next base: position 428 of record NZ_JAHLPO010000030.1, on the reverse strand, counting down.
GCCATATGATCCAGATCAAGACCCCCGACCTGGGCGGCATGAACGACATCGCCGAAGCTGTGCTCTACTGCAAGAAGAAGGGCATCGGCGCTTATCAGGGCGGTACCTGCAACGAGACCGACCGGAGCGCTCAGGTGTGCGTCCAGGTGGCCATGGCTACCCAGCCTGACCAGATCCTGGCGAAGCCTGGCATGGGCGTGGACGAAGGCTATATGATCGTTTACAACGAGATGCAGCGCGTTCTGGCCTATGAAGAGGCTATGAAGAAATAAGTAAGATCCTTCCTTTTATAAAAGCCCCGCAGAACCATTGAAGTGACCCCAAAAAGTTAGACAATATTCTGAAGTAAAAATTGTTCAAGCAGCCGAAAGGGCTTGCTGTCTGTGAATTGCAGGCGGCAAGCCCTTTAGCTTTGCCTTGATGCGCCG
>NZ_JAHLPO010000029.1:0-27856 GCF_018917925.1 Intestinimonas sp. MSJ-38 | reverse complement strand
CGACCTGTGCGTGGCTTTTTGCACTTCTCAAGGGGCAAGTGTGCGCCAAAGGCGTGCATACAGCCCCTTGCAAAAACTCGAAAAAGTGGCCTAAGCCACTTTTTCGACACGCTCAAGCCTGCCGGAGAATCCGGCAGGCTTTTGTGTTTGATACATTATAATATATAGGTATGGGATTGATCGAAAATGTCGATAGGCAGATTTACTCGCCCAGCTGAATCTGAGCGCTCACTTTACCGATGCGGCCGCCCTGGCAAAGGAGGGTGATGGTCTCGCCCTTCTGGCCCTGTACTAGCCAGGTAACCTTCTTCTGCATGGGCTCTTGTTCCTGAGTGGTGGGGCCCATGCCTTCGTTGTGGGCCTTGACGCTGGAGAAGCCCTCCAGATGACCGATGTTTTTGCAGGCGTCCTTCTGGGGCAGCAGGATGTTGTCCCCGGACAGGGTGACGGTGAGTTCTTTCAATGTCTTGTATTTCAGACCTTCCCGGAACACATAGGTGGGCATGAAACCCCGGTTGCCCACAACGGCCTCCACCAGATACAGTCCGGTGCCCACTTCCTGGGTGTGTACCCGGTCGAAGCAGACCCGGGGCAGGGCGGGGATGAGCCGCAGGATGAAGCGGGTGTGTTTTTCCAGCTCCTGCTCCAGAAATTTGATGGGTGGATTCTGGGAAACCTGTTTGTAGTTAGCCCCGCCGATTTCCACCGGCCCCAGCTGGGGATGCTGGAAGGGCTTCCAGGGAAGGAATCCTTCTTCCGGGGACAGATTCTCGTCCATCCAGCGCAGATATTTGACGGCGGTCTCCTCTTCTTCCTCCTGGGAGAGGTTTTCCTTGGGCGGATAGTGCTCTTCCACCCCGGCCCGGCGGGCCAGATCCCAGCATTCGATGGTGAAGGCGGGAACACCCAGCAGGAAGTGGCAGAAATCATCAAAGCCGCCGCAGGTCTGGGGAGCGGAAGCGGGCATATATTCGTCGTAGATGTTCAGCAGGGGGAAACCATTCTCTTCGGTGCCCATTTTGCCCAAAGCATGGTAAAGGGCGATATCCTGAGGAATGGCGTCTTTGACGCTTTTGTAGCCAGGGGTGTAGAGGATCTGACCGCCAGCGGTGTGCATATCCACCACGCAGCACACATTGGGATGGGCCAGAAGGAAGGCGGCGTTGGCCTGAGTCTCCGGGTTGGACAGGGGATGGGCTCCGGCCCCGGCCTGCTGGCTTTCGTCCTGCCAGCCGATGGGGTAGTTCCGGTTGAAGTCGTTGCCGAACTCGCTGGGCGCCATGGTCACATGGAGGCCGTCATAATTTTCAATGATACCTTCCGGGTATACATTGTAAAATTCCCCGTCGGTTTCGTCGGGACGGCGGCGCACCATCAGTCGGGGATCTTTGGGGGAGATCTTCCACACGCCGTAAGGGGAGGGCACCCGCATCAGCCGGGCCACGCCGTCGCCATCGATGTCACCCTTGTGCAGGCCGCTCTGGCGCTTTTCAGTGGGATAAGGCCGGGGAGCCGAACGCACATAGTCGGCGGTGGTGAGATAGTGCTCGGAACCGTCGCAGGACAGACGGGGCACCACATACAGGGTGTACCGGTCCAGAATCTGCTGAATGCGGTTATCTTCCAGGTTGCTCATCAGGGTGTCCAGGAAGTAGATGGCCACCATGGACCCGGTGACCTCACCGGCATGGATGTTGGCTTCCATATAATAGGCCGGTTTGTCTTCCGGCTTTCCGGTGGCGGCGTTGGTGATGGTGCAGGCCAGAATGTCCCGCCCCTGGGGAGTGTGGCCGATGACCGACAGCTGGAAAAGTTCCGGATGGTCTTTTTCATAGCCGTGGAGCAAATCGGCGATTTCCTGGTAGCGGTAATAGTGGTCGTAAGGCAGACTGTGCTTCATTTTAGACAAAACCTCCCTGTGCGCAAAGCGCTTTTTTTCAGTATAACTCCGAAAAACAGGGAAGGCAACGAAAAAGACAAAAGATTGAGCCATAGACCCTTGCATTTTACAAAAGATTGTGATAACATAGGCAACGGCTTTTATGGGACTACTATGGGAGTAGATGGGTGCTGGTGTGCCCTCTGGTCTTCAAAACCAGTAATAGCGGTTAGGAGCCGCTTAGGTGGGTTCGATTCCCACATACTCCCGCCAGAGTTTATTCAAAAAACCGATGAATGCAATCAGCAAATATAGCTTGCTTTTTCGGTGCTTTGTGTTAAAATATAGACGAACTGAATAATCGGGATGAAACTGATCGGGAGAGACCCCTCTGGGGCGCCGAAGATGCAAGTGCTGTTCTGTCAAAACAGCGCGAAACTTTCAGGCAAAAGGACCGAGCGTGGACCGGACTCTGAAAAGCCAGCAGGCGCCCAAGGAGCAACAGTGGCCATCGGCCGCTGGAATCTCTCAGGCTCGAAAACGGAGAATGCGACAGCGTGAAAGCAAGTGCTTTTCAGGCCGTCGCTTTTTTTGTTGCAATTCTGCTGATTTCCCTTGATAATATGCGCCGGCTGGTGTACAATAAAAACGGAATGGGCATGAAATAGTCGTTTTATCGGGAAAATCGATAAACCCTTTCTTTTCTATCGAAAATAGTGATAAATGACAGGAGAAGAGCATGGCGGATTTCTTTATCATCACCAACAACGAAATGGTGCGGGACAAATATGCTTCCCAGGTGACGGTGGAATTCCATCCGGTGAAATACACCGAGATCATGCGCATGACCCGGGATTATATCCACGCTGGCCATAAACTCCTCACCCATCCTCTGGCGGGCAGCATCAAGCCCAATGAGACCCCCTACAAAACCATCTTCCTCACCAAGAGCAAAAAGAAGATGGACAGCGAGTCTCTGCGGATCATCGAAGAGTGTATCATCGCCTGCAAAAAGTTCGGCAAAGAGCGCTTCCCCAATATGCCGGAAAATATGCGGCAGGATTTCCGAACCATCGATTGCAGCCTGTGCGACAACGCCATGGCCTCGGCCATGCAGTAAACACAATCATCGGTCAATTTCTTAAAACTTTTAAGAAACTGATATACATTTAAATTATGGAGGTGCTCAAATTGAAACTGGAACTTGGATACGTCAATATCCATGATATTCAGTTCGCCGACCAGTCCAAGGTTGAGGCTGGTGTCCTCTATGTGTGCAAAGAGGATATCAAGAACCTGGTTCTGGAAGACGAGAATATCAAGTCAGTTGAACTGGAAATCGCAAAACCCGGCGACAGCATCCGCATCATGCCTGTTAAGGATGTGATCGAGCCTCGCTGCAAGGTGGAGGGCCCCGGCGACATCTTCCCCGGCGTCATCTCCAAGGTGGACACCGTGGGCAGCGGCAAGACCAATGTGCTGCGCGGCTCCGCCGTCGTCACCACCGGTAAGATCGTGGCCTTCCAGGAAGGTATCATCGATATGAGCGGTGAGGGCGCTAAGTACACTCCCTTCTCCCAGACCAACAACCTGGTGGTTGTGATCGAGCCTGTGGATGGCCTGCATCAGCACGAGCATGAGAAGGCTGTTCGCTTTGCCGGCCTGAAGACCGCAAAGTTCCTGGGCGATCTGGCTAAGAATGTCACTCCCGACGAGACCGAAGTCTTCGAGACCTACGGCGTCAAGGAAGGCATGGAGAAGATGCCCAACCTGCCCCGCGTGGCTTATGTTCAGATGCTGCAGAGCCAGGGCCTGATGCACGACACCTATGTGTACGGCGTCGATGCCAAGCGCACCCTGTCCACCATCATGAACCCCACCGAAGGCATGGACGGTGCTATCCTCAGCGGTAACTGCGTGTCCGCTTGCGATAAGAACACCACCTATCATCACCTGAACAACCCCGTTGTGAAGGATCTGTTTGCTCAGCATGGCAAGACCCTGAACTTTGTGGGTATGATCCTGACCAACGAGAACGTCTACCTGGCCGACAAGCAGCGCTCCTCCGACTGGACCGCTAAGCTGTGCCGCTGGCTGGATCTGGACGGCGCTGTTGTTTCTCAGGAAGGCTTCGGCAACCCCGACACCGACCTGATCATGAACTGCAAGAAGATCGAAGAGCAGGGCGTCAAGACTGTTATCATCACCGACGAATATGCCGGCCAGGATGGTAAGTCTCAGTCCCTGGCGGACGCCGATCCCAAGGCCGACGCTGTTGTCACTGGCGGCAACGCGAACATGGTCATCCACCTGCCCAAGCTGGATAAAGTCATCGGCTATCCCGAAGTTGCCAACATCATCGCTGGCGGCCACGAGGGCAGCCTGAATGCTGACGGCAGCATTGACGCCGAGCTCCAGGTTATCACCGGCGCCACCAACGAACTCGGCTTCAACAAGCTGAGCGCCAGATAACGGAAGGAGGACAAGAGAATAATGAGCAAGATCAGAGTTGTCCATTATATCAACCAGTTCTTCGCCAACATCGGCGGCGAGGAAATGGCTGATTACAAGCCTGAACTGAGAGTCGGCGAAGTTGTCGGCCCCGGCATGGCTTTCAAGGCTGCTTTTGGCGATGAGGCTGAAATCGTTGCTACCATCGTCTGCGGCGACTCCTATTTCGGCGAGAACACCAAGGAAGCTACTGCTACCGTCATGGAAATGATCAAGGAGCAGAAGCCCGACCTGTTCCTGGCTGGCCCTGCCTTTAACGCTGGCCGTTATGGCTTTGCCTGCGGCAACATCACAAAGGCTGTGAAGGACGAGCTGGGCATCCCCGTGCTCACCGGTATGTACAAGGAAAATCCCGGCGCTGACTACGCCAAGGATGTGTATATCGTTTCCACCAAGAACAGCGCTGCTGGCATGAGAGACGCCGTTAAGAAGATGGCTCCTCTGGCCCTAAAGCTGGCCAAGGGCGAAGAGATCCTGTCCTCCGCTGAGGAAGGCTATCTGCCCAACGGCATCCGCAAGAACTTCTTCGAGAAGGAGCGGGGCTCCAAGCGCGCTGTTGATATGCTGCTGAAGAAGCTGGCTGGCAAGGAGTTCGTCACCGAGTTCCCCATGCCCAACTTCGACCGCGTCGATCCCAACCCCGCTGTGAAGGATATGGCTCATGCCACCATCGCTCTGGTTACTTCCGGCGGCATCGTTCCCAAGGGCAACCCCGATCACATCGAGTCCTCCTCTGCTTCCCACTATGGCAAGTATGACATCGAGGGCGTGATGGATCTGACGGCCGACACCTATGAGACCGCTCACGGCGGCTATGACCCTGTCTATGCCAACGAGGACGCCGACCGCGTTCTGCCTGTTGATGTGCTGCGGGATCTGGAAAAGGAAGGCCGTATCGGCAAGCTGCATCGTTACTTCTACTCCACTGTTGGTAACGGTACTGCTGTGGCCAGCGCCAAGGCTTTTGCTGAAGAGTTCTCCAAAGAGTTGAAGAATGACGGTGTTGACGCCGTAATTCTGACCTCCACGTGAGGCACCTGCACACGTTGCGGTGCAACGTTGGTTAAAGAGATTGAGCGTGCGGGTATCCCCGTTGTTCATATGTGCACAGTTACCCCGATTTCCATGACCGTTGGCGCGAACAGAATTGTTCCCACCATCGCTATCCCCCATCCTCTGGGCAACCCCGAGCTGACTCATGACGAAGAGAAGGCTCTGCGCCGTGGCCTGGTTGAGAAGGCTCTGAAGGCTCTGGAAACCGAAGTGACCGAGCAGACAATTTTTGAATAATTGTTAGGAGAGTCATCGAAAATGAGCAAAGTTTATGACGTTATCATCATCGGCGCCGGCCCTGCTGGCCTGGCTGCCGCTCTGTACGCCGGCAGAGCTCGTCTGAGCACCCTGGTCATCGAGAAGATCAAGGACGGCGGACAGATCGTCATCACTGACGAGATCGAAAACTATCCCGGCGCTGTGGAAGGCGAATCCGGTCCTTCCCTGATCAAGAAGATGGTGGACCAGGTCAACCACTTCGGCGCTGAGAAGGTGTTTGACACCGTTGTGGATGTGGAGTTGGAAGGCGACATCAAGGTGATCAAGGGTAGCAAGGCCGAGTATCAGGGCAAGACTGTCATCATCGCCACCGGCGCTTCTCCCAAGCCCATCGGCTGCCCCGGCGAGAAGGAACTGACCGGCAAGGGCGTTTCCTACTGCGCCACCTGCGACGGCAACTTCTTTGAGGATTTCGACATCTATGTGGTAGGCGGCGGCGACAGCGCTGTGGAAGAGGCTATGTACCTGACAAAGTTCGGCCGCAAGGTCACTTTGATCCACAGAAGAAACGAGCTGAGAGCAGCCAAGTCCATCCAGGAGAAGGCTTTCGCCAACCCCAAGATGGAGTTTATGTGGGATACCGTCATTGAAGAGCTCAAGGGCGATGACATTCTGACCAGCATGGTCGTTAAAAATGTCAAGACCGGTGAGGTCCGGGAGATCGAGGCCAACCCCGAAGACGGCACCTTTGGTGTGTTCGTGTTCATCGGCTACGATCCCCAGTCTAAGGTCTTCGAAGGCAAGGTCAACATGGAGCATGGCTACATCGTCACCGATGAAAACATGAAGACAAATATCCCCGGCGTGTTTGCCGCTGGCGATATCCGGGTGAAGAGCCTGCGTCAGGTAGTGACCGCAGCTGCCGACGGCGCCATCGCCGCTGTGCAGTGCGAGAAGTACCTCGGCTAATTTTACACAACATACAAGGAGGATATTCCAATGGTTGAGCTGACAAAAGAAAACTTCGAAGCTGAAGTTCTGAAGGCCGAAGGCAAAGTGTTCGTCGATTTCTATGGCGATGGCTGCGTGCCCTGCGCCGCTCTGATGCCCTTCGTGCATCAGTATGCTGAGACCTATGGCGACAAGATGAAGTTCTGCGCTTTGAACACCACAAAGGCCCGCAGACTGGCTATCGCTCAGAAGGTCATGGGCCTGCCCGTCATGGCGATCTATGAGAACGGTGCTCAGATCGATGTGCTGGTCAAGGAAGACTGCACTGCTGAGAGCATCGAAGAGATGATCAAAAAGCACATCTAAGTGCTCTTGATCCTCTGATTTGTCCCTGCGTTAAACGCTCCCGGCCAAAAGCCGGGAAGCGTTCAACGGGGCAGCGAAAGCTGTCCATATAAAAAATCTATGAGAAGGAGGTAGAGCCATGAGTATATTGTCCGGTAAGAAGGTTATCATCATCGGCGATAGAGATGGCATCCCAGGTCCCGCGATTGAAGAATGCGCGAAGACTGCGGGCGCAGAAGTAGTCTTCTCCTCTACGGAGTGCTTCGTCTGAACCGCCGCTGGTGCAATGGACCTGGAAAATCAGAAGAGAGTGAAGGAGTTTGCTGAGCAGTATGGCCCAGAGAACATTGTTGTTCTGCTGGGCGCTGCCGAGGGCGAGGCTTCCGGCCTGGCCGCGGAGACTGTTACAGCCGGCGACCCCACTTTCGCAGGTCCGTTGACAGGAGTCTCGTTGGGACTCACGGTTTATCACATTTGCGAGCCTGAGATTAAAGCCGAAGTTGATGAGCAGGTCTACGAGGACCAGATCTCTATGATGGAGATGGTTCTGGATGTGGACGACATCGTCAGCGAAATGAGCAGTATCAGAGAACAGTACTGCAAATATCTCTAAGATTTAAGAACTATGGTGATATGGTGATCAAATCACCATATCACCATTTTCTTTTGTCTCTCTTACGAAGGAAAAAGTAAGAGGTGAACGACTTTGGGGATATATTGCGGCTGCTGAAAACTCGATACCGTTCATGAAAGATCCATTCCCATAGAAGCGCCCCTTCGGGGCCACAATAAATTGCGTAGAGAGGCAGTGAACAAAATGAACAGCGTTATCAAAGGCGCGGGTTATGTCCTGGTGCACACCCCTGACATGGTGCTCCACGCCGGCACCACCCAGACCACTGAGAAGATCGTCAACCCTGATTCGGAGTATCTGAAGGAGCTCCCCAACCACATTCGTTCCTATGAAGATGTGGTTGCCTACATGCCCAACCAGACTTACATCGGCAACATGACGCCGGAAGAGCTGGCCGAACATGAGCAGCCCTGGGTTGGTAAAAACATGGAAAATGCCCAGCGCTACGGCAAGTTCGGTGAGATCATGCCTCAGGACGAGTTCCTGGTTCTGATGCAGGTCTGCGACGTGTTCGAGCTGGTATATCTGGATAAAGCTTTCGTCAGCGCCACAAAGGACAAGCTGGCTGCTGACCCTGTGATCGGCGAAGATATCATGGCCAAGGTGGCTGAGGGTATCGACGGCGCCGAGATCAAGCGCCTGGTGGACGAGGAGCATGCTGAGCCTCTGTACCACATGGGCAACCTGGTGGGCTGCGTCAAGCGCGCTCACGATGTGGATGTGAACCTGTCCGCTCATGTTATGTTCGAGAACATCGCCTGCAAGGCTTCCAGTGTTCTGGCTCTGCTCCACGCTGTGAAGGCTGCCGGCATCGACAAGGCCGATGTGGAATATGTCATCGACTGCGCCGAGGAAGCTTGCGGCGATATGAACCAGCGCGGCGGCGGCAACTTCGCTAAGGCTGCTGCTGAAGTGGCTGGCCTGGTCAACGCTTCCGGCTCTGACCTGCGCGGCTTCTGTGCTGCTCCGGCCCATGCCATGATCGAGGCTGCTTCTCTGGTCAAGGCTGGCTCCTACAAGACCGTGATCGTTACCGCTGGCGGCTGCACCGCTAAGCTGGGCATGAACGGCAAGGACCATGTGAAGAAGGGTCTGCCCGCTATCGAAGATGTGCTGGGCGGCTTCGCTGTGGTCATCAGCGCCAACGACGGCGTCAACCCCGAAATCAACCTGGATATGCTGGGCCGTCACTGCGTTGGCACTGGCTCCGCTCCCCAGAATGTTATCGGTTCCCTGGTTGCCGCTCCTCTGGCTAAGGGCGGCCTGAAGATCACCGATGTGGACAAGTTCTCCCCCGAGATGCAGAACCCCGACATCACAAAACCCGCTGGCGCTGGCGATGTGCCTCTGGCCAACTACAAGATGATCGGCGCTCTGGCTGTGAAGAACGGCGAGCTGGACAAGAAGGAACTGGCTTCCTTCCCTGCCAAGCACGGTCTGGTGGGCTGGGCTCCCACACAGGGCCACATCCCCTCCGGCGCTCCTTACATCGGCTTTGCCCGTGAGGACATCCTGGCTGGCAAGATCAACCGGGCTATGATCATCGGTAAGGGCTCTCTGTTCCTGGGCCGTATGACCAACCTGTTTGACGGTGTTTCCTTCACCATTCAGCCCAACAGCGGCGCCCAGGCGGAGGAAGGCGTTTCCGAAGAGAAGGTCAAGGGCCTGATCGCCAAGGCTATGAAGGAATTCGCTGAGACTCTGATGGCTGACGCTGACGCCGAATAAGAGGTGTTGAAACATGTCTAAGTTTATTGAAAAGACCATTGCCAATACCTTCATGGAGATCGCCCAGGGCCTGGAGACCGGCAGCTTCGGCAAGCGCCCCAAGGTAGCTCTCACCGGTATGGGCAGTGAGCATGGCGAAGAAAACGCCATGAAGGCCGCCCTGATGGCTGCCAAAGAGGGCATCGATGTGTATTACATCGGCTCTCTGGAAGCCGAAGGCGTCATCACTGTGAAAGTGGCTGACGACGAAGAAGGCCACAAGAAGATGGAAGAAATGCTGGCCAACAAGGAAGTGGACGCTGCTGTCACCATGCACTATCCGTTCCCCATCGGTGTTTCCACCGTGGGCCGGGTGGTGACCCCTGGTAAGGGCAAGGAGATGTTCATCGCCACCACCACCGGCACCTCTTCCACTGACCGTATCGAAGGCATGATCAAAAATGCCATCTACGGCATCATCGCCGCCAAGACCTGCGGCGTGAAGGAGCCCACTGTGGGCATCCTGAATGTGGACGGCGCCCGTCAGACCGAAGGTGCTCTGAAGACCCTGGCTGAAAATGGGTATGATATCCATTTTGCCGAGTCCTCCCGTGCCGACGGCGGCTGCGTCATGCGCGGCAACGATATGCTGGTAGGCTCTCCTGACATTATGGTCACAGACTCCCTCACCGGCAATATCATGGTGAAGATGCTCTCTTCCTACACCACCGGCGGCAGCTTTGAGGCCATGGGCTATGGCTATGGCCCGGGCATCGGCGAAGGCTATGACCGTCTGGTCATGATCGTCTCCCGTGCTTCCGGCGCTCCTGTGATCGCTGGCGCTATCAAGTATGCTGCTCAGCTGGTGCGGGGCAACATCTTCAAGGTTGCGGAAGAAGAGTTTGCTGCCGCCAACAAGGCTGGCCTGAAAAAGCTGCTGGAGGAGCGGAAAGCTGCTGCCAACAAGCAGGCCGCCCCGGCGGAAGAAGTTGTGGCTCCTCCCAAGGAAGTGGTCACCGGCGCCATCGCCGGCATCGAGATCATGGACCTGGAGGATGCGGTGAATGTTCTGTGGAAGAACAAGATCTATGCCGAAAGCGGCATGGGCTGCACCGGTCCTGTTGTCCTGGTTTCCGACGCCAACCTGGAGAAGTCCATCGCTCTGCTGAAAGAAGCTGGGTATGTGCAGTAAAAATTCCTCTTTCTGAGGATGAAAAAAGGGCTGACCGAAAGGTCAGCCCTTTGAGCGTGTCGAAAAAGTGGCTTAGGCCACTTTTTCGAGTTTTTGCAAGGGGCTGTATGCACGCCTTTGGCGCACACTTGCCCCTTGAGAAGTGCAAAAAGCCACGCACAGGTCGCGGCTTTTTGCGGATTGATAGGGGTAGGGCGGACGACCCTTTTCGTTATATAGGTTTTTCGACAGTCTGAAGGGCTGACCGAAAGGTCAGCCCTTTTTGTTTTATTTTGCATTTTGCAGCAGTTGGGAGAAGAAGGGAGGAAGGGGGCTTTCCACCTGGATGGTTTCACCGGTGATGGGCTGCCGCAGGCGGATGCAGCTGGAATGGAGAGCGTGTCCGGGGCAAGAAGGAGGCAGCTCGGTGCCATAGAGAAAGTCACCGGCCAGGGGATGGCCGATGTGGGACATGTGCAGACGGATCTGGTGGGTGCGGCCGGTTTCCAGCCACAGGCGGAGCAGCGCATAGGGGCCCCCTTCTTCCAGGGTTTCATAATGGGTCACCGCCGGGGCCCCTTCCGGAGAGATCACCCGGCGAAGCACACCGGGAATATCCAGAATGGGAGCATCCACTGTGCCCTCCGCAGGCCGCACGGCTCCACACACAAGGGCCTGATATTCCCGATGAAACTCCCCGGTGTGCAGCTGCCGGGAAAGGAGATGCTGGGCGTGGGGATGCTTGGCCACGGTGAGCAGGCCGGAGGTGTTTCGGTCCAATCGGTTGATTCCCCGAAAGACAAAGGGGATTCCCCGGTTTTCTTCCATCTCATAGGCCAGGAAATTGGCCAGACTGTCGGTGAAGTGGCCTTGAGAAGGGTGGACCGGCACTCCGGCAGGTTTGTCCAGTACCAGCAGATCGTTGTCCTCATAGCGGATGCACAAAGAACCGGGGACGGGGAGAATGTTCTGGGAGGAGTGGTTTTCTTCCATGCGGCACAAAAGCACTTGCCCTTCCCGGACTCGCTGGTTGGTGTAGGCCGGGGTGTTTTCCAGCAGAATGCCTCCGTTTTCTTTCATCCGCCGCACTTGGGAGGCAGAAAAACCCAGCACTCCTCGGAGTAAAGAGAGAATGGTGCGTCCTTCTTCTTCTTTTGTCACGGTATGAGAAATGTTTCGCGGCATGGCAGCGCTCCTTATGGGATGATGTTTCAGAAAAGCGGTTTTTTGAGTCGTTTTACAGAACGGTTCGGCTTCCGCTGTGTGTTCGGCAGGCACTATTATAGCACAAAAGGAAGAAAACTGTAAAAGTTTTGCTTTACAAATGGAGAAGGCCGTGGTATGATAAACGGGACAACAAAAGATGATAGAGGCGCGGTACGGATGAGTAACCGGGTGAGAAGGTATTCTGTGACCCCGGATGAAAGGCCAAACCGCCGAAACGGACGCCAGACATGGCGTTTGGTTGGGACTGGTGAGAAGATCACCAGGACTCCTGTCTTTGTGACAGAGGAGCTATCGATGTGTTTTCTTGCTGCTTGAGACTGCATCGGTAGATGCAGTCTTTTTTTGTTCCCTGTGGGCGGGAAGATCCGCAAAAAGGAAAGAGAGGAAACAAAGTGAGCAGTAAGAACCAAAACACCGCCGTCTCCAACGAAGGAAGCGGCTTCCGCCGGGAGATCGGCCTTTTCGGAGGCGTGAGCATCATCGGCGGAATCATGATCGGCTCGGGCATTTTCTACCTGGGCAGCTATGTGCTGCAGCGCAGCGGTATGAGCATGGGCCTGTCCCTCATCGTCTGGATTCTGGGCGGCCTGATCTCCCTGATGGGCGGATTGTGCTATGCCGAACTGGGCGCTTCCATGCCCAAGGCCGGCGGCAACTATGTGTACCTCAATGAGGCCTATCATCCCGCTGTGGGCTTTATGTGCGGCTTTTCCAGTTGGCTTCTGGGCGGCGCCGGGTCCATTGCGGCTATCGCCATCGCATTCCCCAAGGCCTTCTCCACTCTGGTGCCCATCAGCGATCTGACCGTCAAGCTGGTGGCCATCGGCCTGATCATCCTGCTGACCGCCATCAACTATGTGGGCGTCAAGCAGGGCAGTATCGTGCAGAACATCTTCATGGTGGCCAAAGTGGCTCCCATCCTGCTGATTCTGGTGCTGGGCATCTTTGCCGGAAAGCAGACCCCTGATCTCAGCCCCATTCCCGCATCGTCTCCCTCCATTGGTGGTATGATCGGCATGATCGCCTTTGCTATCGTGGCTTCTCTGTGGGCCTATGAAGGCTGGACCAACCTGAACATCGTCTCGGAAGAGATCCGCAACCCCAAAAAGAACCTGCCCCTGGCTTTGATCATCGCCATTGTGGGCTGCACCGTGCTCTTTACTCTGTTCAATTTCGCCGTGTATCGGGTGCTCCCCATCGACCAGATCACATCCATGATCGAAGGCGGGGACATCTACCTGGGCACCGAGGTGGCCAACACCGTGCTGGGCAGCGCCGGACAGATCGTTGTGGTCATCGCCATGGCCACCGCCATCTTCGGCTCCCTCAACGGCTGTATCCTGGTGTTCCCCCGGCAGTATTACGCCATGGCCAAGGACGGCTATTTCTTCAAGTCCTTTGCCAAGCTCCATCCCAAGCACAAGACTCCCGCGGCTTCCCTCATCGTGCAGGCCATCATCTCCATTGCTCTGGTGCTGGTGCGGGATCTGGATCAGCTGACAAACCTGGTTATTTTCTCCAGCATGCTCTTTAACACCCTGACCATCGGCGCTGTCTTCATCTTCCGCAAGAAGATGCCCGACCTGGAGCGGCCCTACAAGGCTTGGGGCTATCCGGTGACCGTGGTCATCACCCTTCTGATCTTTATCGGCCTGATGATCAACACCCTGGTGGAAGACCCTGTCACATCCATCATCGGTCTGGTCGTGCCCGCGCTGGGCTTTGTATGCTATCACTTCTTCCGCTGGTATAACAGCCGGCAGAGCGCCTGATGGGAGGTAAACAACATGAACACTGTCATTTATAACGCCAATGTGTATCTGGAGCGGGAGCGTTTTGCTCAGGCTCTGCTCATCGAAGACGGCACTATCAAGATGGTTGGCACCAACGAAGAGGTGCTGTCCGCCGCACCTCAGGACGCCAAGAAGATGGACGCCCAGGGTAAAACAGTGATCCCCGGCTTTGTGGACACCCATCAGCATCTGTACCATGTGGGCCAGAATCTGCTGCGAGTGGATTTGTTCGGCTGCCGCAGCCAGCAGGATGTGGTGGATGCCGGCCGGAAGTTCATCGAAGAGCACAAAGTACCCGCCGGTGAGCCGGTGGAGGGCTGGGGCTGGAATCAGGACTATTTCACTGATGGTCCTGCAATGCCCACCCGTCAGCTGTTGGATCAGGTGAGCACTGTTCATCCGGTGCTGTTCACCCGGGCCTGCGGCCATGTGATGGTTTGCAATACCCTGGCTTTGGAAAAGGCCGGTGTGTGGGAGGATCCTCCGGTGGTGGAGGGCGGCCAGTTCGACCTGGAAGCGGACGGTCATCCCAACGGCATCGTCCGGGAGAGCAGCGCCAAGGAGATCGTGAACCAGGCCATTCTGCCTGAAGAGAACGAAGAGAAGATGGAAGAGATCCTGGCCGCCGCCATGGAGTATGCCGCCAGTCACGGTCTGACCAGCGTGCAGACCAACGATGTGGCCGGAGAAAATTATGAAACCATGCTTCGGGTCTATGATAAGCTGCTCCATGAGAAGAAGAGCCTGCGGGTGTATATGCAGTGCTGCCTGATGGAGAAAGAGCTGTTCCAGCGATTCCTCAATGACGGTCACCGCACCGGTACCGGAGACGAGTGGCTGAAGATCGGGCCGCTGAAGCTGTTCACCGACGGCAGCTTGGGCGCTCGCACAGCCCTTATGCGTCAGGATTACGTCGATGAGCCGGGTACCCGGGGCATCAGCACTCTGTCCCAGGAGGATATGGACGGCCTGGTGGCACTGGCCGAGGAAAACAAGATGCAGGTGGCTGTTCACGCCATCGGCGACAAGGCCATCGAGATGTGCCTGGACAGCTACGCCAAGGTGCTGAAGGATGGGAAGAACCCCAACCGCCATGGCATTGTCCATTGCCAGATCACCGACCGGCCGCTGCTTCAGCGCTTTGCCGATCTGGATGTCCACGCTCTGGTGCAGCCCATTTTCCTCCGCTACGATATGCACATCTGCGCCGATCGTGTGGGCCAGGAACTGACCAATACCTCCTATGCCTTCCACACCATGAATGAGCTGGGTGTTCATGTGTCCTATGGCACCGACTCCCCAGTGGAAGACCTGGACCCCATTGCAAACCTCCACTGCGCCGTTTGCCGTCAGGATCTGAAGCATCAGCCCGTCGGCGGATGGATTCCGGCAGAAAAGGTGGACATTTATCAGGCGGTGGACGACTACACCATCAGCGGCGCCTACAATGCCTTTGAAGAGCAGACCAAGGGCCGTCTGGCCCCCGGTTATGTGGCCGACCTGGTGATGCTGGATCAGGATATTTTCCACATTCCCGAAGAGCAGATTCTGGACACCCATGTGACCCTGACCATGGTAGGGGGCAAGGTGGTCTATCAGAAATAACGACCGGACTTTTCTCCTGCAAATAGAGAACAGAACCGCCGCCCTCTTTACGAAGGCGGCGGTTTTATGCTACACTGGGATGGAATTCAGGAAAGAAGTGAGGCAAACCATGAATATACAGATTTTTGGCAAGAGCAAGTGCTTTGACACCAAAAAAGCCCAGCGCTATTTCAAAGAGCGGCGGGTGAAGTTTCAGGATATCGATGTGGCCCGCTACGGCATGAGCCAGGGAGAGCTGCGCAGCGTCAAAAGCGCGGTGGGAGGACTGAAACCACTGTTGGACGAAAAGAGCCGGGAATACGAAGAACTGCATATTGCCTACCTGGAGCGGATGGAGGACATCGAGCAGGCCCTGCTGGAAAACCCCGGGCTGTTCAAGACTCCCATTGTCCGCAACGGCAAAAAGGCGACAGTGGGCTATCAGCCCGATGTGTGGAAGGAGTGGGAATAAAATGGATGAGAGAAAAGTACAGCGGATCAATGAACTGACCCGCATCTCCCGGGAGCGGGAGCTGACAGAGGAAGAACAGCAGGAGCGCCAGGCTCTGCGGATGGAATATGTGGAGAGCGTGAAAAAGAACCTGGCAGCCCAGTTGAACAGCACCGTGGTTGTGGATGAAAAGGGTCACCGCCGCCCGCTGCGCCCGAAAAAATAGGTGGCAGAATGAAAGGGTTTGTGGGATTTTTTCTGCTGGGATGTTCCGCTTTGCTGCTGCTCATCTCTTTGATGGTGTGGCTTTTCTGGCGGCGCAACCGCCGGAGAGTACAGGCGGTGCAGGCCAAGGTGGTGGAAAATGTGCGCCGCCGGGATGCCCGGGGCCGTCCTCTCTATTTTCCCCTGTTGGAGTTTCAGTGGGAAGGGGAAAACAAGCGACTGGAATCGGCTTTTGGTACCAACTGGGAGCAGTTTCAGCCCTCGGAGCGGGTGTCTGCTTTCTATGACTCCCGCCATGACCGGATGGCTGTCAAGCCCCCGGTGGGGCCGGGCGTGTTGGCGCTGTGTTTGTTTGTGATCTCCCTCCTCTGTCTTGTGGGAGGAAGCATGATGCTGGCCGCCATGCTGTAAGGGAAAGGAGCAAAGAAATGATTCTCTCCGGCTTGGAGATCCAAAAGAAGATGGGGAAAGAGATCATCATCGATCCCTTTGATCCCCGGAAAGTCAATCCAAATAGTTATAATTTAACGCTTCATAACGAATTGTTGGTATATGACAACCAAGAGTTGGACATGAAGCGGGAAAACACCGCTCACCGGATCCGGATTCCGGAAGAGGGGCTGCTGCTCCAGCCGGGAAAGCTGTACTTGGGGCGGACGGCGGAATACACCCGCACAGAGGGATATGTGCCCATGCTGGAAGGCCGGTCTTCGGTGGGACGGCTGGGGCTTTTCATCCATGTGACAGCCGGATTCGGGGATGTGGGATTTGCCGGTTACTGGACTTTGGAGATCTTCTGCGTCCAACCTTTGCGGATCTATCCCAATGTGGAGATCTGTCAGATCTACTATCACACCCTGGAGGGGGATTATGTCCCTTATGGAGAGGGAAAATACCAGAACAACCGGGATATTCAGCCCAGTTTGCTCTTCCGGGATTTTGAAAAGAAGGGGTGGTAATCCATGGCTGAGGAGATGCTGACGGTGTACAATGACCAGATGGAACCGGTGGGAGTGGCTCCCCGTTCCCAGGCCCATGCCCAGGGCCTGCGCCATCTGGTGGCCCATTGCTGGGTGATCTCGCCCCGGGAGGATGGGGTATGGATCTGGTTTCAGAAAAGGGCAAAGGACAAGGCGGATTTCCCCGGGTATTATGACATCGCTGTAGGAGGGCATATCGCCCACAGAGAAGAGCCGGAAGAGGCCATCCTGCGGGAGATCCGGGAGGAGATCGGACTTTGTCTGCAAAAGGAAGACCTGATCGACCTGGGTCTTTGGCGGGAAGATCTGTGGGAAAAAGAAGAGACGCTGGACCGGGAAGCGGCCAGGGTCTTTTTGTATTTGTGCCCTCATCCGGTGTTTGCTCCAGGGGAAGAGGTGGAAGAGATGGCCGCCGCCCCTCTGGAGCAGTGGCAGCGCAAGGAGCTGGAAGACAGTGAGTGGGTGGAAGTGTTGCGGCAGGGGCAGCGGGAGCAGATCCGGGCCGACCGATGGTGTCGCCATCCGGAGGAATTCCCCCGGCTCATTCTGCCCTTTTTGCGGGAAAGGGGGCTGTGCTGGTGAAGTGGAAAAGCTTTATAGCCGCTGGGCGGCAGTGTGCAGCGGGCCTTCCCGACTTTGCGCCGGGGGAAAAGGGAAAGGCGGTATATCTCAGCGGCGGCGACAGCCTGAAAGACCGTCTGCCTCAGCTGGAACAGGCGCTGGAAGGGGAGATGGGAAAGACCTTGTTTCCCTTTGTGTTGATTGCAGTCACCCCAAAAAGCTGGGAGGAGGAGTTTTCCCCCTGGGCTGCTCCCGCCCTCAGCCGAAAGACTCCGGCCTTTACCGGCGGCGGGAGCGAGTATCTCCGGGATCTTGCGGGACCCATTCTGCAGGAGTGTGAAGAAAGATTGCCTTTGCTCCCTGGCCGGGAAAACCGGGCTTTGGCCGGGTACTCTCTGGCGGGACTGAGCACTCTCTATGCCCTTTATCAGACAGAAGCTTTCAGCGCCTTAGCCAGCGTTTCCGGTTCGCTGTGGTTTGAAGGGTTCCTGGACTATATGGAAAAAACGGTGCCGCGATGCAGGGACACCCGGGTCTATCTCTCTTTGGGCAACAAGGAGGAAAAGAGCCGCCATCCCTTGATGCGTCAGGTGGGAGACAATACCCGCCGGGCCATTGCAGTTTTGGAAGCGCAGCTCATCGCCCCTTGTACATTGGAATGGAACGAAGGGGGCCATTTTGATGGAGTCAGTGAACGGCTTTGCAAGGCCATCCGGTGGATGATGGAGAAAAAATAACCTTTTGTATACAAGTATACCGGTATGCTTGCGGGAAAATACCCTTTTGTCTCTTCTGGGAAGTTGTACCCGGCAAAAGGGAGGTGTATAATAAAATTTACGGGAACCCATCGGGACTTTTGTCCCCGGATAATAGAAGAAAGGTGTGATCGCGGAAATGGAGATCAAAAAAGCCGCTGTGGCCGGCACCATGGAATCCAGCGATGTCTATGTGGAAATCAAACCGGCATCGGATATCGCGGTGCAGATCGAATCGGTGGTAGCGCAGCAGTTCGGCGAGGAGATCGAGCGGGTAGTCCGGCAGGTGCTGGAGGAAAACGGCGTCAAGGGCGCCCATGTATCCCTCAATGACAAAGGCGCTGTGGAATGCGTCATCCGGGCCCGGGTGGAAACCGCCATCCGGCGTGGGGAAGGAGAGCGGGACCAGTGAGAAGAAGTATGATCTTTATGCCGGGCAACAACCCCGGTATGCTGCTCAATGCAGATATTCTGGGCGCGGACGCCGCCATTCTGGATCTGGAGGACGCCGTTTCTCCTGCGGAAAAAGACGCCGCCCGTATTTTGGTGCGCAACGCCATCAAAACTCTGAAATATAAGTGCGAAGTGTGCGTGCGCATCAATTCCATTGATACTACATTCTGGAAAGAGGACCTGGATGAGATCCTGCCTCTGCGTCCGGACCTGATCATGCCGCCCAAAATCAGCACAGCACAGGATGTGCTGGTGGTGGACGCCTACATGACCGAGCTGGAGAAGAAGCACGGTATGGAAGTGGGCACAGTCAAGCTCATTCCCTTGATCGAAACCGCTCTGGGTATCGAAAACGCCTATGCCATCGCCAGCAGCTGTCCCCGTGTGGCGGCCATGCTGCTGGGCGGCGAAGATCTGACCGCCGATCTCCAGTGCAAGCGCACCAAGGAAGGCAAGGAGATCTTCTACAGCCGCAGCCGTATGGTGGTGGCCGCCCGGGCCGCCGGGGTGGACTGCTATGATACCCCCTTCACCGATGTGAATGACGACGAGGGCCTGCGGGAGGATGCCGCCTTTGCCAAAGCACTGGGCTTCACCGGCAAATCCTCCATCTCTCCCCGCCATGTGGCCGATATCAACCGGATCTTCAGCCCCACCCAGGCCGATATTGAATACGCCCAGGAAGTGATGGAGACCATCCGGGTGGCCAAGGAGCAGGGCAAGGGCGTTGTGTCCCTGCGGGGCAAGATGATCGACGCGCCCATCGTCACACGGGCCCGTCAGGTTCTGGAAATGGCAAAAGCAATGGGGGTGCTCATCGATGAATAATTCCAAAGTGGTTTCCTCCATCAAGGAGGCAATCCAGCTGGCCGGGCTGAAAGACGGCATGACGATCTCCTTCCACCATCATCTGCGCAACGGTGATTATGTGCTCAACATGGTCATGGACGCTGTGGCCGATCTGGGGATCAAAGACCTGAATGTGAATGCGTCCTCTGTGTTCGACACCCATGAGCCCCTTATCGGGCACATCAAAAACCATGTGGTCACTGGTCTGGAAGCCGACTACATCGGCGGCGTGGTGGGCCGGGCCATCTCCCACGGCGTGCTGGATAAGCCGGTGACCTTCCGCTCCCATGGCGGACGCCCCAGCGACATCGAGCAGGGCCGCAGCCCCATTGATGTGGCCTTTGTGGCAGCGCCCACTTCCGACACCATGGGCAACTGCTCCGGCAAATACGGCAAATCGGCCTGCGGCAGCCTGGGCTATGCCTTTGCCGATGCCATGTATGCCAAAAAAGTGATCGTCATCACCGACAACCTGGTGCCCTATCCTTTGGCTGATTTCTCCATCAGCGAAACCTATGTGGATTATGTGGTGCAGGTGGAGAGCATCGGCAACCCGGCGGGCATCGTTTCGGGTACCACCAAGATCACCCGTGATCCGGTGGGCCTGGTGATGGCTCAGTATGCCGCCAAAGTCATCGAACATTCCGGCCTGCTGAAAGACGGCATGAGCTTCCAGACCGGTGCCGGCGGTGCTTCTCTGGCCGCGGCCAAATACCTGAAGGACATCATGCTGGAAAAGGGCATCAAGGGCAGCTATGGCCTGGGCGGCATCACCAGTTATATGGTGGACATGCTCAACGCCGGCTGCTTTGAGGCGCTGCTGGATGTGCAGTGCTTTGATTTGGGCGCTGTGGAGAGCATCCGCACCAATCCCCGTCACCGGGAAGTCACCGCTTCCCACTATGCCAGCCCCTCGGTGCGCTCCAGCGCCGTGGACAGCCTGGATGTGGTCATCCTGGGCGCTACCCAGATCGACACCGACTTCAATGTGAATGTGCACACCGATTCCAACGGTTATATCATGGGCGGCAGCGGCGGCCACAGCGACACCGCCGCCGGGGCCAAGATGGCCATGATCATCGCCCCCCTCACCCGGGCCCGCCTGTCCATTGTGGTGGATCGGGTGCTCACCGTGTCCACCCCGGGCAGCACCATTGATGTGCTGGTGACCCAGCGTGGTATTGCCGTCAACCCCCGTCAGCAGGAGCTGAAGGAGCGGCTCGTCAAGGCCGGTCTGCCCATTGTGGAGATCCAGGACCTGAAGCGCATTGCCGAAGAGCTCACCGGCACTCCCAAGCCCATCCATCTGGGAGACAAAGTGGTGGCCAATGTGCTCTATCGGGACGGCAGTCTGCTGGACACCATCAAGAGCGTGGACTAACAGTAATCAAACAGAAAAAGCGCCCCATGGAAGCCATTCTTTCATGGGGCCCTTTCTATCGGAAAAAGGAGGACAAAGGCCGTGCAGGGTGATTTTTTGCAGGAGACCTATGAGGGCGGGCTGAAAGGTGTGGTGCGCCGCCGGGTGGAGGAATTTCTTTCCCGCCAGGGACTGCGCTATGACAAGGGCATCCAGTACACCGCAGTTCTGTATGATCGGCAGGGAGAGGTGGCTGCCACCGGTTCCCTGGAGAAAAATGTGCTCAAATGCATCGCGGTGGACGAAAAGTGGCGGGGCGAGGGCCTGACGGCCACCGTGGTTTCCACCTTGCGCTCCCAGGCGTTCCAGCAGAATCAGCAGCATTTGTTCCTCTTTACAAAGCCCCACAACAAGCAGATGTTTCTGGAGTTTGGCTTTTATGAGATCAGCCGCACCGAGGACATTCTGCTGATGGAAAACAAAAGGGACGGCATTGATTCCTTTGTGGCTTCTCTTGCCCGGGGCCAGGGGAGCCAGGGGGCGGTGGTGGCTAACTGCAACCCCTTTACCCTGGGACACCAGTATCTGATCGAGCAGGCGGCCAAAGCCTGTGACACCCTGCATCTTTTTGTCCTTTCAGAGGACGCCAGCCTGTTTCCCGCCGATGTGCGTATGGAGCTGGTGAAAAAAGGAACGGCCCACCTTCCCAATGTGCTGGTGCATCCCACTTCCGATTATCTCATTTCCTCAGCCACCTTCCCCACCTATTTCCTCAAGGAAGAGCAGATCGAAAAGGGGGCAGGGGGGCAGCTGGACCTGGTGGTCTTTGGCCAGCACTTTGCCCCGGCCCTGGACATCCGCTGCCGGTTTGTGGGCCAGGAGCCTTTCAGTCCCATCACTGCCCTGTATAACAAGCAGATGCAGGAGATCCTCCCCCGGTTTGGCATCCAGGTAGTGGAGATCCCCCGGAAGGAAGAAGGGGGAGCGGCCATCAGCGCATCCCGGGTGCGGGCTCTTCTGGTCGAAGGAAAACTGGATGAGGTGAGAGCCCTGGTGCCCGATACTACCTGGGAATTCCTCCAAAGCCCGGTGGGGCAGGACATTGCCCGGAAAGCGGGGGAGAGCCGGTGAACAAAGTCTGGACAGAAGGGCCACATCCCACTTTGGAGCAAGTGCTGCAAAGCCGGGAGGAGCGGGCCCAGCGTCAGAAAGAGTGGCTGAAAAGAGGGGGTACTTTGGTGGTGCTCACCCTGAATATGCCCGGCCCTTGCAAACGCTTCCCTCTGGGGGATTGGAGCGCCCGACAGGGAGCCAAGGCCCTGCGGCGGCAGCTTTCAGGCTGGGGATTTCCCTTGCTGGAAGAAAAGGAATACACCACTCCGGCGGGGATCGAGTATTTTCTCCGGGTGGAAGGGCAGCCGCGGAAGATCAAGGAAGCGGCCCTCTTTCTGGAAGAGCAAGAGCCTTTGGGCAGATTGTGGGATGCGGATGTGCTCTATGGAACGGGGGAGAAGGTTTCCCGGCAGGAGCTGGGCAGGGAGGAGCGGCAATGCCTGCTTTGCCCCCGGCCTGCAGCGGAGTGCGGCCGCAGCCGGGCTCACGGCCTTGACCAGGTGGTGGAAGAAGTCCACCGGCGAATGAAGCAGGCTCTAGCCTGGGAGATAGGGGCTTTTTGCGGCGCCTGTGCCCAGCGGGCGCTGCTTCATGAGGTGTGCTGTACCCCCAAGCCGGGGCTGGTGGATGGACAGAACAATGGCGCCCACCGGGATATGGACCGGTTTACCTTTTTGGACAGCGCCGCTGTGCTGGGAGACTATTTTGCCGCCTGCGCCCGGGAAGGGGCGCTGTTCCAGGGCTCACCGGAGGAGCTTTTGTTCCGCATCCGTCCTTTGGGGCTGCGGGCAGAAGAGCAGATGGCTCGGGTTACAAAAGGGGTCAACACCCACAAAGGAGCCATCTTTTCCCTGGGCATTCTGTGTGCCGGGGCCGGACGGCTGCTGGGAGAAGGAGTGGCGATCGACGAAGAGGCTTTGCTTTCCCTGGCAGGGCAGATCGCCCGTCCGGCCTTGAATGACTTGGAGAAACAGGGAGCGGACACCGCCGGGCGGCGTTTTTATCAACGAAGTGGTGTTCTGGGAGTGCGGGGCCAGGCGGCCCAAGGCTTTCCTCAGGTGCGGCAGTGGGGCCTTCCCCAGCTAACGAAGGCTTTGGGCCGGGGCTATAGCTGGAATGGGGCCTGCGCTCAGGCCCTTTGCGCTCTGATGGCCCACACGGAGGATACCAACCTGCTTCACCGGGGTGGGGAAGAAGGCCTGTATCTGGTGCAGCAGCAGGCCGCCGCTCTTTTGGAGCAATGCCAGGACGAGCAGGCGCTGGAAGAAGGATTGTTCCGGCTGGACAGTCTGTTTACTGAAAAAAATCTCAGTCCGGGCGGCAGTGCCGACCTGCTGGCCGTGACTTTGTTTGTGTATTTTATCGTAGCAGAGCGGGAATGTTTTGACATTGCCTTGGGGCTTTGATACAATTAAGTCTAGACACTGGACAAAAAACGGCTTTATGCCGGGGATCAAATGAATGAAGGGGATAATCATGCATAAGTACATTGAAGTGTTGCAAAAAGAAGTAGCACCTGCCCAAGGGTGTACCGAGCCCATCGCTGTGGCGTATGGCGTATCCATCGCCGCCGAGCAGCTGGAAGGGCCGGCCGAAAGCATTCAGCTGTATCTCAGCGGTAACATCGTCAAAAACGCCTTGGGGGTGGGCATTCCGGGCACAGGCCGTACCGGCATCGACATCGCGGCTCTTTTGGGCGCCGTCATCCGCCGGTCGGACAAGAAATTGGAGATCCTCAATGGAATGACAGAAGAGCAGCTTCAGCAGGCCGAAGCGCTGCTGGAGAAGAAGATCCTGAAGGTCTCCCTGAAAGAGGATACCACAGAGCGTCTGTACATCGAAGCGGTGGTGCAGGGCGGCGGACATACCGGCCGGTGCATCATCGTCAAATCCCACACCAATGTGGTGCTCATCGAGAAAGACGGCGTAGCTTCCCTGAAAAAAGAAGTGGCCGCCAGCGAAGAAGCAGACGACCATGTGGAGATGTCGGTAAAAGAAATCTATGAATTTGCCACAACCATCCCCTTTGAAGAAATTTCCTTCCTGCTGGAAGGAGCCAAGATGAACCGTGCTGTTTCCCAGGAAGGCCTGCGGGGCGATTATGGACTGCGGGTAGGCAAAGCCTTCAGTGGCGCGCTGGGCGGTCTGATGCAGCCTACTCTGGGCGGTGATATTGTGGCCGCTGCGGCTGCGGCTTCCGATGCCCGTATGGACGGTTGCCCCATGCCGGTGATGACCACCGGCGGCAGCGGCAACCAGGGTATTTCCTGCACAGTGGCCGCCACTGCTTTGGCGGAGAAGCTGGGCAAGAGCGATGAAGAATTGGCCCGGGCCCTGGCTCTCAGCGATTTGATCACCGTTCATATCAAGAGTTATATCGGCCGTCTGTCCCCCCTGTGTGGCAGCGGTATCGCCGGCGGCACCGGCTCCTGCTGCGCCATGATCTACCTCATGGGCGGCAAGCTGCCCCAGATCGAAAGAGGCATCCAGTCCATGCTGGCCAACCACATGGGCATGATCTGTGACGGCGCCAAGACCACCTGTGCTCTCAAGATCGCCACCGGCATCCAGTCGGCCGTGCTCTGTGCCACCCTGGCCATGCAGGACATCTCACCCACCGAAAAAGAGGGCATTGTGTGCAAGGATGTGGAAGAAACCATCCGGGGCGTGGGCCTGCTTTCCAACAAAGGTGTGCCTCAGCTGGACCCCACCATCCTCCAGGTGATGCTGAACAAATAAGAAATTAGTCTTTTGGGCCTCTGCCTTTTTGGCGGAGGCCTTTTTCTTTTCCAAAATAGGGGCTGGCGGAATCCATAAGAAGAGGGTATACTGGGGAGTGAAACAAGAGCAAGAGAAAGCCGTTGTCCGTTTTATGGGACAGAAAGCCTGCTATACTGAAAACAGTAAAAGAAACTGTTTTTTGCAGAAAAAGGAGGGCTTTCTCAATGGAATATACCATGGAATATAAAAACGGTCACATCGAAGTCTATGATTTCAGCGGACGGTTTCTCTTTTCCGCAGACAACATGGAGGAGGCCCGCTGGGATCTGCGGGAGATGGGCGTGGCCTGCTGAAAGGAGAGGTACCCGTGCTGGAAGGAATCTTGCTGGCCGTCATCGCCCTGCTGGCGCTGCTCCTTTGGCTGCGGGCCGGAAAAAGAAATAAGCAAAGCCCTGAAGGGCCAGAGCAGGAACAGGAGCGGGAAGAAGGCCCGCTGCTGGATGTTCTGGCGCTGCGGGGCTTTTCCTATATCCCGGGCGGAGAACATCTGGCGCTGTGGGAGGGAGAGGAGCTGATCCTCAAAAGGGAGCCGGACAATCCCTTTGATCCCAAAGCGGTGGCCGTTTTGCGGGAGAATGGACAGAGGATCGGCTATCTTCCCAGGGAATACAATGCCATTCCGGCAGTTTTGCTGGAGGAAGGCATTTTGCTCACCGGGCGGCTGCGGTTGGGAAATTACGGCAAAAAGGAGGTGGAGGTTCATTGGCCCAGGAATTGAAAGAAGAGCGGGTGTTGGTGCCCATCCAGGTGGGAGCAGAGGAAAGCCGCTGGCCGGTGCCGTCGCCTGGGGAGTGGCAGAAGATTTTGCAGAAAGCTCCCTGGTCTCCCGGAGAGATCCTCCGGTGGATCGCCCTAGAAGAGGGAGAAGCACAGGCTCAAGAGCAGTGGCTCCAGATGCTGCGCACCTATTCCTCCCAGCTACAAGAGGAGCGGGCGGCTTGGGAGCTGACACTGGATGTGGCGGAACGACTTTTCCCAGAAGAGGAAGAGCCGGTGGCCCGGGCCTTGCTGCAAGATCTGCCCTTGGCCCGGCAGGTAATGACCTCCTGTGCACCGGCAGAATTTTGTCTGCTTTTGCTGAAAGGCTGTGTATCCGCTGGAAGGGACGAGACCAGGATGCTGCTGGAAAGCTACCGTCAAAGCCCGCTGGCAGAACAACGGGAAAGCTGGCAGAGCCTGACGGAAAAACTGGCCGCCTGGGCCTTTGCGGAGGGCAAAGGGGGAAGGGTGCTGGAAGAGCTGCTGGCCCTTCTGCCCCAGGAGAGACGGCAGGCTCTGGGGGCGCTGGCCCGGAAACAGAAAAAGACCCCGGTGGAGCGGCGCTATCCCGTCCCACCTTACACCAGTCGGGTGGGAGAAGAGCTGATGCGCATGGTGATTCAGCGGCAGATGGACGGGCTGGGAAGGAAGCGGCCCCGGCGCTTTGGCGGGTTGTTTCTGGATCTGGTGCTGCTGCGTCCGCCCCGGCCAGCGGAGGGAGAAACTTTGCCCCTTTTGAATGAAGAAGGGGCCGATCTGGGAAGGCTTCCGTTGGACCGTCTGC
Source organism: Intestinimonas sp. MSJ-38 (assembly GCF_018917925.1). Lineage (NCBI taxonomy): Bacteria > Bacillati > Bacillota > Clostridia > Eubacteriales > Intestinimonas > Intestinimonas sp. MSJ-38. The sequence continues at coordinate 1,711 of NZ_JAHLPO010000029.1, read as the reverse complement.
CGGAGCACCAGCGCCGGATGGTGGACTGTATGCAAAAGCAGGGGGAAAAATTATTTGCTCTGCTGGATGGGGAGACCTCTCTCCCTTCGGCGGGACTTTGGTGCGCCGCACTCTATTGGAAAAGGAAAGGGGATGGAGAAAATGGATAAAGAACAGAAAACCATAACGGTGCAGGAGATCGGGGAAATCATCCGCCGGGATTTTTCCCGGAAATACCGCCGCTTTGCCTCCTTTCCTGGGTCGGGAAAGCTGTGGGATTCGCTGATGGAGACCGCAGAAAATGGAGAAATGCTGAGCCATTATCAGTTTTGCAACGATGTGATGGGAATCCCACCGGCCCGGGTGCATATGCGTCTGTGGGGAGAACAGCTGGGCCAGCTGAGCCGGGAGGAAAAGCAGGCCATGGGGGCATTCTGGGGCTTTGTTTTTAAGGAAGCCCTGGGCTATACCGGCCAGCAAAGCGTTTCCTGTGTGGAGGGCGGGTTGCGTACCGCCACCCGGTATACCCGGCTGGACAGACCGCCCCGCATCCAGTGGAAGGAGGATAAAGTATGGCCAAGCGTTCCGGACAAAAACTCAAGCTGCTCTATCTGATGAAAATCCTGCTGGAGCAAACCGATGAGGATCACGGGCTGACCATCGCCCAGTTGGCCCAGAAGCTGGAAGAATGGGGCGTCAGCGCCGAGCGGAAGAGCCTCTATGACGATCTGGAAACCCTGCAGGTTTATGGCCTGGATGTGATCTCCCCCCAGGGGCGGGGAAGCTATGGGGTAGGCTCCCGCCTGTTTGAGGTGGCCGAGCTGAAACTGCTGGTGGATGCCGTCCAGTCCTCCCGATTTATCACCGCCAAAAAATCCCGGGAGCTGATCGGCAAGGTGGAAAGCCTGGCCAGCGTGTATCAGGCCCAGACCCTCCAGCGTCAGGTCTATGTGGCAAACCGGATCAAGACCATGAATGAAAGCATTTATTATAATATTGATGCCTTGCATCAGGCCATCGCCCAAGGCAAACAGATCAGTTTTCGCTATTTCCAGTGGGCAGTGGGAGAGGCTGGAGAGGATACGGTGGCCCGCCGGTTCCGCCGGGAGGGAGAGCGGTACCAGGTCAGCCCCTGGGCCCTCACCTGGGACGATGAAAATTACTACCTGGTGGCCTATGACACGCCGGAGCAGAAGATCAAGCATTTCCGGGTGGACAAAATGGAGGGTATCCGCCTGGAACAAGAAAAGCGGGATGGTGCGGAGCAATTCCAGAAGTTCGATATGGCGGTTTATTCCCGTCAGGTGTTCGGAATGTATGGCGGGGAGGAAGCGCAGGTGCGGCTTCGGTTTGCCAATCACCTGGCCGGGGTGGTGGTGGACCGGTTCGGCAAGGATGTACCCATACGGCGGGACGGGGAAGATCATTTCACCGTGTGGCTTTCGGTGGCCGTCAGTCCCCAGTTTTTCTCCTGGGTGCTGGGCTTTGGGGAAGAAGCCCAGATCCTGGAGCCTCAGTGGGTATTAAAGCGGCTGAAAAGCCATCTGGAAAAGACCCTGGCACTTTATGAATAAAAAAAGACCTGTGCAGAGAGAGTTTGCTCTGCACAGGCCTCAGACTGTCGAAAAACCTATATAACGAAAAGGGTCGTCCGCCCTACCCCTATCAATCCGCAAAAAGCCGCGACCTGTGCGTGGCTTTTTGCACTTCTCAAGGGCGGGGCGCCCCGCTG
>NZ_JAHLPO010000028.1:0-35230 GCF_018917925.1 Intestinimonas sp. MSJ-38 | reverse complement strand
CTACGACCAGCTTCTTGAATTCCGGCGTGTATCGTTTGTTTGGTTTTCCTCTTGACATAATAAATCACCCCATCTGTTAGATAGTATATCATACTGTCTAACAAATGGGGTGCAGTTCATTTCTCCCGGGGCGTTTTTCTATGCTCTTCCCGCGTGGGGCGCGTTTGGCCGTCTTCACTTTGCGATATTTCCGCTTTCGTTTTGCCTTTTCCGGCAAATCCTTGTTTGTCAGCATAAGAAACACACCCTTTGTTATGTAGCCGTAAAAGGTGCTTGTGCAAATTGTGGTTTTGAATTCCAGCCCCTCTAAAGCAATGTCGGCAAGTGCGGCGGCGGGGGATCGGCCTTCTTCAAGCACTTTTCTTTCCAGATATTCCGCAAGGGCGTAATCACGGCCAATTTTCAGCGGCGCGCCTTTTTCCGAAAGGTTTTCACGGTATCGCCTGTGTGCTTCGTCCGGATTATACCTTTCTTCCTCCGTCCAATCCGAATTACGGTGAACCATGCGGGCGCGTTTTACTTCGCGGTAAATAGTGCTGATATGCACATGAATTTCCGCGGCGATCTCCTTTGCCGAATGGCCGTTATTCAATAACGCTTCGATCTTGTAACGGTCTGCCTTTGTCAAATGGCTAAAACAATGCCCCATGCTCCACGCCCCCTATAAACAAAAACAAGGGGCGGTTTCCCGCCCCCTGCGCCTGAAATTAACTCCTTCTTTTGTCGTATTCGTCCAGCCCTTCCAGCGTGGCCGGATCGGTGAGAATATCCCGCAAGCTACATTCAAGGGCGTTGCAAATTTTTAATAGTGTCGCCAACTTTGCCCCGTTAATATCCCGCGCGCCTCTTTCGTAGTCTTGCAGGATACGCACGGAAATTCCCGCCGCCGCCGCAAGCTGTGATTGTGACATACCAGCCGCCAGCCGCGCGGCCTGCAATTTCTCGTTTCTATATGCTATTTTAACGCTAATATCCACGCGCCGAACCTCCCTTGACATTTTCGTGTTTTATCGGTTATAATAAAGGCAACGGGCGGGGATACCCGCCGCCGTATCTGTTAGGACTGTTTGTTCTTCTTGTTTGGCTTTATGCTGATTGTGATACGCTCCACCGTTTCACTCTCCAAAGCCTTTTTAAGAAGTTCAAGCAGTTCTTTTATTTGCTCTTCGGTCAATCTTCGCACCCCCTTTCCGGTGGTGTTGTCTTCTCCTTTCGTTTTACTCGGCTTCCCCTTGCCTGTGATTTTATTATACGGCATTTGCCGTATAAAGTCAATAGCTTTTCAAAAAATAATTGCGAAAAATAGCAAAAGCGGCGGGAAATTCCCGCCGCTTCATTCGTTTTCATCGTCAAGAAGCCAAAGAGGGGACACGCCCAACACTTTAGCAAGCACTTTTAATTCGTAATCGGTAACAAACCGCGTTCCGATCTCAATTCTGGAAAGGCTGTCCCGCTCCATTGTCACGCCTTCTATTTGCAGTTTCGCGGCTAACGCCTCTTGCGTAAACCTATTCTTTTGCCGCGCTTCCCGCACTCTGTCGCCACATATATTTTTCCGTCCTTTATAGTCGTATATCTTCACCCACGATCACCCGCGCCCCTCTCGTTGTGCTAAACATCAGCACTTTTCTTGACTTTAACATAAAATTCTTGCATAATTGTGTTAAAGGTCAGAATGCAAAAAGTATTCTTTCCTTGTTGCCATAATTTAAGCACACGAAAGGAGCTATTCAAACTATGAAACAATCGTTTTTATCCTCTGCCTTGTCAATGTTTGGGCGTGGCAAGAAAGAAGAAAGGTGCGCGGCTGTGGACGCGGCAAAGGAAACAAAGGTCTATTTTGAAGAGGGCGGCACAAAGTATCACACGAACGCGCATTGTTCCGGAATGAGAAAACCGCAATATATCCCGCTTTCTGTCGCAAAGAAACGCGGCCTTTCCCCGTGTAAAAAATGCGCGCCGTACGGTGTCGCACCGACCGTCCGGCCAGCTCCCACCGCGCCGCCGTTCGTTTCTTCGACCGCAAGCGAAACAAAGCCCGCTTTTGAATTTCTTTCCGTGAAGGTTTCGGGCGTTACCTTCAAGAACGGGCGCAAAAGCCGTCAAGCCATCTTGCGAAAAATTCACTTCAAAGACGAACCTTTCGACAAGGGCACAATGGAATTGACCTTGCAACGGGAAGAATGGGAAGGCAAACCCGCTTTCGGTGTTTATGTCAACGGCGATCAAATCGGGAATATTCCTGCCGAACAAGCCGACTATGTAAGCGACAATTTTTCCCGCCTCGACGGGATCGTAAACATAGAAGTTTACGGCGGCGGCGAAGGCCAGAACTACGGTGCGGAAATAACATTGCGTTTCCGGAATGAGTAAACCCCGCAAAACGACAAAAAGTCCCCACGCCAGCCATTAAGCGGCCAGCGTGGGGGCTTCTCTATATTCTGTTACTCTTTCCATGTACCGCCAAGCGCGGCGATCGTGTACCTGTCCGCGCGCCCGTTGACAATCAAGCCTTTTGACGCTTGAAAGCACCGCACGGCGTAAGCTGTCAACCTTCCGTATGTCCCATCGGCTCCGTTGGTGCCGCAATGGTAATTCCGTTCGATCAAGGCCGTTTGCAACGCCTTCACATCGTCGCCGCGCATAAGGGGTTTTGTCACTTTCAGCACGCGGGCAACCTCAAAGGAACCCGCCGCGGGCGGTGTCTGTTCCGGCTTTTCGCCGTCATGCTCCGATTTTCCCGCCATCTGTTCCGGCGCACGGGCGGTTTGTTCCTCTTCGGCCTTCAAGCTATCCGGCGCGGCTTCCTCGTTCTGCTGGACGGGCGCGGCCTGCTCTTCGGCAACCTTTTTCCGCGTGCGCGTGGTTTTGTTCTCTGTATCCTTCTTCGGCGCGCGCTTGCGCGTGCCTGTGGTTTTTCTCTGTTCACTCATGCGTAAAACCTCCCGTAATGAAATAAGCCCCCGCCGCCGCGGTTCAGCGGAAGCGGGGGCTTCGTGTATCAGGCGGGCGGCTTGTGGCCGCCGCCTCTATCAAGCCGCGGGCGGTAAAGGAGTAAACCCGCGCGCGGCGCAATGGCAATTAGGTATTCAGGGCTTGCGCTGTATCGGTATGCGTCTTTGGAAGCGCAAAAACGGCGGCTTCGATCGCACCGTCAACAATCTTCTTCAAATCGTCGTCGATTTCAATTCCCGCCGCTTCGATAAACTGATAGACAAGTTTTGTTGCCTCTTCCTTGCGCTGTCCCTCTTCAATTTTGCTTGTTTTATAGAGCTGTTCGGCGGCTTCTGTCGCCTTCTGCGCCCACCCAATCACCTTGTCAATAACAGTGATTACGGGAACTTCGGGGAAGAACTCTTGCAGGGTATCGACCACATGATCCGCGGTGTCAAGAACGGTTGTCGTTCCGGTCAATATGCCGGAAACATTGATCCCCTTCTTTACCAGATAGGGGATCAGCACGATCAGCCCCACGAAAACGACCGCGACGACGGCCACAACCACAAGAACAATTACCATGTTATCCATTTTTCAAAGCCTCGCTTTCTTTTTTGTCGGTGTTTATATTTGTTACTCCTTTACAAGCGTGAGATCGGAAACGCGCACGGCGGCCACGGTCACGCCGCCGTAGGTGATAACGGCGCGATCGCCGTTCAGCTCCGAAACGACATGATCGCGTTCATACACGAAAGAGGCCAGCCCGCCGCCTGTGTAGGTCTTCGCGCCCTGCTTTACGCGCACGACGCTTCCGGCCTTGATTGTGCCGCCCGCGCCGCTTCCATCTGCAAGAACAAGATCGGAAACGCGCACGGCGGCCACGGTTACGCCGCCGTAGGTGATAACGGCGCGATCGCCGTTCAGCTCCGAAACGACATGATCGCGTTCATACACGAAAGAGGCCAGCCCGCCGCCCGTGTAGGTCTTCGCGCCCTGCTTCACACGCACGACGCTTCCGGCCTTGATTGCGCCGCCTGCGCTCGCTCCGGTGTCCGGTTTGTCCGGCTGAACGGGGGCAGCGTTGTCGTATTCGATATACGGAAGTTTGCCATGCTTCGTCCATGTGCGGGCGTTATACCCGCTCTTTGTCCCCATGTTTTTAACTGCCGTGATCTGCACATCGTTTTCAAAGGCGGGGGAACACTCCACGGCCAGCCCGCCGCCGATATAAACGCCGATATGCCCGCTACACCAAAGGGCTTCGCCAACCTCCACATTGGAAAAGTTGGTTGAAACGCCCTTGCACTTTGTAATCATGGTATCTGCGCCAATATCCGGAACGCCGTTCACGGCATAGGACGCGCCGCCGTAGGTTTTGGACGCGTCGCCGCGCCAGCCCCACAAAATGCCTTTAATCAGGCATACGCAATCGAACCCGAAAACAGGCGGGTTCTGGTTTGCGGCGGCCTTAATCATCTTCGTTCGGGCGGCCTGCTTGTTGTATGCGTGGTTATTGCAATACCGCGATACATTGCCGCCCGTCAGAGGCGCACCAAAGCACCCCATGACATAAAGGGTTTTGTAATTCTGCGCAACATCTTTCAGTTTCGCAACAAATTCACTTGCTTTCATAACTGCCATTGTTTTTCGCTCCTTCGCTATTATTCTTCGTGTGCGCGTTCCAGCGTGTCAATTCGCTTGTGCGCCTGCTTTGCGGACGCTTCAACGGCAACAAGCCGTTCTACAAACTCCGTGTTCGTCTTCCGCTGTTCCCGCTGTTCGGCCTTAATATCATCAATGCCGCCTTTGATATATCCGATCTCTGTTAATACCGTTGCGTCGCTCTTTGCTTCGTTCGCTGTGTCGCTCTTCTTATTGCGGGCGAAGGCGGCATAGCCGAAGGCGATTGCGCAAACGGTACTAACCGCCGAAAGTACCGTTAAAATCTGTTCCATGTTTTCACCACCTTTACACCTTTTCCCATTGCCACAAACCCGCCGTGTCGGGCGGGTAAACGCAATTCGGCATATCGGCCTTCGCCAGATATAGCGCGCCTTTGTAGCTGTAATAAAGCCCCTCAACCACATTTACGACGATCCCCGCGGTTTCCGGATATGGTATCGGATCGTCAAGCGTCCCCGCGTGTTCCAGCTCGACAAGACGGTAATATGCAAAGGTGGTTTGCACGGGATACGCGGCGGCGTTGGAAGTGTGCGGCGCGACGATCTCATAATAAAGGCCGTCGCACCTGATAATTTCGCCTTTTGTCTTGTATTTGTGGTTGTCCTGATACTCCGGATAATCCACAATATCCGTTGACGCAAGGATCATTTCATCGGCGATCGCGTTCGTTCCCGCGGCGCGGTCTGCGACAATCTGCGCTTTGAAAGAAAGGGAAAGAAGGGCGGCGGTGCTTTCGCCCGCCGCCTTCACAGTTTCAACTTCCTTCTTCAATTCCTCTGTTTCGTTTGGCTTGTCCGGTCTGTATGTCACGCTCATTCAAAATTCCCCCCGATCGAAGATACCCAACACGCGGAAATAGCGTCGCCGCGCTCCACCGTTACCCGAATATTCATGCCGAATTTAACGGCGGTGTTTATTGTGTTCTCGAAGACATGCGCCACGCCCTGAATTACGGCATTTGTGCAATCCTCCCACGCGGGGGAAGGATCAAACGGATTGTTCGTTGCCTCCACTTTGAAAGTTGCGCCCGCTGGAATTTCCCGCGTTACTTTCACATTTGCGCGCGTGGGCTGTGCCTGCGCTTCCAGCGGTGCGGCCAGCGTGATAACAAATCCGCTGATCTGTTTTGTGAAGGTCAGCGTGCGCACCGCTTTATTTCCCACGGTGTCCGTTGCGGTAATGGTGATTGTGTGCGCGCCGTTGGAAAGGGCGGTGAAGTCGTGCCCCGTAACATTCATCGTGTTTTCTTCTCCAAGCGTGGGCGTGTAGCTCCGCAAGGTGGTTTCGTCCACCTTTTCAACCACTGTCACCGTGTCGCCGTCCGGATCGGTCACGGTGTACTTGTAAGAGAAGTCGCCGCTTTTCGTTCCAAGATCGGCGTTTTGTCCGGAAATGACGGGCGGTTGATTGTGAATTACGGGAACCGCGGAAGAAGTCACATACGCACTTTCGTTTCCGTAGGTGTCCCGCGCCTTCACGCGGTACTTAATCGTGTTCCAGCTTGTAGAAACGACTTCCGTAAAGGTGCGGGCGGCGGTTTCCGTTACTTTCGTATAGCTCCCGTTATTCACCGACCGTTCCAGAACATAGGTGATCGCGTCGCCGTCCGGATCGGTGGAAGCTCCCCATGTTACGGTTATGTTCTGCGTGCTGTAACAGCTTTCCGGCACGGAAATTCCGTCCGGCGTACTCGGTGCGGCGTTCCACTGGAATTCATAGTTTCCGCGGCTGTTTGTGCTATCAGATACCAAAATATCAGATTTCAAATTACAAAGCGGACGCACGCCCCTGAGGCCGTAGTACGCGTAGTCGCCGCTCAACGCCCCCGAAGTGATGACATAGCGCACACTGTACGAGAGGCCGGAATGCGGCGTGCGAAGCCACCAATACCACGCCTGCGAAGTCGTCGGATCGCTCCCGTAATTACTTTTGTCAATGGCCGCTTGCGTACAATAGGCAAGGCGGCTTGTGTTGTCGCTGAACAAGGCCAGCTTTGAACCCTCTGCAATCCCGTTTTCGTTTGCAAGCCCGACTTCCGTTGTGCTTGCAAGGAACATTTTTGCGGTGAAGGTTTCATAGCTCCCGCCGTCTGTAACGGTGTTTTTGGCAACGGTAAGCGTGGTTGTCATAAGTGCCGCTACAAAATCGTCGTCAAGCATAGCAAGGAACCCCGCCCATGTGTCATAGGGGTTTACATTGTCCCATACATTCGCGCTTGACGGCGGCGCGTCCTGCCCGTGCTTCGCGCTGTACCATTTTCCCGCCGCGGCGTTACTGTTCAGCCATTGAAGGATATTGGAATGAATGTGCCTGTTGTTGCCGTAGCTTCTCCGGTTGCTGTCGCTGTTGTTTGGCTCTTTTGCGTCGGAACAAAGCAACGCTATGATCTTGTCGGTAATCAGGGTAATAGCTCCGGACGGATAGCCCGAATGGTTTTTGTCTGCCATTTTGAAAACGACATAATCACCCAAGAACGACCGATAAGCCGACTTTACGGGCACTTCAAAGGTTGTTCCCACGCCAAGCGTGCTTAACTTTTTCGACATTCTTTGCCTTCCTCCTTTTCTTCGGAAACAGCAACGCCGCCACGGTTGCCCGCGGCGGCGTACTGCCCGAATAATTTGTTGTAATGCTGATCCATGTTCCGGATCAGGTGATAGCAATTTCCCTTCGACGCGTGGCCGCGCCAGCTTTTATAGGATTGTTCCACCTTTTCCGGCGTGATTTTTCCAGCTTCCAGCAACCCGCGCATTTTGGTTAAACGGCGGCGGGCGTTGTTCTTTGACTTCCGGCGCACCTTGCGGATCACCGCGCCGCTTTCGGTCAAATACGAATGGAAGCCCAAAAAATCAATTCCGTTTTTCAACGGGTAAATATTTGTCTTCGCATTCAGCGAAAGCCCTAATTCGTTTACATGTCTTTCAATCTCCTTCCAGCAATAGCGCAAATATTCTTTATCTTCGTGGATCAAATAAAAATCGTCCATGTATCGGCCATAAAATTTTATGCCTAACTTCTCTTTTACCATGTGATCCAGCGAAGAAAGATAGAGAAGGGCGAATATTTGTGAAGACTGGTTGCCGATCGGAATTCCTACATTGCCTTCGGTGCTGTCTATTATCATATCCAGCAACCAAAGGCAATCAGGATCGGAAATATACTTGCGGATTAAGGATTTTAACGCGTCGTGCTTGATATTATAGAAATACTTTGATATGTCGCATTTCAATACCCAACCGTCAACACCTCGTACACGGTAAAACCTCCGCATAAATCCTTCCAGCCGTTCAAGGCCGAAGTGCGTTCCTTTTCCAACCTGTGAAGCGTAATTGTCTTTTATGAAGGTGCTTCGCACCCTCGGTTCAAGTACATTATCACAAAGCGCATGTTGCACAACCTTGTCTTTGTAGCTGTTCGACATTACAACCCGTTCTTTCGGTTCGTAAACCTTGAATGTGTTGTAGGGCGAAAGCCGGTATGTATGGCTCTGTAACTGCACGCTTAACAGGTTCAGGGCTTCCAGCAAATTAACTTCAAACTTCGCCGCCGCTCCTTTCCACCTTTTGCCGCGGCGCGCCTTCCGGTACGCGCGGTATAGGTTTTCAAAATTATAGACTTTTTCAAAGTCGGTCATGTCAAAAAATCTCCTTGCCGTGTGTAACCTCGGCCATACCCGCGGGCAATGCTCCGGTATCGGCAATCCTGTATTTGTCCCCGCTGTGGATAGCAGGGGACGGGAAACGCCTTCCTTTGATGGTGGTACATTGCTTTCGGCCTGTGGCCTACTCGATCGAGTGATCCACCGAAGCGGACGCACGCCCCTGTTGCCGTTGTACGCGTTGTTGTTGTTCAACGCCCCCGAAGTGTTGACATTGCGCACATTGTACGAGTTGCCGGAATGCGGCGGCGGGGCGGGCAGAAGGCGAAAAGAAAACCTACAAGGCGTTCCCCAAACGGTTTTTATACTCTCGCTTTGTCCCGCTTCTTCCACGCGGCGATCATGTACTTTACTTCAAGGGCAAGTTTCGACCAATATTCGCAACTCTTCATAGAAATAAAGCCCATTTCCTGCGAAAGCTCTATAAAGAATAGAAGCTCCTTGCAATAGGTCAACGCCTTTGCTTGTAGCCTCTGCCGTTGTCTGTGTTCGTCCGCTTGCCGCAAATCTAATTCGTTCGCTTCAAGCGTCATTTCGTAAATATCAACCGCTTTTTCCTGTATGCGGTTCACCAGCGTAAAGCGGTATTTCTTCGGGTAACGCTCCGTGCTGTTCGCGATCGTGAAGGTATGCTTTACAAGGTCTTTCGCCTTCACAATCACATTGAATTCGGACGGCTCTTTGCGTTCCCTCTCTTGTCCCTGCATAAATGCACCTTGCCTTCCTGATCCTCTGCAAAAGCGCGGTATCTTCCGCGCACCCCTCAAAATCAAAGCCCGCCGCCGTCAAAGTTATGGTTGCTTCGTGGCCTGTGGGCGTGATCCCGTGGATTGTCACCGCCTCGCCGCCGCACATGTCGCACGGCGGGCGAAGCTCCGTGAAGATATTTCCGATAATGCACGACAATTCCGCGCCCTTGCAGGCGCACCGCGTCAACATTCGATCCGTTGCAACGCCGCGTTCCAAACGCCCGTTGCGGTCACGCCGTCCAAATCGTCAAAGAGGATCAAGAACGGGTTTGTTGTAATGTCATTGAAAAGCACGGCTTCCAGCATTTCAATTCGCGCGGTGTTGTTCTGGATCAGGTTCAGCAAATGCCCCGCGGCGTCTTCGTCAAGGACATTTTGCAAGGTTGCGAACCATGCGTTGAAGTCGTTTTCTGCGTCGGTCTTAAAGTCGTTCATGTAGGCTTCAAGGGCGGCGTACTGCTGATCGCCCAAAAGCTCCAAACTTTCCATATAGGAAACAAGATCGTTGAATTCGTCAACGCTCATTTCCTTATAGTCAGCAAACCACGCTTCAAGTTGCGCGTTGAATGCGTCGGTGTCTATCTGATCCACCACGCCCGCAACCACGCCGCACAAGGAACCATCAAGGCGGCGATCCGTTATGTTTGCCTGTGAAATGGCCGTAACGCCTGCGCCTACAAGCACATCGGCAAGACACAATTCGTATGCGTCCGCGTCCCTCTGCAAAGCAGGGGCGATGGGGGAAGTTGCAGGCGCGGAAGACTTCACCGCAACGGAAATTTTGCGTTCGGTCAAATCCCACCGCACAACAATTCGGTCAATGCGGTTCAACACGCCGTCCGCGGTTGCCAGCGTTACGGGCAAATCGCTTGTGTTGTAATAAAAATAGCCGTTGATCCACGCTTTACCCGTTTTCACGGCGACGGCCATTCCTGAACCCGCTACCACTTGAAGGCTTGTGGAAGGGACAGGGAACACGCCGTTTCCAATGAATGAAGCAAAATATTCAGCCCATTCTTCCGCGCGGTACACGCGATCGCCGGAAACACTGTTGAAGAAACTTGATTTTTCCATATTTGCACCCCTTTACTTTGTAATCTGCCTGATCTGTGTAATCAGGGCGGGCAAGCTCTCCCCGAAAGTAATGTCTATTTCCTCCATGTTCTGTTGATAGGTTTCCGCAACCTCCGTTATCCGGACATTGATTTTTATACCCCATCGTTTATTAACGCATGTCACACGATCGCCCAAGTCGTAATCTTCCCTGTACTTCAAATTCGCGTGCGTGTTGATCGTGCTGGAAAAGCTCAATGTTTCGGCGTATTGTTCCAGCTCCGACGCGCCGCGCTCTTCAAGACAGGCTAAATATTCTTCATCGGTGCGCGTGATCTCTTCGTCGTTCTCGTTGGTGTATTTCTTCGTAATGTCCGTTGCATTCACAAAGACTTCTTCACGGTCAAGGCCAGCCGCGCCGCCGCCAACTTCGGCCACAACGCGCGGTTCGGCTTCTTCGCCGCCCACATAAGCCGTTGATTTCAGGTTTTCAATGCTGTTTGTGTATTCCTGTTCCGTGATATTATCGAATTCCTGTGAAAAAATGCACGGCGGGTTTTCGGTTTGGTCTGCGGTCAAATCGCGGCCTTTATACACACTGAAATAGTGCTTTCCGGTCTTCACATCGGTTCGCAACCGGAAGCCCAATTTTGCCGCCTTCGCCGCGGTTTCCACGGCAAGAAGGGCGTTTGTGAAGGCTTCGGAAGTATAGTCTATTTTCCCGCTTCCGGTGTCTTCGTCCGTGGGATCAATTAAGACATTCGGGATCGCGCGGGTGGCCACTTTCGGGGAAACGACCGTTTCGCGGACAATCCGGTATAAAATATCCTGCGTCCCGCTCGTTGCGGTGATCTGATCGCGTACAATGCGCTTCCCGATCCATTGCGTGATAAACTTTCCTTGCACTTCGATTTCTTCAAGCCCCTGTGAATTCTTGCTAATGTGAACATACCTGATTTCTGCCGCCTCGGTGTCCCCGCGCTTCATTATCAGGTTGTTTTTTACCAGAAGGGAAACATGCTTGCTTGTGAAAGGCACAAGCAACTTGAATTCGCCCGCCGACCAATACCGCCGCGTCCAGATTAACGAATTGATTTCATCAATTACGCCGTGCAATATCATGTCGCGGTCATAAATATATAGCTCCATTCGTCACACCCCCAAATAAAGATCGTCGTGATAAATGGATACTTCCAAATTTTCAAGGTTTTCTTCCGCGGAATACCTGTAAAGGTTATCACCGACCGAAAGTTGAAAATATGTGCTGTCCACATCAAGATAACGGAACGCGTCAGAAGTCACGCCGTCGCGTTGTAATGTTACTTCTTTTTCCCCGTATCCCGTGGACACGCTCAAAATGTCGCCAGCTTGAAGCGTGATATTCAGCTTTATAAACTCCTGTGTGTCCACATTCAAAAGGGAAGGATTTTTGACAACGCCAAGCGCGCGGAACTCTACGCGAATACCCGCTTGCACATCACCTTCGTTATAGACATTCACGATCAAAGAAGGCTGTCTATACCCGATTTCCCAACCTTCCGCAAGAGGGATTTCAACGGGGAATTCAAGGCCGCCGATCCATGTCGCTATATCGTCCCGCGTCTTTGCCTCTTTTCTCCAAAACGGATTAAGGCAAAGAAGCTGTATTGTGAAGTCCCGAAAAATAGCCTTCCGCGTGAAGGCGGGCGCGTTGTCGATCTTGCAGTCAATCACGCGCCGGAAGTCGCCGTATTCGTATGTCAGTGTCGCGGAATACTGCGGGTTTAACACACGGTTCATTTGCCTTCGGTAATCCCGCATTCTGTCCTTGTCCCGCTCCCTGATACTTCCGACAATCTCAATTTCGCGGGATTGAATGCGGTTGCCTAAATATGTGTCGCCGTCCTGTCCCATGCTGTTAATGCTGTAAATCTCGTTGCGCACATCAGAAAGGCCGCTAACCTCGTTTGTGTGAAAAATAGAAGCGTGGGAAAAGGTGATACTTTCCCCACGCTCATTCGTATAAATCAGCTTTTCGATTTTCTTTGCCATCAGCCCATAACCTCCCGTGCAATCAAGCGGAATTGCTTTGCCGCCTCGCGCTGTTGTTGTGCATAGCTCGTTTCGTTCGCATAGATATTTTGAACCACTTGCACGCCGCGGGCGGCGTTGTCGTTCCTGCTGATCCTTCCGGACGGTCTTTGCGGCTCCGGAACGGTTGAAGCCGTCGCTCTGCGGATTGTCTTTTCAACATTCTGCATTTCACGGGCGAAGCCTTCGCCTAAACCTTCGGCCATGTATGCGCCGATCCCTGCAAATACCTTCGACGGGGAAGCAATCTGCATTTCCGCTTCTACGGCGGCGACAATTTCGCGCATCATAGAACGCACTTTGCTTTCCAGCCACCCCGACATATTTTGAAAGCCCTGCCAGATACCGCGCACCATTTCTTCACCCGCTGCCGTGAACTGCGATACAAACCCGTTGATCGTCGTTAAAATCGACTGTATGATCTGCGGGATTTTTGCCGTAATCTGCGGCGTGCCCTGCACCATGCCGGACGCTATGGCCTTGTCAATATCAACGCCCGCCGCGGTGAACTTCGGTTGTTGCGCGGTGAAGGCGGTAATAATCGACTGGACGATCTGCGGGATAATGTTTGTAATATTCGGCGTTCCCGTTGTCATGCCGGAAGCAATATACTTCGTCATGTCAACGCCGATCTGATTAAGGCGCGCCGCCTGCGCTGTAAGCCCTGCTGTTACCCGCTCGACAATGGCCGATACCGCGCCGTCAAGCGCGCCGATATTCGCTATAATGCCATCGTTTACGGCTTGCACGGCTTCTTGTGCTGTAAGTGTGCCCGCGCTTCCCATTGCGCCCTGCATGTCCGCGGAAACGGTATCCATACCGCCGCCGAAGCCCTCGCCAACGCCCGCGGCCATGTTGCCGCCAATGTCAGCGAAAACCGTTGAAGGGGAATGAATGCCAAGAAAATTCTTGATACCGTCCACAATGCCGCCAAAGAAGCCCGTTACCTGATCCCACAACCAGCCCGCGGCGTTCTGGATACCCTGCCAAATGCCGGAAACAATATTGCCGCCGATCTCTACGATCTGATATGCAAGGCTTCCGAACGCCTGCACGATACCCGTTACAATCTGCGGAACCGCCTTCACGATTTCGGCAATAATTGTCGGAAGGTTTTGGATCAGGGAAACGAATAGTTGAACGCCCGCTTGAATGATCTGCGGGATATTGGAAACAACGGCGTTCACCAACGCGCCCACAATCTGCGGGATCGCGGGTACAATGGTTTGAATGATCTGCGGCAACGCCTGAATAAGCGCAACCAGCAAATCAATTCCGGCTTGCACGATCTGCGGAATGCTCCCGATCACCGCCGTTACAATTCCGTCGATAATCTGCGGAATAGCTGTAACAATGGTTTCGATAATCTGCGGCAACGCGTCGATCAGTGCGGTTAATAGGTCAATTCCCGCTTGAATGATCTGCGGGATAGAGGCAAGCAGATTTTCGACAAGGCTTGTAATAATCTGTGGAATGGCCGCAATTAGAACGGGGATCGCGGCAATCAGCCCTTGCGCAAGCCCTGTTATCAACTGCAACGCCGCGTCGATCAGCATAGGGATATTTTCAACCAGCGTTTGCACCATAGCAACGACCACTTCAACGATTTTCGGTAACAACTGCGGCAACGCCTGTCCGATCCCGTTTGCCAGCGCAAGGACAATTTGCAACGCGCCTTCGACAAGCAGGGGAAGGGCGGCGATCAACCCGTCAATCAGGGCAAGAAGAATTTGTGTTGCGGCCTGCGCAATCGCCGGAAGCGCGGCAACCAGCCCTTGCACAAGCGCGGTTATCATGTCCACCGCCGCCGTTGTGATCTGTGGTAGGCTTGCTACAAGCCCATCGACCAGCCCTAACACAATTTCGGTTGCAAAGTCCGTTACTTGCGGAAGGATTGTCGAAAAGTCTTCAATCAGCCCCGCAAGGGCTGTCCCGAAGGTGTCGGACATTTTGGAAATATCGCCGTTCGCGGAAGCTGCGCCCGCCGAAAGCTCGTTGACAAAATCAGAAAGGGCGGGCAACGCTTCTTCGCCAATCGGAAGAACAAAATTCGTTTTCAGCACGCGGCCAAGCCCCGACATAGCGGAACCGAAGTCGTCATATTTAACGGCGTTGATTTTGGAAAGCGCGTCGGTTGTGGTGCTGATCTCCCCGTTAAGGTTCGTCAACGCCTGCATACCTTCAACGCCCAAATCTTCCCACATCGTACCGAACAAGGCCACGCCCGCGGTATTCTGCGCTAAAGGATCGTCCATTGCGAAAAGGGCGGTTGTCACATCGTCAAAGGCTTTCGCGGCCTGCTCCCCGCCTGCGGCAAAGGCCGCCGCGGTTTCACCGGCGTTCAAGCCTATATCCTTGAACGCCTGCATTGTGCCGTCTGATCCGTCTTTAACCCTGATCCCGAATTCCTTTACCGCGTCGCCCAGCTTGTCAACGGAAAAGGTGCCAGCGTCCGCGCCGTTTGCAAAGCTGTTGAACATGTCTTCCGCGTCCAGCCCTAACGACTTGAAATGCACGGAATATTCGTTGATACTGTCCAGCAAATCCCCGTTTTTATCAAGGCCGTTTTGCGCTCCCTGCGCAATCAGGTTGAACGCCTCTTCACCAGATAGCCCAAACTGATCCATAAGCATATTGACGGCGCGCATTTGCTCTTGAATATCAAAGCCGAATGTATCGCGCAACATCAAAGCGTTTTGTGTCAGCTCTTCAATTTTCGTCGGATCAACTTCGCCGGAAGTCTGCGCCACGGTTGCCATTGACGCGGCTATATCGTCCATGTTCTCCCCGAAGTTGTTGTTGTAGATACGCAACATTGCGTCTTCAAAGCCGTTCGCGGCGGCCTCCGCAATGCCTGTTGACGCTTCAAAATCGTTCATTGCGCCTTTGACTTCATCAGCGAAGCCCACGGCGTACCCGATCCCCGCAACCATAGCCGTTCCAATGGCGGCCACGCCTACGCCGATCGTTTTCAAACCTTTTCCAAGCGCGCCAGCTACGGAAGAAACTTTGCCGCCCAATCCGTCCAGCGCGCCGCCTGTGCTTTCGGCTTCCTGTGAAATATCCTCCAAGCCGTCCGAAAAATCGTTTGAAGCGTTGCGCGCCTCTTCTAATCCTGCGTCAAGGTTTCTGATCTCGTTTTCCGTTTTAATCATTGCGGCGCGGGCGTAATTCAGGTTTGTTTCCATCTTTTTAGCCGCTTCGGAAGTCCCTTGCCCCGCGTCCTGATACTTTTTCAAGGCGGCTTCCGCTTCGGCAACCTTCTTTTTCTGCTCTTCAAGCCGCTTGTTCAAAACATCTTGCTTCGCGGTCATTGCCTCTATGCTGTCGGCGTTCCCCTCGAAAGTTGCCGAAACAACCTTCATTTCGGACGCAATGGCCTTCAAAGAAGCGTCGATTTCTTTACAAGCCTTCTTGTATTCCTGTTCGCCGTCAACGGCAATTTCGGTTTTGATCTGGTCTTCTTTTCCGGCCACTTATAACCCCCCTAACACATCGTCAATGTCCGCTTCTTTTTCCTCCGGTTTGAAGCGATCCGGATTGAATTCTCTGTGAATTCGGAACAAAGCAAGGATTTTATACGGTGTCATGCGCCACACTTCGCGTTCCGGCCAGTGTAGAAGCGTAACGCCGATATAAAGCAGGCGGGCAAGGTCTATTACTCCTTGCCCGCCTGTGCGTTTTTTCTCTCTTCTTCCGCGTATTCCGGTTCGTCGTCTTCATCGTCCTGCGGCGGCTCCGTTGTGCCGCTGTTTCCCATTGCAAACGCCTTGAAAATCGCGGTTTTAACCTCGTTGAAGTTGCCTGTGTGGATCATTTTTCCTACCTGTTTTTCGGTCAACTGCTCTTCGCCGTCGTCTGCGCCCTCATTCAGAAGCAGGGTAAGAAGCCAGCGAAGATTTTTAATGCCGTCTTTGCCTTTCAGCATTTCGGCCAGCTTGTCAAAGCCCCCGAATTTGTCTTGCATTTCGTCAATGACATTCAGGGAAAACAGCAAATGCCGTTCTTTATCAAGGACGATCGGCAAACGCCCGTCTTTAATCGCACTCATAACAAAATAGGGGAAGCCCCGTCAAAGGGCTTCCCCGTGCCTCCTTTTCATATTTTGTTTTGTGACAGGCGGCCAGAATTAGCCGCCCGAAGTGTTGTTCTGTTCACGAACCTTCGTAAACCAGCCTTGCGCCGCGGTTTCTGTGGGAAGTGCCACATGCTCCGCTTTCCAAAGGCCGTCAGGCCGCTTGATAAACTGCCCTGTGATCTCCGGCGTGGTGAATTCGATACTATCGCCCTTCGTCTGGTAACTCTCCGAAGGAATAGCAAACTTCACCTTGTAAAGCCAAATATACTTATACATGCCGTTCGCCTTCTTCGCGCGGAAGCCGATTGCCATATACGGGGGATCGTCGTTTTCTCCCGCATATACAACCTGATCGTCGTCCTGCGTCTGCCCCAAAATGGCCGCAAGATCGGCGGGCATAAGATCGTTTACATTCAGCGTCAGCTCTCCGGAAACGAATTCTTTTACCACTTCGTCCGCGCCGTCGTCCGCATAAAGGATCGCTTCCGCTACCTCTACGGACATTTCCGCACTAATGGCCTTCGCCATGCGCACGGGCGTTCCGTATTTCTCTTCGCCGCTCTCTTCAACCGTGATCGGCGCACGGTAAAGATCACGCAAACCAATAGTTGCCATAGTTTTTATACCTCCGTTTGTTCGTAATATTTCGCTTCAATCGGGACATGGTAAAACCCCGTGTCCTGCTCGTACACTTCCGGATCAATTACAAGCCCATAAAAGCCCGCCGCCTTCAACGCCTGCTTCACACGGCGCAAAAGGGCGATATAATCGCGTTTCGAGTAAATATCAACCCTGTATGTGTATTCCGTGCCGTGCGTTTCGTCGTCTGCGGCGGCCATATCTTCCGAAGAAACAAGCTGATATGTGATATATGTACCAGCCTTCCCGCGGAAGAAGAGGCGCGCCACATTCGGGCAAAGCGCGTCAAGCGTGGATTTTAACAGGCAGTCAACTGTATCTATCATTCCTGTTCGTCCTCCCATGCCTGCCGCATAGCCGCTTGAACTTCCGGCGTTGCCTTCTGGTGCGAACGCGTGAACCACGGGCGCGCGGGCATGTTGGTTCGCCCGTATTGGTGGACAAAACCAACGGTTGCGTTCCGCTCCCCGCGGCGGTTTTTCCCGTGCGGGTACACTTCCACGCATTGCCCCGAACCCCGCTTCTTTACGGCGGTGCATTTGATAGAATTTGCAAGATCGCCAGTAACACGGTTACTTGTAAATGTGCGCCGTATTTCCTCCTGTTCGGCCTTCACAAGCACCGCGCCGCCAGCTTTTAACATCTTCGGAACGGCCTTCGTCGCCCGCTCGCTCCGGCGCAAAAACGCTTCCTGCGCCGCTTCAATTCCGGATACCTCAAACCGTGCCATTGCCGCCGCCTCCTTCCGCGCCGCTGTCCGGTTCTTCGCTTTCTTCGACCGGAAGATCGGAAAGCGTCAATTCGGTAATTTCTCCGCTTTTGTTGACATAGGTTTTCAAAACCCTGTACCGCTTCCCGTTCAGCTCCGCGGCCTGTTGCCCCTCGTATTCTTCCGTGTAAACATCAACCTTCAATTCCACTTGAAAGCCCGCTTGCGCGGCCTTGTAGAACTCGGAATAACCCGCGGATTTCACATTGCAAAAAATGGATTTCCGCGCTTCTTCCGGCTCATTCTGGAACCCGTTTGCGTTTACCGCTTCGTCGGGCGGCTTCTGCGCGATCAAGGTAATTTCATCACCCCAACGCATGATAATCACCCGCCAAACTCAAAGAACATTTCAAGTAATCATAGGCCGCGCGGTATTTCTCGCTGTCTTCGGAATATCCGAAGTTTGCCTTTGCGTAAAGGACAATCGCCCGCGTGATAAGGGGATCGCCCGCCGCGGCCTCTTTGCCTTCGGCGGGCGTATCCTCCGGAACATTCACACCGACAAGGCGCAAATCCGCTTTGCAAGCGTCGATCAGGTCTTGTATTTCATCGTCGAAAGCCGCCGTTTTTACGCGTAAGGCGTTTTTCACCTTGTCAAGCATGGTTTATCCCTCCCGAATTACGCGCCTGCGGCCTTTGCGACGACAACAAGGGAATTCTTGTCAATCACCTTGCCGTCAACAAGCATGATCGCCTTCGTTACCATGTCGTCCGTGTCGTTGTCCTCGTACTTCTTCACGGTCATGGTGTAATTGGTGTTCAGCACATAGTCCTTGAAGTTGAACAGGAACGCATACGCGCCGCCCTTCGCCGCGGTTGCCACGGAAGGCACATAGTCGCAACAAATGACGGGGCGGCCAAGCAAGGCGCGTTCCGGCTTGCCTGCAATGCCGTAATTCACACGGCCTACGGGCTGTCCGGTTTCATCGACAAGGCCGTAATACTGCATAAAGGTTTTCTTTGCCATGCACCACACCGCGCCGTTTTCGTATGCCTGCGGCAATGCGGCTTCGGCGTTCACAAGGTCTTCGTATGTGGGCGTGTCGCTCTCGATCTTCTGCCCCTCGTTCGGGGTTTCGGTAAGAATGCCCTTCGGCTGTCCGCTACCCGTGCCGGATACAATGGCCTGTTCGGTTGCCTTCGTCATAGCCTCGACAACATTGTTGACAAGGGTATTTTCAAAGGCCGAAAGTGCCATTGTGTCCACTTCAAGGGATACGGCCACGGCGCAACGCAACTTGTGGTAAGCAAAAGTAATGCTTCCCGTGGTCTTCTTCTGCTTGTCGCTCCCTGCGCCTTCCGCTACCCAAGAGGCAACGGGCTTCGCGCTGGAAGTAGGGATAGAAACGCCGCCCTTGTACGCGGTGCGCGTCACAAGGGGAAAGATCATTCCCACGGCCTCCATTTTCTCTACGATCCGGTTAAGAATGGTTGTCGGGATCACCGCGCCATTGTCCGCGGTTTTGGAAACAGCGTCCGTGCGGAACTCTGCGGGAATAGGCGTGCCGCGAAGGGCGTATGCCATAAATGCGCGGCGATATTCCATGCTGTCCAGCGGATCAGCTTCGTTCCTCTGTTCACCGCCTGCGGGGGAAGAGGGGGAAGGGAAGGTGCGGACAACCGCGCCGCCGCTTCTGCCCTCCGCAATGGAATTCAGAAGGTTGTTGCGCTGTTCGGCGGCGGCCATCAGCCCCGCCCGCTCGGTTTTCAGGTTGTTCACTTCGGTTTCAAACGCGGTCAACTGCTCCGCGGTCAGCTCCGCGCCTCTCTGCTCGATCTCGTTCGCAATCGCGGCAAGGCGGGCTTCAATTTCCTGTAATCTGTTCATAGTGTCATACCTCCAACATGATTTTTAGTTTTAATAGCTGTGCTTTCCGCGCTAACGCCTCCCGCCTCTCTGCTTCGATCACTCCGTCGAAGAAAGAACGCGCGGATATTTCGGTATCGCTGTTTGCGGGGTAAGATACCGCCGAAACATCGTAAACCTTCTTGATCTTCAAAATGGTTCTTGTGTGCGTGTCCCTGTCGTATGCGTCTTCTAAAACCTTGAACGCCCACGACATTTTTGTAATTAAGCCGTTGTTGATCTCTTCGTAAAGGTCTTGTGCGGCACGGCTTTTCGATAAATCGGCAAAAGTAAAGAGGCCGCTTTCGTCGGCCTCTATTCCAAGCGTTTTATTCGATTGTCGGGCAAGCACCTTGCCTTCGTGGTTGTATTGCATGATAACATCGGACATGTCCGCGCCAACAAGCGCGTTCCGGTCTATGACTTCAAAGTATTGCACCCCGTCGAACTCATAGAGAAGATACGGCTTGTTGAAGGTGGTTGCATAACCTTCTACATAGAATTCGCTGTCAAACCTCTTCGTCGCCTTCTTCGCCGCCGCCGTCAACGGAAGCACCATCGACCGATATTCCCGATCCTTCATTACCGGCATTTGTGTTCGCCTCCTTTCCAAGCTGTGAAACTTCGGTGTATTCCTTGCGGATATAGTATTTTTCGCCGCCCTCCACATGCGCCATGTTCCAAATGTCCATAACGCCGTTTCGGTTCAGCAACCCGCGATCGAAAAGCTGTGTTGAAATGTTCAGCTTCGTTTGATTGCTTGCATATTGAAGCCTGTTCGCGGTGAACACGATTGCGTTTCCGTGGGCGATTTCCCGCGGCGTAAAGGTCATGTTTGACATGACAAGGGATAATTGCAGGGCGAAAGGCTCTATTTTCCCTTCGTAATACGCGTTCCATTCGTCTTCGGTGTATTTGTTTTGAATGATCCCCGCCGAAGTGCCGAAGTAGTTAAACACATTTTCGTTAATCTGCCCCATTTGAACCGCGTTGACGGTGAAGGGCTTGCTATCAACCTGTTTTACATCTGCGAATTTCTGATCGTAGATAATCATTCCGCTTTGATTGTCCGCGGAAAGGTTGTCTTCGGTGAAGCGTTCCCGCTCCTTCTTTATGTCCTCCGGCGAAAGCATGTTAGCGATACGGGCAAGGAACCGGATCGAAGCCGAATTTTTAACGCCGTTTATAATGCCCTGATTGTTCGCATGGATCAACTGCATTGTTGGCCGCAAGGCGCGGTTGTCCTCTCCGAAAAAATCGTCTGAATATTGAAATTGCGTCAAAATCCCCACGCGGTCAAACTCGATCGCCGCCCGCTGTCCGTTGGAAAAGGTGTAACGCAAGAAGGGCGCGCCGCCGACCTCTAAAACCTCGCAATTCTGCGGCAATAGGGGATAATAACCCGCTATGCCGCCGAATTCGTCTTCAAGAGGCACAATAAAAGCCGTGTTATTCACGGCAAGGATTGTCGCCAGCCTGTAAAGAAACTTTGTCGTGTCTTGAAACGGGTTCGGCCTGAACTGCAATGTTCGTTCAAGGTGCTTTTTCGCGCTCCCCGTAATTTCCGGCTTCAATTTGCTACAAAAAGTAGCGAATGAATGAATAGCCGCCCGCGTGATCTCCATTTCGTACACACTTTCGGGCGCGTTTGTGAAAACGGGCGTGTACCCGTTTAGCATTTTGAAGTAGCCCGTTGGAACAAGGTTGTTCCGCGGCCTTCGGAAGATAGTTTCAAACACTCCCATTTTTCAAATCACCCCGCATTTTTCAGCATTACGCCGATTTCGTTATAGTATTTTTGCCGGACGGTCATTGCGTCAATGACTGATACAAAGCCGTCGATCCGCGCCCGCTGTTCAATCTTGACAGGCCGGAACTTGCGCGTTTCCATGTTGTGCTTTAAGGCTACATTCAGGAAATGCGACTTTAACAAGCTGTTATCCGGTATTTTGAAATTGCCATCAAGCAAAATCCCTTCAAACTCGCGGATCACGCCCGCAAGGTTTTCACCCTGAAAAACATCGTCCATGTGGAAGCCGTATGCCGCCATGTCGTCAATCAGGTATTGCGCGCTGTAACGGTCATACCCGACTTTCAGCACATAGATTTCATATTTTTCTTTCAGCATGACGAACCAGTTATAAACATCTTTGTAATCTACATAGTTTTCGCCGGAAAGGGTAACAACGCCTTTTTTCACAAATATGTCATAGGGCACGCCGTCGATCGCCGTTGCCCGCTCGACGCGGTTTGCAGGCATAAAGAATTGTGTGAACGCGTATAGCTTGCCGCCGCGCTCCACAATGACGGTTGCCGCGGTAAGGTCTGTTGTCTGCGAAAGGTCAATGCCGCCCACGGCGTAAGAATGCCGGAAGTCTTCAAGCGTGATTTCTGCCGTTGCGCCTTCTACTATGTGCGCGTCAAGCCACGCAATAGAAGAATTCTGCTTGATATTGCAATACTTCGTCAGGAATTCGGCCTTTTTGCTTGCGGACATTTCCGCAACCGCTATTTCCTCGCGGAAGAAGTCAGGGAACACGGAAACGCCCATGTTCGGGTTTGCCTTCTTCAGCTCTTCAATATCGTTCCATTTTTCTACATCGTCGATCATGTAGAGGAACGGCAAAAGGCGGCGTTCCTTGCTATTGCCTTTCAAGAAAGCCGTGCTTCGCTTCATCAATTCATCGTAAATGCCGTCGTTCTCGTATCCCGCCGTGGAAATGGACAGGATCAGCGGTTGCCGCCGTGCGCCAAGCGCGGATTTCATAACCTCGTATTGCTTCAAACCACCGTCGCCGCGCCAGCTTGCAACCTCATCATTGACGACCAAATGCGGGTTGAAGCCGTCGCTTTTCTTTGCATTGAACGCCAGCGGCTTAACAACCGTGTTCGTGTCCTCTATGTAAATATCGGAACGCCGCTTTTTCGCCAGCTCCGCAAGCTCCGGTTCTTTCTTCAACATCTGGTAAAAGTTATCGTAAACAATGGCCGCTTGATCCAGTTTCGGCGCAAGGCAATATATTTTCGCGCCGTATTCTCCATCAAGATACGCCATATATGCGATAATGGCCGACGCAAAAAGTGTCTTGCCGTTCTTCCGGCCTATGACAATAAACACTTCACGGAAGACGCGCAAGCCGTCCGCGTCCACGATCCCGAAGATAACGGAAACACAAGCCTTCTGCCATACTTCCAGCTTCAAAAGGTCTTCGCGGCCTTCGCAATGGTGACAGAAGTTTTCTATAAACTTGATCGCTTTATTGGCCTTCTTCGCATTGAAGAAATATTCGCCCCGTTCAAGCCCCGCTATGATGATTTCATAAATCAGCCGAACCCATTTGCCAACCGTATATTTCCCGCTCTGAATACCTGAAAAATATTCGTAAATGTAATTCGCAAAGGGCATTATTCGTCCCTCAACGCCTGCAATTTACTTTCTTTTTTCTTTTCAGGCGGCACAAGATCGGTCAACTGCTTAATGATTGCGGCATGGTTTTTCGTCATTGCTATATGGGTTTTCACCGCGTCGCTCTGCTTCGTGCCTTTCTGGTTTTCGCCGTTCTGGTACTCCACAACATATCCTTCGGCGTTGATGATTTCTTGTAGCTCTTCCAGCGAAACGGCCATGAACGCGGCGTTTTTTATCAGGCTTTCCACGGTCTGCAACTTGTTTTTGTCAAGGTCTTTGAAAACCCGCTTTAATCGGGCAATCTCTTTTTTGATCTTCTGTTCTTTCGTAAGCTCCTTCTTTGTCGCCACAAAAAACGCCCCCTTTCTGCACCGTCAACCACACCCCCCCACGGGTACACCCGTTATGCGCGCGCCTGCGGAGTTTTTTTAACCTCCCGCCCTCGGTGTTTCGCCCTCCCTAATTCGGCGGCGAATGGGGGGGGATATACAAGATTGCCGTTTGCGTCGAAAGAATAACGCTTCTTCCGTTCGCCTCTGTGGTGTTCCTTGTTGTGGCAATCTTGACAAAGTGCCTCCAAGTTATCCCATGAAAGCGTAATGTACGGATTGTTTATATTCTCCTTCGTCAAATAGATTTTGTGGTGTGCGATCTTCGCAACAACCGGATTGTCGGGCGTGGAACATCGTTCGCAAAGATAACCCTTCGATTGCAAGAAGCCTTCACGACACGCGCGCCACGCGTCCGAATTGTAGAACTGTTCAGCCCATGCCTTCACGCCTTCCGCCTCCTTTCGGACAATAAAAAAAGCCCTCACGGGCGAACCCGCGAAGGCTTGTGAAGTGTGCTGTTTATTTGCATTTAATCAGCGTAATAATTATAGCATATATGGACGGTACACACAAGGGCGCGAAACGGGCGCGAAACGGGCATTTTTCGGCCTGTTTTAATCCGTTACTTTGTCCCGCTCCTTCCGGTATGTACCCGCGCCAACCGCCGCGGGCTTGCCGAACATGCACACGGCCATGTCATTAACGATTTTGTTTCGCCATCTGCGCGCACTCTTCGCGTCGCGGATCAGTCCCATTCCTTCCAGCTCTGCGGCTATGGTTTCCCATGTGTACGGCCCCGCGCCTGCCGGACGCTCGTTGCCCTGCGCGTCCTCTCCGAAGTAATACATGCGGATCACATGGAATTCTTTTCGCTCTGCAAACAGCTTTACAACGCGGTCAATCTCTTCAAAGCGTGCCCGCGTCCTGTGGTAAGATATGATTTTATCCCGCTTCATTTCGTCAAGTATATCTTCCTCCGTGCGGTATGTGTACCCGCTCGAAGGGGAATAGCTTGAAATACTTGCGCTTCGGCCTTGAAGCTCCACATGTGTATATGCTTCATAATCAGCCACCAGCGCGGCCAGCTTTTTATAATTAAAAAGCAAACTTTCCATTGCGCGGAAATAATTTACTTCGCCGCCCATGCCGTCAATATACGCCATAGAAGCGGTTGCCCGCGCAACCTCGTTTATCAGCTCCCGCACTTCGTCAGTAATCAAGCCCGTTTTTTTCTTGCCCATCTCTGAACCCTCGCTTTCCGTTTACTCTTCGTTGCCGCCATCTTCGGGCGGCGCGTCCGCTTCGTCCGACAACACGCGGACGATTGCGGCCACTTCGTCAAAATCCAGATACACGGGCTTGTTTTCGGTGATCCCGCCGATATTGTACCCCGTCACCTGTTCAAGCCCGTTTCTTTCCAGCGTGAATTTATCGCATTTCACCGTAAATTCCGCGCCGCTCTTCAAAATCACCCGCATAGACATTTTCGCCATGTTTAACCCTGCCTTTCTTCTGCCTGCGGCTTGCTGTAATTCGGGTTCGGTGTCTTTACCCACCAGCGCGCCGCGGTGTTTTCCTCTTCTGGCTGTGCGCCCGCTATGATTTCATGCGTTGACGGCAAGAACACATTTCCCGCCGCCGAAAAATCCGCTTGTTTCTGTTCCCGCTCCTTCGCGTCGTCAACATACCCGCGCAAAGCAGGGGAGAAGCAGGC
This sequence comes from Intestinimonas sp. MSJ-38, assembly GCF_018917925.1. Lineage (NCBI taxonomy): Bacteria > Bacillati > Bacillota > Clostridia > Eubacteriales > Intestinimonas > Intestinimonas sp. MSJ-38. The sequence continues at coordinate 10,293 of NZ_JAHLPO010000028.1, read as the reverse complement.
GGCAAGGGCTGTCCCCATTGCGGCGAACATATCGCCAAAAGCGCGGGCGGCCTGCCGGATCGTCCGGCCAGCCTTGCGCACCGCCGCGCCCATCTGCCAGAATGCCAGCGACGGGCGCAAAGACAAAAACAGGGCTTCATACGATCCGAATTTGCCAACGCGGGCGGCCATGCGCGCCGCTTTGTCCCGCTGGATACCGTAAGACATAACCAGCTTCAAAAACCGCTTCTTTTTCAACCTTCTTCGCCTCCCATTGTCAAATACTCTGTAATTACCTTTGCGGCGGCCTCCCACCCTTTGCACAAGGCCACAAAATAGCCTTGCTTTTCAAGGTTTGACAACCACGCTTTTTGATCGTCGCTTGTTTTACTGCCTTTCTGCCGCTTTAGCTCTATGTAAAGGCCGTGAAAACCGCGGCGGGCGACGGGCAAGCACAAATCCGGCACACCCGCCTTCACGCCTTCGGCGCGGAAGCGTCCGGCCTCTGCTTTCTTCCGGCTTCCGCCGTTCGGCACATGGTAAAGTAACGCCAATTCAGGGAAACGCCCGCTTTGAAATGCTGCCCACCTGAAAAGGCATTGTTGTTCCACGCTCTCCGTTGGAACCGGAAGGGAAGGGGCGTTATTCTTCAAGATAATTCACCGCCTTTTCCACATATCCACACGGCAAGGCGTTTCTTCTTCGACATTCTGCCGCCGCGCCTGCCTGTGTTTCGTATAGCTCGTTCGGCCACACGCCTTCGTATTGCTCGAAGTATTCGCTTTCGCCAATATCCCAACGGACAAGGAATGCGCCGTATTCTTCGTTCACGGCAACGATTGTCACGGGGACAGGGCAGAAGCATTCCCAAATGTCCGTAACAAACCAATATTGCCCGCCAATCTCTGGATTTTCTACCACCGCACGCACCCCCTCAAAGCTGGACGATCCCGCCAACGCGTGCAATGGCCGCGGGCGTTACGGTTCTTCGCTTCAAAACCGCCGTGATCGTATCCCCGAAGCCTTCATAATGCGCTTTTGTCGTGACAAAGTATTGCAATTCGGGGTTCAGGCGTGCGCGAAGCCTCAATTTGAAAATCAGACTTTCGGTTACTTCGGTTTTAATCTGGTAAACCGCTATTTTGCCCGTTGCGCGGTCAACTTCGCGGCAAATTACCATCATTTCCGTTGTGTTCATTGCGTACCCTCCGTTTCTTTTTCTGCTTCTGCGGCGGCGCGGCCTTCCGGTGTAATTTTGCGTATATGTACGCGCCTGCCACAAAATCCGAATACCGCACGGCGCATTCGTTAAAGCTGTATTCAGGGAAAAGCGCGGCGAAGATTGCGGCGGGTTTCGCCTCGAAGTCTTCGGCCATCTGCTCCACCTTGCGGCGGCTTATTTTAGTGTCGGCCTCCGTGATTTTCGGATCAACAAGGTTTTTACTTGCCGCCCACCGTTTGCCGCCGTTCGGCTCCTTCGTCATATAGCGCGCAAGGGCTTCTAATCCGTAATCGTCCGGTTGCAGGCGGCGGGCATTTGCATACCCGCGGCCATTCCAAAGGGCTTCGGCTTTGTCCCGATCCATGCCGGACATAATGACATGGTGGTGAACACGCTTGCGCCGCCCATCTTTCCCGCCGAACTCGATCACATAGGCGTATTTCAATTCGGGAAGGCCATTCTTCCGGCGATACTCCCGCACCCTGCGAAGGTAATTCCGAATATCGCGGCGCGCCTGCTCTTCGTCCGGAACAAAGCCGTTTGAATATGTCAGCGTTACGCAAAGGTCTTCTTCCGTGAAATTCGCATTGATCTTCCGAATGAACTTCTTTTTTGCGTTTTTGTCATTCAGGTTCTTTTGTGCTTCCCGTGTTGTGTGTTTCTTTGCCTCTCGAACCTCGTTTTGCGTGTTCCATATCGGGAATATCTCAACTTCAAGCACATTTCCCGCCTTGATCGTGCGGGAACGATAACGAAAAACATTCCTGTGCCGGAACCGATCAAACGCCCTTTCGGTGTTCTCTCCGGAAAGGTCAAAGAGGAATTCATATTTTGCGCTGTTGTACGGCATGTTGTTTCCTCCCTGCTCGTGGTAAAGGTTTCACCCCCTCCCGTCCCCCTAAAGGGGGAAGCAGGCTCAAAGGAATTGAACACGCAAGGCCGGAAGGTTTGCATTTATCCCCGCCGCCTTTCCTGCTTCTATCACTCCGGCAACAACCCATCAAGGGCAAGCCGCTTTCGCGGTGCTGTCGCACCCTTGACAGCTTGCCGCCTTCGTGATCCTGATAAAGCAGGCGACGGGGAATTGAATACAAACCAGCACTTCCGGAATTCTGCTTTTCCGTCCATGTGTTAATACCCATTACAAGCCCGTAATACGCCGTGTTCCGGCGTTTCTTGACATTCTGCCGCCGCGGTGTTATACTGTCGTTAGTTTGAATAGCTCTTTTCGCGGCGACGCGAAGGGGGAAAGGCGGCTTGCAGGCAACGCAAGCCGCCTTCTTCTTTTCTATCCGTTATTAAAGCCCGCGGCCTCCGTGTACTCTTCGCAAGGCTCTTCTTCCTTCGGCTTGAACCGAAGGCCATTCACGCACCCGATACACGGAAGCGGGCGCAAGCCGTCCGGCTGTGTGCCGTCGCGGTGCTTTTTGCATTCTTCTAACTTGCCGCATGTATCGCACCAGCAACGGCGGCAATCCTGAATATCCGTTTTCAACTCCGGTTCTTCGTCTTCTTCATCGTGTACCAGTTCAACGCCTCCGTTTTCGGCGGCCAGCTCTTGCGCATAGGCGGCGAAGCCATCGGCCACGCCGCGGGCGAATGCGTCAGCCGCCGCCGCGCACGCGTGCGCAAGGTCAAAACCCATCGTGTGCGCCATTTCAACAAGGGCTTCTTCGTTTAAGGCTTTATTTTCTGCCACGGTGTCCACCGCCTTTCAATCCTCTGTAAATGCCTACCACAACGGCATACGCGATCACAACCGCCACGGAAAGGCAAACCACGCCGACAAGCGCATAAAAGGCGGCAACCATAAATTCAAATGCCGTCATTTTGAACCCGTCCTTTCTTATATATAATGTATAGGGGATAGGCCGCCCCATCGTGCGGGGCGGCCTTTTCTGTTATCCCTTGATAAGCTCGAACGCCTGCGCGTCGGTAAATCCGGCCTTTTTCAGCTCCGAATACCAGCCGAAAAGCTGTTTTGCTTCTTTTTCCTGCTCTTCCTGTTTGCCTTCTCCGATTGTGGCCGGAATATCGAAGGCGGCGGCAATGTGCTTCATCATGTCCACCGCGTCCGCGCGCTTCTGATCTTCGTCTTCCTGCTCCTTTTCGTGGGCGGCCTGCGCCTCCGCTTCGGCAAGAATTCCCTTCGGCTCTTCGCCTTCCCCGAAAATGGCCTTGTTCAGCCCTTCCGCAAGGGCTTTCCCGATCATTTCACCGAACGACGGCTTGCGCTCGTTCACTTCGCCTTCGTCATAGGATACCAAAATATCAGATTTCAGAGCGCAAAGCGGACGCACGCCCCAGCCGCCGTAGTACGCGTAGTAGTAGTTCAACGCCCCCGAAGGGCTGACAAAGCGCACATAGTACGAGTAGCCGTTCCGCTCGGTTGAAAACGGGGTACAAGTCCAATAGTCTTCCGACGCTTTCGGAATGATTTTGCGGAATGCGCGGTACATCTGATCCGTGATAAGCCCGATCTTTGCGCTGTCCGTGCCGTAGTCGTCTAAACCGTCGTCGGAAGTCAGGTCAAGGACGATCGGCACAAATGCTTCTTTGTCCGCACCCGCGGCGGCCAGCTCTTCCAGAAAATCACCGTTCAGGAAAGCGCGGACGGAAGAGGCGGCAAAATCGTTCTTGTTGTCCGTGTCGAAAGCCATGTACCGAACTTCGCCGTTTTCGTCCTTCAACACATCTTCCGCAAGACAAAGCGACATATTCGGGCGTGCGTCCAGCACAACCCACTTCACACCGCCGTATGTAACGCGGCTTTCTGCACCAAACTGTCCGATCTTTCCGGTTTTCAAAGTCTTTTCCATTTGAATAGCTCCTTTCAATTTTTCCAGCACCGCCAACACAAAGCGGGCGGCGCGTGATTGTGATATATCGGCTTTCAATTTTTCAAACGTAAGGGAAAGCCCCTGCGCCGTTTCTGCAATCGTGGGATCGTGGGCGGCCTGCTCCCGCTCGTTCAGCATGGTTCTTCTCCGCCTTCCCCGAAAAGGTCTTGCGCGATCCGGTTGTATTCCTCAAAAATCCGGTCAAAGGCGGCCTTCCACGCTTCGCCATGCTCCCGATCTTCCGGCGTGGCGACATGCGCCAATTCGTGCGCGAATATTTCAACGCCTGCCGCAATGGGGATTTCTCCGGATACCTCCACAACGGGCGGCGATCCGTCTTCCGGAAAGGTTGTCACACCGCAAGCCGCGCCGCCGCTTCCGTCTTCTACCTCCGGCACAAAATAGGCCGCGTATTCCCGTTCGGGGTAAAGGTTCTTGAAAGCCAGCGCAACCAGCGCGAACAGATCGTTTGCAAAGGGCGATACCAGCCGCCCCGCTCCCGCGGTCAACATTTCTTCCCGCCGTGGCGATATGGGCGGGTTTTGTTATATTCGTGTTTGATCCGTATTGCCTCTTCAATATCAATTCCGGCGTGCCCGCAATAGTCCAGAATGCGGATCATGCAATCGGCCAATTCCACCGCCACGCCTTCCGGCTTGCGCCGCTCGTGCTTTTCGCACGCCTCCCCGTCCGCATAAAGTATTTCTTCGCCTTCGACATTGTAATAAATGTTCGGCTTTCCGGCGCGGTACTCTTCCAAAGCCTCCGCAAGCTCCGAAACGCAAAGCATAAGGATTTCGGGCAATTCCCGTTCCTGCTCCCACCAGCCATGCGCAACGGCATTTTCATGTACCGCCGCGGCAAGCTCGTTCAATCCCTGTTTTTCCATCGTCTGAACTGCTCCTTTCAAATTCGGCGCGTTTCATACGCCTTTTTCAACGCCTCTTGCCCTCTGCTCATAATAGAAGGGGAAGCAATACCCAAAAGGGCATTTACAAGCGTTCGGCACGCTATGTATTCGTTATCCCGCTTTTCGATCCAAAACGCCGCGGTTTTGAACTTGTCTGTTTTGATCCTTCGGATTTTCAGCATTGCGCACCCTCTCTTCCTGTTCGGCCTCTTTCACGCATTCGCATGTTTCGCCATAGTCAAGGTGACTTCCGCACCGATCGCAAACCTTGTATTTCACGATTTCACCGCCTTTCCGTTATAAATCACCAGCATAGAGGGGAAGGGCGCGGGATCGGCGGCGTTGCCGTCGTCGTCCGTAAACCGAAGCCGCCCACGAATAAAGCGAATTTCCGCTTTGTGGTATATAAAATCGTGGAAATAGCTTGTATCGGTACGCGCTGGAATGAGAAGAACAATCGGCGTTCCGGCCTGCGCCTCTTCGTATGCCTTTTGAACCCACTTGCCGATTTCGCGCCCATACGGGGGATTGCAAAATACTGTACCCCCCCCGCAACCTTCCAAGAGGATTTAAGCCCGTCCGTTTCCGGCGTGAAATATAGCGGGCATTTTGCCGTTTTGTCTGTGGCCGCCGCGTCCAGCGTGAAGGAAAATTCTTCGTTCAGCTTGTCGAAGAAGTCTTGCGGCGTACACCAGCACATATTTTTAGAGGATAACAAAGCCTTGTTCATTCGCCCGCCCTCGCTTTCTGCAATTCCCGTTCAAGGCGTTCGATCTTCCGGCGCAAGGCGCGGTTGTCAGCGTTTACCCGCTCGATCTCTGCGGCCAGCTTGTCCGCGGCGGTGTCCGTTTCCTTTTGATAATCGCAAGGGCGCACAACTTCGCAAATATAAACCGTTTTGCCCGATCCGGAAAAATTGCTTTTCGTTTCCTCCGTCTGCAATACAATGTCCCGCGTGGCGCGGATTTCATCAAGCGACATCAGCACAAAGCGGGAATGCCTCTGCGTCCTAATCATCGTCGCCCGCCTCGCTTTCCGGTTCAATGATTGCCCCCGTTTCCGGATCAACCTTGAATTGCCCCGCGCTCTCTGCGGCGGCCTGCCGCTCCCGCTCCTGTTCCCGAAGGTCAAGAGAAACGGCGCATTGCCGTGTCAGCTCTTGCAGGCGTTGGACGAATTGCGCGCTTATAACATCACACGGCATAATTACCGCTTGAAGCAGGAAGCCCGCTTTTGCTACGATATACGGCGCACCGAAAGGCGTTACCCGCTCGTAAAGCTCCAATACATCAAGCACATCTGAAACGGGCGACAAATAGCGGCTTTCGATGAAAACCAGCCCGCGGCGCGTCTGCAATGGTTTCAAGGTCTTTCCGCTATACACAATCGAAAGGTTGCCTTGTTCAATGATCTTTTCGGTTGCGTCGGTGTCCTCGAAGCTGATCCCCTCCGGAATGTCACGATACCGCACAAGCCAGTCTTCGCGCTGTTTCTCCGGCACATCGAAGATCGTTAAAATGCTTTCTTCGTCCAGCTCCGGAAGGCCGGAAATAGGGTAAACCGCGTTTCCGTCGCCTATGTACTGCGATAATGTGCCGCTATCGCTGTATCGGTTGAACAAAACAACCTGTTTGTTTTTCTTGCATATCGCGGCAATGCTCTTTATCTTCATTTGCGGCGGCCTCCCTTCCGGAAGTCCCGCACGGTATCGCGGATCGTGGTTTCCGTCAGATACCAGAACAGCGGCAACCCTAAAAGCAACGCTTCACCGCCGATCGCCTTGTATCCGCGTTCGGCAAGGGCGTACCCCTGCCCCCAACGGAAGAGAAGAACGCCCGCCGCGGTAAGGGCGGCGTATTTCAGGACGGCAAAGGCAACATTCGCCGTCAATGTGCTTCCCGCTACCCGAAGAGGGCGGGAACGGCGGCGCGTGGCCGCCTGTGTGTTTTGAATAGCTCTTTGCATGTGTGATCCTCCTTTACTCGGTTTCGCCCGCGGCAATGGCCTTGCGTAATGTGTGCCGCTCCATTCCCTCCATCATCAAGCCAGCTTTCAAAACCTTTTCTCGTTCTTCCGGCGTAAGGTCTTTAATGCTCTTCGGCTTCACTTTGTCTTCGGAGGGGAAAAGGTGGTTTTTGCTTGAAAATGCCGTATAGAATATTTCAAGCTCCGCTTCCATAGCAACCTTGAAGAATTTGTAATTTGCTTCGATCTCCAACCGTTCCGCGGCTGTGCAATTCACGCCCGTTTCCTTCCGCCTGCGCCCGCTATACGATCCTACGCAACCGAAGCCCGATCTTCCCGTTACCATGTAAATAATCTGGTTCAGCAAGCGGCGTTCGGTTTCTTGACTGTACCGGAACCACGCCGTTTCGCGGCGTTCCTCTTCAAGATCGGTTTCGCTGATCCCGTATTGCTCCATCAGGCGGGCAAGAAGGGTTTGTGCGCTCTCGCGCTCTCCGTCAACGCCCCGATCGGCAAGGGCTTTTATTTTCTTCAAAAGCTCCGCTTTGTTTGACATTCCCGCCGCCCCCTTAATATTTGCCGTAAACAATCACGGCCATATAAGGGCGATCGGTTTTCGCGGCGGTTACAATGGCCGTATTTATCCACGATACCCGCAAGAAGTCGCGCGCCGCCCGCTTTGCCAGCCTCCACACTGTCCGCGCGTCGTCGTCGCCAAACTCTGCGACGGCTTCAAGGCTGAATTCGCACACCTTGACGATCCTTCCGTAAGGCTTGCGTGCGGGGCGTTCCTTCATGTATTCTTTGTTGCCCTCTTTGCACTTGATAATTTCGAGCGGGCGGGGGAACTGCCAGCCGCCGCCCTGCTTGTCCTGCTTCTGCTTCGACATAGTTTGAATGGCTCCTTTCACTTAACTGCTGTACGGATTTTTCAAGCTCCAATCCCAAAACATGCCGCCTTCGTATTCCGTCCGGAAATGGTTTACTTCTCCGTCACCCGTGAAGAAGACATATTCAGCGGGAAGGACGCGGCCAACCTCGCCGCCTTCCCGTTTTTCCCGCTCCCACCGTATCAGCACATCGGCGGCAATCGCCTTGAATTCCTCTGTTGCCGGATAGTCCGGCGAATATCCGGCGAATTGGTGCGGCTGTGTTACCACTTCGGCCACGGTGTCCGGCCAGCCTTCCGCGTCAACGCGGTTCAGGGCGCACCACACAACCGCCGCTTTGTGCATATCCGAAGGAATGCCGCGGGCTTCGCCCCATATCAGGCGCGCCAGCATTTCAACTTCCGCTTCGTCCGGTATGTATGGGGCGGGCGTAGGTGTCGGCGTTGCCGCCGCGGGCGCGTCCAGCTTGTCCCGCTCGGCCTCTTCAAGCGTAGGCGTTGGCAACGCTTGATCCTGCCCGCCGGGGCTGTCGGCCTCCATCGGAACCACTGCCGCAACCGCTACGGCGAAGGCGCACCCGACAACCGCCACGGCCAGAAGTAGGAAGGGAAGAGGCGAACGGCGGCGCGGCCTGTGTTTCACGCCCCGTTCCATATCTTTTCGACCTCTGCGCGGCACGCTTCAACCCCGTTTGTTCCAACCCAATCTTGCAGGGCTTCGCGCCGTTCTTTTCGCAACCTCTGTTCTTCTGCCTCGAAGTCTTCTTGCAGGGTTTCCGGATCGTGAAGCTGAAAGGCGCGCCCGTATCCGCTCAAGCGAACTTCAATCAGAATGCACCCCGTCCCGCCGTAGGTGTCCGGCGCGATCCGCACGCGCATATTGCCAAGCCGCATTATGTAGTAGTCCGGCAATGTGTTTTCTTCCTGCTGAATGCCCTTCGCTGTTCCGAATTCCTGCAAAGCCAATTCCCGCGCCTTCTTCAAGGTCAGCTTCACGCCACCGCGCAACGGGCTTTTTCGGTGTTCCCGCCTAAAAATCGCCGCTTGCACTTCGGCGGTTGTCTTTTGTTTCTTTTTCATAGTTTGAATAGCTCCTTTCGCGCCTATCACGCTTTCAGGTTTAGCCACCATTCCGGATTATTCCGGAACTTCTCATGCGGACAATATGTGCAATCCGTAGAAGAGCACTTACGGCAATATCGTTTGTGAAATTCGTCGTCCCACGGCCCTTCTAAAATCGGCAATCCCCGAAGGAATGCCCCAAACTCCGCGGGGGATTGCGTCAGCTTTTCAAAATTAGTCACCGCCAAAACCTCCCGCCGTTTCTCGTTCTCTCCCTATCTCAATTTCAAGGTTCATCTTCCAATAATGGAAATGGTTATACATTTCTTGCGTGTAAAGAAGCCCGTCCGCTCTCCGAACATCAATGCCCATTGTTATTTGCAGGAATTCGGCAAGCCCGCAAAACCGCCCGCAAAGGTTTGTAATGGTGTTCAATTTTTGTTCTTCGGTGTAATCCCCGTTTTCGTATGCCGCTTTACCCTCTGCAACATACTTTTGCATACGGTCGATTAACTCGATAACGATTTCTTCTTTCGTGTCCTGTAAGCCCTTGTCGCTTACGGTCAGCGCGCCCAACTGATATTTTTTCATTACTGAACAACCTTTCCTTTCGCTCTATTCTGTCACCGCACGGCGGCCTCTGCGCTTGAAGTTTTCCCGAACCACCGCTTGCGCCCGCTCCGCGCTGTAAACCTCGCGTTGCGCCGCGTCCACTTCTCCGGTATAGCCTCGTTGCAATTCGTGGTAGATCGTCGCGGTATGCACGCCAAGTCGCGCGGCGATTTCAAGCGGGCGATCCCCGCGGGCGTGCCACGCCTCGATCTTCTTTCGATCCTCAAAATCCAGATACCTATAATTTCCCGCCATGTCTTCACCCCGTTTCTATTGCGGTTTATCGTGGTTTGTGGTATAAAAAAATAAATGCGGAAGGCTCGAAGCTCCCCGAAAATAGGGGGCTTGTCCTTTCGCATTTAATATTACAACCCACAAACTTTAAAAAACTTTAAAAAACCCATTGACTTTTCCCAGAACGCTGGTATAATAGACACTGTTCTCAGCGAGAGAACAACGACAACAAAAGATGCGGATGTGGCGGAATCGGCAGACGCGCTAGCTTCAGGTGCTAGTGGGGGCAACTTCGTGGGGGTTCAAGTCCCTTCATCCGCACCACAAAAAGGACACGCTTTAAGCGTGTCCTTTTTGCATTCTATGATACAAATTGTTTACTTTTTTCCACTTGACTTTGTCAAGTTATCCCGGTATACTTTTCAAAGTCAAGAAGAGGAGCTGAATCATTCATGTTTCAATGTAGGGCTACAATACATCTTGGACGAGTGAATAAAAAGCTATGAAGGATATGGTCTCATGGGTTATAGTTAAGTTACCACACCAAACCAGCCCGAAAGGAGACCATATCCCTCATGAG
>NZ_JAHLPO010000027.1:0-37002 GCF_018917925.1 Intestinimonas sp. MSJ-38 | reverse complement strand
GCCACCGGACCAGCGGGGCGCCCCGCCCTTGAGAAGTGCAAAAAGCCACGCACAGGTCGCGGCTTTTTGCGGATTTATAGGGGTAGGGCGGACGACCCTTTTCGTTATATAGGTTTTTCTTGCAGAATATTTATTTCTCGCAGTGGTGACCACAGCCGCCCTGCTCATTATGGCCGCAGTGGTGATGCTCCCCTTCATGGTGATGGTTACAAGTGGCCTGGGTATTCTGCTTCAGCTCTCCTTTGGCAAAAGCCTGGGCTGCCTGATCTGCATCCCCTTGAATACCGGGATAGACCTGGATGCCTGCCTGGGCCAGGGCTGCCTGAGCTCCGCCGCCAATGCCGCCGCAGATCAGAGTCTCCACCTGATGCTCTTTGAGAAAAACCGCCAGAGCGCTGTGACCGGCGCCGCCGGCATCCACCACAGTGCCCTTATCAGCCTGGCCGCTTTCCACCTGATACATCTTGAACTGCTGGGTTTTGCCAAAGTGCTGGAACACCTGGCCGTTTTCATAGGTTACTGCGATTTTCATGGTGAATCTTCTCCTCCTTTTTGCAATGGGCCCGGCGGCAGGAATGGCCGCAGCCGCCCCCGTGAGGGCACACCTCCACCGGACCTCCCTCAATGACCAATCGCCGGCCTTCCACCAGAAAGGCCGCCAGCTTCCGCCGGGCACTTTCGTAAATACCGGTGACAGTGGGCCGGGAAATACCCATCTGCTGGGCGCATTGCTCCTGGGTATAGCCCATGTGATCCATGAGACGAATGGCTTCAAATTCATCCACCGTCATCCGCAGTACCTCTCCCCCGCCCTCCTCCGGTGCAAACCGGCAGCGCTGGGGCATGGCACATACCCGACGGCATTTCTGAGGCCTTGGCATCCCGACTCCTCCTTTTCTGACTTATGTCAGATATATAGTACTCCCATTTTCAACTTATGTCAATAACCTCACTTATATTGTGAAAAATCAATCAATGCTTTCCCTTTTAAAGAATTACCGTTATAATACTCATAGACGCATCACAGGAAAGCGGCCCTGGCCGCAAAGGAGGAAACATTGTGAGCAGATTAAATATCAACACCCCCAACGCTGCCCAGCAGGTGGTAGAGGGACTTTACCGGGATGTGGAACGGCGCATCATCGCCAGCCCGCCGGGACTGTGCCCGGTGGACCTTTCCGCATCCTTTCTGAAAATGTGCCATGCCCAGACCTGCGGCAAATGCGTACCTTGCCGTGTCGGCCTGGGAGCTCTGAGCCAGCTGCTGGAAGATGTGCTGGACGGCAAAGCTGCCCTGGACACCATCGACCTGATCGAGCACACCGCCCGGGCCATCAAAAACTCCGCCGACTGCGCCATCGGCTTTGAGGCCGCCGACATGGTGCTGCGGGGCGTTATCGGCTTTCGGGATGACTATGTGGAGCACATCGTCAACCGCCGCTGCCTGTTGCAGCTGAACCAGCCGGTTCCCTGCGTGGCCCTGTGCCCCGCCGGTGTGGATATCCCCGGCTATGTGGCCCTCATCGGCGAAAAACGCTATGCCGATGCCGTGCGCCTGATCCGCAAGGACAATCCTTTCCCGGTGGCCTGTGCCCTGGTGTGCGAGCATCCCTGCGAAGCCCGCTGCCGCCGGAATATGATCGACGACAGCATCAACATCCGTGCCCTCAAGCGCTATGCAGTGGATCACTGCGGCGAAGTTCCCGCGCCCCCCTGCGCTCCCAGCACCGGCAAAAAGGTGGCTGTGGTAGGCGGCGGCCCTGGTGGATTGAGTGCCGCCTACTTCCTCTCCCTCATGGGACATAAAGTAACGGTATTTGAAGAGCGCAAGCGGCTGGGCGGCATGCTGGCCTACGGCATTCCCAGTTACCGTCTCCCCGCCGGACGGCTGGAGGAGGACATTCAGCACATCCTGTCCACCGGCGTGGAAGTGGTGCACACAGAAGTGGGCACCGAGCTTCCCCTCAAGGATCTGCGGGAGGATTTTGACGCCATGTACATCGCCATCGGCGCCCAGACCGACAAAAAGATGGGCATCGAAGGAGAGGACAAACGAGGCGTGATGAGCGCTGTGGAGATGCTGCGGAACATCGGCGACGGCCTGCGGCCCGATTTCGCCGGCAAAAAAGTGGTAGTCATCGGCGGCGGCAATGTGGCCATGGACTGCACCCGCTCGGCCAAGCGTCTGGGAGCAGAAAGCGTCACCTGTGTCTATCGCCGCCGTCAGGCCGACATGACCGCTCTGCCGGAAGAGGCCGAAGGGGCCATTGCCGAAGGCTGTGAACTGGCCACCCTGATGGCTCCGGTGCGCATCGAAGCCGACGATGAGGACAATGTCACCGCACTGTGGGCCCAGCCCCAGATTGTCGGCCCCATGGATTCCTCCGGGCGGCCCCGGCCCCGAAAGGCAGATGCTCCCGAGGTGCGCATCCCCTGCGACATCGTGGTGGTGGCCATCGGCCAGGGTATCGAGACCCAGCCTTTCGAAGAATACGGCGTGCCCATCAAGCGGGGCGTCATCGAAGCTCTCAGCTCCAGCGATATTGAGAATTTCAACGGTATTTTCGCCGGCGGCGATTGCGTCACCGGCCCGGCCACTGTCATCCGCGCCATTGCCGCCGGCAAGGTGGCCGCTGCCAACATTGACGAATACCTGGGCTTCCATCATGTTATCACCTGTGATGTGGAGATCCCTGCCCCCAGCCTTTCCGACCGGCCTGCCACCGGCAGAGTCAACCTCACCGAGCGGGTGGCCCAGGAACGGCAGAAGGACTTTGAACTTTTGGAATGCGGCATGACCGAAGAGGAAGCCATGCAGGAATCCCACCGCTGCCTGCGGTGCGACCACTTTGGCTACGGCGTATTCAAAGGAGGGAGAATCAAACAATGGTAAATCTCACCATAGACCATCTTCCGGTGACTGTGCCCGAAGGCACCACCATTCTGGATGCGGCCCGCTCGGCGGGCATCCACATCCCCAGCCTGTGTTATCTCCGGGGGGTCAATGAGATCGGCGCCTGCCGGGTGTGCGTGGTGGAACTGGTCGGCATGGACCGGCTGGTGCCCGCCTGTAACAATGTGGTAGAAGAGGGAATGGAAGTACTCACCTCCAGCCCCAAAGTACGGGAGACCCGACGGATCAATGTAGAGCTGCTTTTGTCCCAGCACGACTGCCACTGTGCCACCTGTGTGCGCAGCGGAAACTGCTCTTTGCAGACCATCGCAAACGATTTGAATATTCTGGACCTGCCCTTTGAAAAAAAGGTACCGGAAACCCGGTGGGATCGTTCCTTCCCCCTGTTCCGTGACGCCTCCAAGTGCATCAAATGTATGCGCTGCATCCAGATCTGCGACAAGGTGCAGACCCTGAACATCTGGGATGTGGCGGCTACCGGCTCCCGCACCACGGTGGATGTGTCCCTCAACCGGAAGATCACCCAGGCCGACTGCTCTCTGTGCGGCCAGTGCATCACCCACTGTCCGGTGGGCGCTCTGCGGGAGCGGGATGACACCCGTCAGGTCTTTGAAGCCCTGGCGGACCCCAACAAAATCACTGTGGTGCAGGTGGCCCCTGCAGTGCGCACGGCCTGGGGCGAGTTTATGGGCCTGTCTCCGGAGCAGGCCACGGTGAAGCGCATGGTGGCCGCTCTGCGGCGCATCGGCTTTGACTACATCTTTGACACCAATTTTGCCGCCGATCTCACCATTATGGAAGAGGGCAGCGAGTTCCTCCAGCGGCTGAAAAACCCTGGCGCTTTCAAAGCCCCCATGTTCACCTCCTGCTGCCCTGGCTGGGTGCGGTTCCTCAAGTCCCAGTATCCCGACATGGTCTCCCAGCTGTCCACCGCCAAATCTCCCCAGCAGATGTTCGGCGCTGCGGCCAAGAGCTACTATGCCCAGCTTCTGGGAGCAGACCCGCAGAGAATCTATTCGGTGTCCATCATGCCCTGTCTGGCCAAAAAGCAGGAAGCGGCCCTTCCCACCATGGAAAGCGCCGGGGCCGGACCCGATGTGGATGTGGTGCTCACCACAAGAGAGCTGAGCCGCATGATCCGCGCCGAGCATATCATCCCGGCCGAGCTGAAAGAAGAGGAGTTCGATGAACCTTTGGGCGTGGCCTCCGGCGCGGGGATCATCTTCGGCGCCACTGGCGGTGTCATGGAGGCGGCTCTCCGCTCGGCCTATTACCTGGTCACCGGCAAGAATCCTTCCCCCGACGCCTTCCGGGATGTGCGGGGTATGGATGGCTGGAAAGAAGCCACCTTCCACATTGCCGACACCCCCATTCGGGTGGCTGTGGTCAGCGGCCTGGGCAACGCCCGGCGGCTGATTCAGGCTCTGCGCCGGGGTGAGGTGCAGTATGACTTTGTGGAAGTAATGGCCTGTCCTGGCGGCTGCTCCGGCGGCGGCGGGCAGCCCATCCACGACGGCCAGGAGCTGGCAGAAAGCCGGAGCGAAAAGCTCTACGGTCTGGACGCCATTGCCGATCTGCGCTTCTCCCATGAAAATCCTTCGGTGCAGCGGCTGTACAAAGACTTCCTGGTCCGTCCCCTTTCGGAGAAAGCCCATCATCTGCTTCACACCGATCACACCGCCTGGGAGATGCCTCTCTCCCCGGATAGCCAGAAAAACTAAAAAATTTCAGGGCGCCTTCCATACAGAAGGCGCCCTTTTCTATTGCAAACCCAAAATTATCGCTTGTGATAAAATATGCGGCCCACTCCATTGCCTGCTGCGGCAACCGCTCCATATATCACACTGTAAATCCAGGCCGATTCGTTGTAAAAAAGAAATATGGAAGGAAGAAATAAAACCGCTGCGGCCAAAGGAAGGAACCAGTGCAGTCCACACCGCAGACCATAGATCACCGCTCCCAGAAAGACCAGCAACGGCATCATGATCAGCAGCAAGAATATCCCGGCGCCAGTGTCGCCGGTGTTTCTGATCAAAAGGGGCAAGAGATAAAAATCAACCAGCAGCAAAACGACATAGAGTCCCTGGGCTAAATTTTTCTTTTTCATTTTTCATCCTCCAACTGAAACGGTTCTTCCACCGTAGTCTCCAGAAAACGGGCCAGCTCCAAAGTGGAGCCATACTTTTCGTTTTCCCTGACTCGCTTTCATATCAGCTCCTGCTGCATCCTTTCTTCGTCTGCTCCATAAAGGCATCCAGCTGGCGCTGATTTTTCAGCACAACGGTTTTATCCCGGTATTTCTTTACCGTTTGCCGGAACCGGGCCAGACGGTGGGGCGTGCGGCCCTGCCACAAGATCCAGAAAACAAATTCCAGATCCAGCTTTTCCGGGCAGCCTGGGGCGATGCTCTCCCGGGTGCGGCCCCGGTAAGTGCGATACCGCTTCCAGGCCCTTTTCAGGCAAGTGAGTCGGGGAAAATTCATATAAATCAACTGATCGGCTTCCTCCACCCTTGTTTCCCAGGCCATCTCCCGATAATTCCCTTCGATGATCCAGCTGTCCTGCTCCATGAACCGCTGAGCCAGGGCCCGGCTCTCTGCCATCTCTCTCCGCTTCCATCCCTCTTCAAAAGCGATCACATCCAAATGCAGCACCGGCGCACCATACAGCTCCCCTAAAAAGGCGCCCAAGGTGGATTTTCCGCTGCCGCTGTGGCCGAAAATAGCGATTTTCATCTTCACGCCCCCTTTGCCCTGATGATACCACGCCCTTTTCCCCGGTGCAATGACGCTCTTGACGAAAAAGAGGGAAAAGACTACTATAAATATAAGATTTTACCGCCTTTTGAAAGAGCGGCAACAAAGAAAGGGGAAATGCATCATGCTGGCTATCACCGGCGGCAAACTGGTCACCATCACCCAGGGCATCCTGGAAAACGGGGTCATCCTCATTGACGAAGGGAAAATCGTCCAGATCGGAGAAAATATCCCGGTGCCCGAATCGGCCCAGGTCATCGACGCCAAGGGCTGCTGGGTCACTCCCGGCCTGATCGATGCCCACACCCATATCGGCACCGGCAACGAGCCCTCTTCCTCCGGCAGCACCGGGGATTTCAACGAAACCTCCTCCCCCATCACGCCCCAGGTGCGGGTGATGGATTCCTTCAATGCCCGGAATATGGGCGTGGCTGCCACCCGGCAGGCAGGCTTCACCACCTGCTGCACCCTGCCCGGTTCGGCCAACCTCATCGGCGGCACCGGTTTTGTATTCAAAACCCGGGAAGGGCAAGTGGTGGAACAGCTGCAAGTTCCCGGCCACGATGTGATGAAGTTCGCCCTGGGCGAAAATCCCCGCCGGGCCTTTGGCCAAAAGGACAAAATGCCCAAGACCCGCATGGGAAGCGCCGCCCTTCTGCGGGAGACCCTGTTTCACGCACAGGAATACGCTCAGGCCAAGGCAGCGGCCCATGGCGATCCCGCCAAGATGCCCCGTCCCGATTTCCGGCTGGAGCCTCTGGTGCCGGTGGTGGAAGGGAAAATGAAATGCCGCATCCACTGCCATCGGGTGGATGACATCGCCACGGCCATCCGCATCGCCAGAGAATTCCACCTGGACTACGCGCTGGAGCATGTGACCGAAGGATACCTGATCCCCGAACTTCTGAAAGAAGAGGATGTATTCTGCACCATCGGCCCCATGATGACCGGCCCCTACAAAGAAGAGGTGTGGAACCGGAGCCTGACCACCCCCGGCAAACTGGCCCGGGCCGGCGTCAAGGTGTGCATGACCGCCGACAACGGCGTTCTGACCAAATATCTGCCGGTACACATCGGTCAGTGCATGGCCGCCGGTCTGCCGGAAGCCGATGCCTTCCGCAGCGTCACCATCCTCCCGGCCCAGCTGCTGGGAATGGCGGACCGGATCGGCTCTCTGGAAGTGGGCAAGGATGCCGACATCGCCATCTTTGACGGCCATCCCTTCTGCAATTTCACCCATTGCACCCACACCATCATCGACGGCGCGGTCTACGGTCCTCACGCCATGGCCTGATCCCTGCACAGCAAAAAAGCCGCCCCAAAGGGCGGCTTTTTTATTTGTCTATCATACCCGCATCCGCAAAGCCTGGGGACGCACGGCGATCTCCACCTGGGTGATATCCCCGCCAAATTCCCCATCCAAAGTCCAGGCGGTCTTTTTGGGAAAGGTAAAACGCACCTGGCTGGCTTGGGTCATGGTCATAAATTCGTTGTCAAAATCCCGGGCCAGCAGCTTGCCGGCCAAGGCGTTCAGCTCCAGCACCGACTGGGGCGCTTTGATGAGCAGCACCTCAAACTGGCCATCGTCCAGCATGGTGTCCACCTTGCCCGCCATGGAAAATCCACCGATATAATTGGTGTTGCACACGGTGCCGAAGATATAGTCCTCCTCCAGCACTTTCCCGTTGACCTCCACCCGGGCCGGGTAAGTCTGGCCAATGGGAAGGTTTTTCAGCCCTTCCATAATATAGGCCAGATGTCCCATGGAGTTTTTGGTGCTCTGGGGCGTACTGTAGGACACGGCGGCAAAAGCGCCGAAGGCCGCTACATAATTAAAATACTCGCCGCCGAAATCTCCCACATCCAGCACCTTGGTTTCGCCCTCCATGATCACATCCAGGCCCCCTTCCAGGGTCTTGGGAAGGCCCAGGGAGTTGGCGTAATCGTTGGTGCTGCCCACCGGCAGATATCCCAGTTCCGGCGGGTTGTCCCAGGCCAGAAGGCCGTTGGTGGTGTGATGAAGAGTGCCGTCCCCACCGCAGCAGACCACCATATCGATCCCCTCCACGCCCCGGCCTCGAAGGATTTCCCGGGCGCCCAGGCCCTCCTGGGTGGGATAGACGATCACCTCATACCCGCCTCGGGAAAATCGCTGGATGATCATATCCAGATTCCGGGCAATATGGGCCCGTCCCGCTTTGGGGTTATACAGCAGCAACATTCTTTTCATAGTATGGGTCACTCCTCATCATCCCCATTCCGGGGAAACCGGCGGCTTTACCTGCGCCGTCCATGAAATCTTTTACTATCATATCAG
Source organism: Intestinimonas sp. MSJ-38 (assembly GCF_018917925.1). Taxonomy (NCBI): domain Bacteria; kingdom Bacillati; phylum Bacillota; class Clostridia; order Eubacteriales; genus Intestinimonas; species Intestinimonas sp. MSJ-38. The sequence continues at coordinate 29,015 of NZ_JAHLPO010000027.1, read as the reverse complement.
ATAAATGTGAACAAGAAAAGACTATTTTACCGATTCCTGTCTTTGTTTTCCTCTTCTCCCTTGCGCGATATGGGAAAACAAGATATAATTATTCCGTTGTGAAACATCCGGCAAATCATCGCGCCGCCGAGCTTCTCCCCTTCGACCGCTGCGCGGCGGCACAGGTGAAACATGGACAAACCTCTGGCAGACCGGCTGCGCCCCCAATCCCTGGACGATGTGGTGGGCCAGCGCCATCTGATCGGTCCTGACGGCATTCTCCGCCGCCTGATCGAAAACGGGCATATTCCCAACATGATCTTCTACGGCCCCTCCGGTGTGGGCAAAACCACTCTGGCCGGCATCATCGCCCGGCAGACCAACCGGAAGCTCTACCGGCTCAATGCCACCACCGCTTCCCTCAGCGATATCAAAGCCATTGTGGATGAGCTGGACACCTTCCTGGCGCCCCAAGGAGTGCTGCTCTATCTGGACGAGATCCAGTATTTCAATAAAAAACAGCAGCAATCCCTGTTGGAGTTCATGGAAAACGGGAAGATCACCCTCATTGCTTCCACCACGGAAAATCCCTATTTTTATGTATACAACGCCATTCTGAGCCGAAGCACCGTCTTTGAGTTTCATCCAGTGACGGTAGAGGATGTGGAGCAGGCGGTGCGCCGGGCCTTTTCCCTCTGTGCCCGGGAAAGCCACATCAAGATCTCCCTGGAAGAAGGGGTGATCGGCCACATCGCCCGAGCCTGCGGTGGGGATGTGCGCAAATCCATCAATGCTGTGGAGCTTCTGTTCTCCGCCGCCCAGGAGGATGAAGAAAGTGAAAGCCTGTTTGTCAGCCTGGAGGATGCCCGTCAAGTGACCCAGGCCTCTGCGGTCAAATACGACAGGGACGGGGACAGCCACTACGACATCCTTTCCGCGTTCCACAAATCCCTGCGGGGAAGTGATCCCGACGCCGCCCTCTACTATCTCTCCCGATTGCTTCTGGCAGGGGATATCCCTTCAGCAGCCCGGCGGCTTCTGGCCTGCGCCAGCGAGGATGTGGGGCTTGCTTATCCCCAGGCGGCGGAGATCGTCAAGGCCTGTGTGGATTCGGCTTTGCAGCTGGGGCTTCCGGAAGCCAAGCTGCCCCTGGCCCAGGCCGCTCTGGTCATTGCCACCGCCCCCAAATCCAACTCGGTCTCTTCGGGCATCGCCGCCGCCTGGAGCGATGCCGAAAAGAATGCCTATGATCCGCCGGAACACCTGCGGGACGCCCATTACCAGGGAGCGCAAAAGCTGGGGCACGGCACAGGCTACCGCTTCCCCCATGACTACCCGCTTCACTATGTGGCCCAGCAATACCTTCCCGATCCCCTCAAAGACGCCCACTATTACACCCCTGGCCCCAACAAGATGGAGCAGCAAACGGAGGCCTATTGGCAAAAGGTGAAAGGGACAAAAGGATAATAGAAATAAACAACTCAAAAGAAAAAGAGAGGTACCCAACATGAAACTGCCAAAACACCTGCGGGATTTTGCCTAAAAACACAATTTTACCTGGGACGCCAAAGCCAACCTGCTTTACGGCAGCTGGCAGGGTTACTATTTCACCATTGCCCAGCATCCCTCCGGCCGCCCTACGCACATCATCACACTGTCTGTCGGGCAAACCGATGGACAGCCGGCCCCGGCTCTGTCCAGCATCCTGGGGAATTTGCAGCCCGATTATAAATACCTGACCAATTTCTCTGTGGACGGCTACCAAGCGAAAATTTCCTTTCAGTGCCGTTTTGCCCCCCAAGTGAAAACCTATATGCAGCAGATGGACGAGTTTGTTGATGCTCTATGCCGCCGCCTGCAAAGTGCCCAGCTTGTGAATTGCTGCCAGAAATGCGGTAGTCCGGAGGGCGTGTCCTCCTATCTTGCAAACAACAATCCCCTGCTTCTGTGCCAAAACTGCCAGGAAACCGCAGCCCAACAGATCGCTGAAACAGCAGGTGAAATGAAAAAGCGCCGGGGTAATTTCCTCTCTGGCGCCGTGGGTGCCATTCTGGGCTCCCTTCTGGGCGTGGCCGCCTGGGTGCTGGTCTACCGTCTGGGATACATCGCCGCTATTGTGGGACTGATCATGATCGTCTGCACCTTCAAAGGCTTTTCCCTCTTTGGCGGCAAACTGAATGTGCCAGGCATCCTTTTCTGTGTGGTGCTGTCGGCGGCCATGCTCTATGTAGGCGAACAGGTGGCTATTGCCTGGGAGATCTACGACACCTTCCGCACCGATTTCTCCGTCACCTTCTTCCAAGCCTATCAGTCCATTCCCACCTTTATGGAATACGATGAATTCCGCCGGGCTGTCATCGCCGACATGGCCTACGGCTACCTCTTCATGGCCGCCGGCGGCTTTTCGGTGATCTGGAGCACCTATAAGCAGCACAATGTGGCTCCCACCCTTCAGGTGCTGGAAAGCGTCACTCCCATCGCTCCCGCCGCTTCTTCCCCCGTCTCTTCTGAGCCGGATGCCGGGCAGCAATAACCGGATATGGATATATGCAAAAATGGCGTGACTGAGGTCACGCCATTTTTATATAGAAACCGTTCAGGATTCCTTGGGCATAAACAATTCATCCACCGTCAGCCCCAGCTCTCGGGCCAGGCGGAATGCCAATGACAAAGTGGGGTCGTATTTGTCATTTTCAATAGCGTTGATAGTCTGACGGGATACTCCGCACCGTTTGGCCAATTCCTCCTGAGAGATACCCTTTTCTTTTCGCTTGTTCCGAATCACATTCTCCATATTAACCGCCATACCTTTTCTTCTCCACCAGCAGTGTGACAAAATACACCATGGCCACCACACTGAGATGAATAAAGGGATTGACAAGAGTCGGCTCTTTTTTGATCAAAGCCTCCACAACATTGAAAACCAGCATCAATACGGTGACCAGCAAAGTGGAAGCACTGGTTTTCCAGACGATCATTTGCTTGCACTCATCTCCGGGTCTGAGCATGGAAACCACCATGGCCAGATCCAAAAAATCAGTACCAGCAAAATACAGCAAATGCAATCAACATAGCCTGTTCCATAGAGATGCCCCTTTCGCTTTCAAAGTGTCAAATTCTTTTTACACTTTGAGTATAAGGAATCTCTTGAAAAATGTCAATATTTTTTGACATTTTTAAAATTTCCCCAGGGCCAACGGTTTCTTCACCCGCTGCGCCAGCACCAGAGCAAAAACCGCCTTGCAGACATCGAGAGGCACAAAGGGCAGCACACAGGAAACCAAAGTTTCCCTTAGTCCCACCTTTCCCAAGGCCATATACCACAGCGAACCGGCCCCATAGCACAAAAGCAAAGACAGCAAAAGCCCCAGGGCCAAGGGGATGATCCCCCGGAACCGGCGGCAGGACACCGAAGTCACCCAAGCCATCACCGGGAAGATGAATAAGTACCCACCGGTGAGTCCAAAGAGCACCCCGGCGCCGCTGGAAAAACCGGCATAGACCGGCAGGCCGCAAAGCCCCAGAGCCAGATAGACACACTGGCTGGCCAAGGCCCATCCCGGCTCCAGAAAAATACCGGTGAGATAGACCCCCACCAGTGACAGGGTCAACGGCACCCTTCCCGGCAAGGGAATGGCGATCTGGGAACACACCGCCATCAGGGCGGCCATCAAAGCACATGTGGTCAGTTTCTTCGTTTTTTCGCTCACGATTCTTTCCTCCAAACTTCTTGTCCCGGACGGATGCTCACTTCTCCGGACTGGAGATGCCGCTGGCTGCCGTCCTCTTTTTCCACCACCAGGCCGCAGCTGTCGGAGATGGCGATCACCTTTCCCTCCCAGGGCTCATTTTCCATCACCATCACCCGATGCCCCACCAAAGGACAGCGGCGGCGGTATTCCTCCAGAGTCTCTTTGGCCGTGCACAAAGCCGAAATGGCTCTCATTTTTTCCACCATAGCGGCGGCAAAGCGGCCCCGGGTCATCCCCTGGGGAAGATTCTCCCGATAGAGCGCACCGGCGATCTGCCGCAGCTCCGGCGGAAAGCCTTCGACCCCTTCCAACAGGTTGACCCCGATGCCCACGATGATGTATTCCGGCATTCCGCTTTCCAGATCAATGGCCCCTTCGGTCAGAATACCGCAGATCTTCTTTCCGCGGAACATCACATCGTTGACCCACTTGATCTGGGCCTGAAAGCCGCACACTTCCTCCAGCACCCGGCAAATCTGCACCGCCGCCGTGGTGGTCACCCGGGCGCTTTCCTCGGCGGGGAGCTGGGGCCGCAGCACCATGCTTACATAAACGCCTCCCTTGGGAGAAAAGAAGGAGCGGCCCCGACGGCCTTTGCCTCTCTCCTGCCGGGCAGCTACCACCGCCGTGCCCTCCGGCGCCCCTTTGGCCGCCAGCTCCCGGGCGGTGATGTTGGTGGATTCCACCGTATCATACACATGGAGCAGACTTCGGTCATACTCTTTGGGCAGCCAGGGTTCCATGGAAGCCAGAGTAAGCACATCGCTCCCCTCCAGCAGCTGATAGCCCTTGTTGTTGACGCCCTGAATCTGATGCCCTTCTTTTTTCAGTCCATCCATGGCCTTCCACACCGCCGCCCGGGAAATCCCCAGCCGCAGAGCCAGTTCCTGTCCAGACAAACTCTGGCCCCGGTTTTCTTCCAGCAAGGCCAGCAGCTTTTCCTTCGTGCTTTCCATTCCATTCCCTCCGTTCTGTTTCCAGTATACCAGCCTCCAGTTTATTGTCAACTATATTTTTAATTTAGGTTTACATTAAGCCCAAAAGAAGCCCTCCCCAGTCAAAAACCGGGGAGGGCCCTTTTTAAAACTCTTTTTTCTCATAGATCCGCCGGGAAACCAAATAGGAGCCCCACAGCAAAAGCAGCAATAGCAGAGCAAGCAGCACAGGAAGCAGCTTTCCCATCCAGGGCGCCAAGGTAGGCAGGGCCAGCCCGGAACCAAGGTACCAAAGAAACACACCCATGGGCACCAAAAAGACCACCATAATGGCCAGACGGCTGCGCTCCACGCCCAATTTATAAATACAGGGGATCATCAGACTGATAATGACGATACCGGTAACCGTTGTGCTTCCCACCAGGGACAAAAGTTCCATCCAATCTATGGTCTCCCAATAGGCCATGATCCCACCAGCGATCAACGCACTGACCACGGCCCCCAGCAACACCATGGCCAGGGAAAGCAGGTATTTGGCCTGGACACAGATTTTCCGAGTCACCGGCAGGGTCAGCCCATAGGCGTCCCACTTGCAATTTTCGTCATAGGAAAAACTGACCATACACACCAGAAAACTGGTGACCCCACCCACACCGGACACATAGGAGGGGCTTTTGAGAATAAATCCCGTAGCTCCCAACAGGACGCAAACGCCCAGTAAACTTTTCAGATATCTGCGCATGGTCAACAGATCTTTCAGCATCAACCCAACCACGATTCTTCCTCCTTTGCCATCATCACCATGATATCCTCCAGCCGGGCCGGCTCCACCAGAAGGGAGGGTTCCCGTCGGGCTGCCTCCTGACGGTTATTCACCAGGCCTTTGGCGTGATACCGGCCTTTTTTCATGGCAATGAGTACATCAGGCCCCAGACTTTTCAGCGCTTCTTCCGTTCCCTGGGCCAGGCCGTATTCCTCCAGCACCCGGTCCTTCTCCTGGAAAAACACCAATTTCCCCTCATGAATGAAGGTGATATAGTCGGCTGCCTGCTCCAGATCGGTGGTGATGTGGGTGGAGAGGAACACCGAGTGCTCCCCATCCTGAATGAATTCCAAAAACAGATCCATCACCTGGGAACGGGCCACCGGGTCCAGGCCGCTCATGGGTTCGTCCAGAATCAGCAGCTTGGGGTGGCGGGCCAGGATGGTGGCCAGGCGCAATTTTGTGCCCATGCCCTTGGAAAGCTCCCGCAGGTATTTTTTCCGGGGGATCTGGAAGCGATCCAGCAAAAAGGAGTAATATCCCTTATCCCACCGAGGGGTAATGCGGGACAAAATGGAATCGATGTCCTGCACCCGGATGACTTCATTGAAAAAGCTGCCCTCCAGGAAAACGCCCACCTGTTCTTTCACTTTTCGCAGGCCATAGCCTTCCTTTTCTCCCAACAGATGCACCTCTCCGCCGCCCTGCACAAGCCCCAGCAAACGCTTGATGGTGGTGGTTTTACCGGCGCCATTCTGGCCGATGAATCCCATGATACAGCCCTGGGGCAGTGTAAAACTCACATCCTCCAGAGCAAATTCTGGATACTATTTGCTTAAAGAGATTGCTTCAATACTATTTGTATTCATTTTACTTTTCTCCTCGATACAGCTCCTGCAAAAGCTGGGTCAGTTCCTCAAGGCCCATGGCGCAGTTTTTGGCCTCTTCCACACCACGGCGCAGATACTCCTCCACCTGTTTTTGCCGGGCCTGATCCCATGTGCCCTCCGGGCGTGGGGCCACATAGCAGCCCTTTCCCGGGGTGGTGATGACAAACCCTTCCCTCTCCAGCTCTTCATAGGCCCGCTTGGTGGTGATGACGCTGATGCGCAGATCCCGAGCCAGCAGGCGCATGGATGGCAAAGCCGCCCCTTCGCAGAGTTCTCCCCGCAGGATCAGGCCTTTGATCTGCCGGGCGATCTGCTCATAAATGGGCTGGCCGCTTGTTTGACTGATGACGATATTCACGGTGCACCTCGTTGTTATACTGTATATATACTATATATACAGTATGCATCCCTTTTCCCTGTTTGTCAAGAAAAAAATAAAAAATGCCAAAGCGGAAACCGCTTTGGCCAGACTGCCGAAAAACTTATATAATGAAAAAGATTTTCTGCCCTACCCCTATAAATTTGCAAAAAGCCGCGACCTGTGCGCGGCTTTTTGCACTTCTCAAGGGACAAGTGTACGCCAAAGGCGTGCACGCAGACCCTTGTAAAAACTCGAAAAAGTGGCCGGAGGCCACTTTTTCGACACGCTTGCCAAAGCGGAAACCGCTTTGGCAAAGTTTTTTCTATTACAGCCCTTCTTCCCGGGCATCCCGGGCGATGAGACAGCGCAGTCCTTCCACGGCCGCCCGGATGGCCAGATCGGTGTCCATACAATGGGGATCAGGCAGCCCGGCGTTTTTCCGCTCCTGGTTCCACAGCACGGCAAACAAAGCCCCGGCCCGCAGCCCCAGCACCGAGGAGACTACAAACAAAGCGGCGCTTTCCATCTCGCTGCAAAGGACGCCGGCCTGCTTCCAGGCCTTCCATTTTTCTTCCAGCATATGGGCCACCGGCATCCGGGAAGGCTCATGCTGGCCATAAAAACTGTCCTTGCTCTGCACTACGCCGGTGTGTACACTGGCTCCCGTAGAGGCCGCTCCCTGGCGCAGGGCATCGGTCACATCAAAATCGGCCACGGCGGGAAATTCCAAAGGCATATAGTGGAGGCTGGTCCCCTCTTGGCGCACGGCGCTGGTGGCCACCACAATATCCCCGCCCCGCACGGCCAGATCAATACCCCCGCAGGTACCCACCCGGATCAGGGTGTGGGCGCCGCAGGCGGCCAGCTCTTCCACGGCAATGGCCGTACTGGGGCCGCCGATACCGGTGGAACATACCGACACCCGCTGCCCGGCCAATGTGCCGGTATAGGTGACAAATTCCCGGTTGCGGGCCACAAACTCCGCTCCCTCCAGATAAGAGGCAATATGCTGGCACCGTTCCGGGTCTCCAGGGAGCAGGCAATACCCTCCTACATCCCCCTGACGCAGGGCAATATGCATTTGCCGGTTCATGACCTCCATGCTCATTCCTCCCTTTTCTCAATGGCCCGAATGCTTTTTTCCGCCTTGAGCCGGGGCACCATCACTTCCCGCCCACAGCCGCAGCATTTCAGTTTGAAATCCATCCCCACCCGGGTGATCTCAAACCGGTCGCAGCCGCAAGGGTGACTTTTTTTCATTTTTACCACATCGCCTACCCGATAATCCACAAAGCTCCCTCCCCCATCTGATAGGGGTATTGTACCACAGCCCTTTCCAAAAGAAAACAGCAACATCCTGGGGAAACATGCATATAGATGAAAGGCAACGGACAAAACAAAGGAGGAATGAAGATATGCCCCAGGGACCTTATCTGCCGGAAGGTTTCCGACTGCACACCCCGGAAAACCGCTGGGTGAATACCCCGGCCGCCATGGATCAGGCTGCGGAGGAAGAACAAATACTGGAAGGCATCGTCACCCGATGCGATTGTGCCCACAACCTGGTGGTGGACTGCAACGGCATCACCGGCCTTATCCCTCGCAGCGAGGCGGCATTGGGCCTCAGCAGTGGCCGCACCCGGGAGATCGCCCTTTTGTCCCGGGTGGGAAAACCGGTTTGTTTTCAGGTTATCGGTGAAGGGGACGGCCAATACCTGTTTTCCCGGGCCAGGGTACAGCAAAAGGCCCTGAACTATCTGATGGAAAACCTGCTGCCCGGGGATGTGATCTGCGCCCGGGTGACCCATCTGGAGCCCTTCGGGGCCTTTGTGGACATCGGCTGCGGCCTTACCTCCCTGGTGGGCATCGAGCACATCTCGGTGTCCCGCATTGCCCATCCTGCCGAACGGTTTTACCCCGGCCAATGGATCCATGTGGCTGTGCGGGGAGTGGACCCCTCCATGGGCCGGGTGCATCTGACCCATCGGGAACTTTTGGGCACCTGGCTGGAAAACGCCCGGCGTTTTTCCCCAGGAGAAACGGTGAGCGGCGTGGTGCGTGGCAATGAGGACTACGGCGTTTTTGTGGAACTGAGCCCCAACCTATCGGGCCTGGCAGAGCGGAAAGAAGGCGTTGCCTCCGGGGATGGGGTGTCGGTGTACATCAAATCCATTCTGCCGGAAAAGATGAAAATCAAACTGATCCTCATCGACAAGCTGGAGAAGACGCCCAGCACCCTGATCCGCCCGGAAGATTACCAGATCACCCAGGGACGGCTCCAGCACTTTCTCTATTCCCCGCCGGGGAAAGAAGGCCGTCTCACCGAAACGGTTTTCTATTAAAACATCGCAAAAAAGCGGAGAGGAACTTTGTCCTCTCCGCTTTTTGCTTATCGCAGACCTTCACAGGCCTTTTTGAACTCACCGATCCGCGTCTTCGGGTCCTCCACCCCATAGACCGAAGAACCGGCTACCAGGATGTCCACCCCGGCCTGATAGGCCAGGGGCGCATTTTCCAGATTGATGCCGCCGTCGATCTCGATCTCACAAGCCAGGCCCCGGTTGTCGATCTCCTGACGCAGCAGCCGCACTTTGTCCAAAGCCTCCGGCATGAATTTCTGTCCGCCGAAACCAGGCTCCACCGACATCACCAGCACCATATCCAATTGAGGCAGATAGGGAAACAGCGCCTCTGCGGGAGTGGCCGGCTTGATGGTCAGCGCCACTTTGCGGCCGGCGGCCTTGACCTTCTGAATCAGGCTGAACAGGTCCCCCTGGGACTCCACATGGAAGTTCACCAGGTCGGCCCCGGCCTTCAAAAAATCATCCACATAGTTTTCCGGCTGGGAAATCATCAGGTGCACATCCAGAAAGCCGTCGGTGACCTTCCGCAGGCACCGGAGCACCGGAGCGCCAAAGGAGATATTGGGCACAAAATGCCCATCCATGATATCCACATGGACCCAGTCGGCTCCTCCCTCCAGCACCATCTGCACATCCCGGCCCAGGTTTGCAAAATCAGCGGACAAAATGGACGGGGCAATTTTCACGCTCATGGTTCATTCCTCCTGCAAACTTTTTTACTTTCGCTCCGCCGGTACCCCTGAGGAGACGGCGGCATATACTCTTATTAGCAGCGAAAAATCCCAGTGAGCGGCGCCGTCCCCCAGCGTGCCCGACAATCATCCCGGTCGGCTTTCGCTGCTGTTTATCATAGATGGGCTGTCCCCTAAGGGGCAGCCTTTTTTCTTTTTACATGGGAAATACTTGGTTCAGGCCCATCACCACCAAGGGGATGATGAACACCGACAGAATATTGGACAGGGCCAGGCCCTGGGCAGCAGCCCGGTCATTGCCCCGGTACAGGCCGGAGAGAATAACCGTCTGGTTCATGGCCGGCATGGCCGCCTGGACACAAAAGACGCAGGCCGGCAAAGCGGGCACATTCATCAAAAGGCAGATACCGGCACAGAACACCGGTGCCCACAAAAGACGAGCAGCCACAGCGCCCACAATGCACCGAGGGGTTTTCAGCACATCCTTGCCCATGCTGGCCAGAAGATAGCCGCACAAAAGCATGGCGATGGGCGAAGTCAAAGCGCCAAAATCGGTGAGGGCCGTCTGCAAAAAGGCAGGCACGGGAATGTGGAGCAAAGACACCGCAGCGCCCACCAGGAAGGACAGCAGCGGCGGGGAAAAGACTCTCTTGATCTTTTCCGCCCGGGTGATGACACCGCCCACTGTACCGCCAGCTGCGATGCGGGGGGCCACCAGAATCCAAAAGACCAGGGTGTTGGCAATATAATAAGCGGTGACATAGGGAACGCTCACTTCACCGAAGATCTGCATGCAAATGGGAAAGCCCATCAGCATGGTATTGCACATGGCAAAGATGGAAATGAAAATGCCTTCCAAGGATTTGGGCAGCTTGATCAGTTTGGCGATGCCCAGGGCAATTAAATATCCCCCCAGCTGGGTGACAAAGGGGGCCAGCAGCAGTGTGCCGTTTTCGGTGATAAACTCCATGGTCACATTCTCGATGGCGTTCTCAAAGAGCATGGCCGGGATGGTGTACTTCATGATGAAGGATGTGAGAAAATGATAGTAATCCTCCGTCAGGAATTTTCGTCTGGTCATGAAGGCGCCCAGCAGCATGATGAGCATCAGGGCGAATACGCCGTTAAAGGCGTTTGCAATGGACAAGGCTCTCTCCTCTTTTCTCTTGGCCCCAGGCCGGATTGATTGTGGCCGCCCTCTCGCTTTCTTTTCGGAAAAGTCCCCCGGAGACCGGCGGCTCTTTTATTATAGCATGCCTTTTACGCTTTGGGGGGCTTTTTTGATTTTTGCCAAAACCTTCTGCTGCGGCACAAAAAAGCCGCCCCTTGCGGGACGGCTTCGGCCACTTTTTCGAGTTTTTGCAGGGAACTGCATGCACGCCTTTGGCGCACACTTGTTCCTTGATAGGTGCAAAAAGCCACGCACAGGCCGCAGCTTTTTGCAGATCCATTCGGGATAAGACGATCCAGTCCCTCACACGATATGAAGTTCCCGACAGACAAAAGCCGCCCCTTGCGGGACGGCTTTTCAGAAGGTTTTTACTTCTTCATGGCAATGACTTCGATCTCCACTTTCACATCTTTGGGCAGACGGGCCACTTCCACGCAAGAGCGGGCGGGCAGCACATCGCCGGTGAAGTAGGTGGCATACACCTCGTTGATGGCGGCGAAATCATTCATGTCCTTGATGAAGACGGTGGTCTTGAACACATCTTCCATGGTGCAGCCGGCTTCGGCCAGAACAGCCTTCACATTTTCCAGAGACTGCTTGGTCTGGGCCTTGACGCACTCTTCCACGGCGCCTGTTTCCGGATTGACAGGAATCTGACCGGAAGTATACACCAGATTGCCGGCGACGACGCCCTGGGAATAAGGACCGATAGCGCCAGGAGCTTTTTCTGTTGCGATTTTGGTTACCATGGGAATGACCTTCCTTTCCGATTGGGCCCCTTTCTGAAAAGAGGGCCAGATTTTAGTTTTATTGTATACCAAGCCTTGCTGTTTGTCCACTTTCTTTTTCGGCTCAGGCAAGGCCATCCCGGGCCCGCTGGGCTTTGATGTTCTGCTCCACCATCATGTCCTTCACCTTCATCAGCCGGGACAGGTTGCCCCGTTCGTTTTCATCCAGCTTCATGGTGATATAACGGATGGTTTCCTGGAGCTGAGGGATCATCACATATTCCAGGGCATTGACCCGGCGGCGGGTCTTTTCGATCTCCTGGGCCAGGAGCTTGACGGTTTTTTCCATCTCCGCCAGACGGAGCATATCCTCCAGCGTCCCGGCCAGCTGAGCCACGGCGTCATCCAGCTCGCCGCTGGTGGCAGCAAAGCCATAGGGATAGATATCCGCCTTGTCGCTGGTTTTGGTGATCACATCGTACATGGGCACATCCACCGACATAATGTTACGGAACTTCATCTCGATGCCCACTCCCTGCTTGGGATAGAGAAAGGTCTGCTCCAGCATTTCCGGGGGCATCACCGCGCCGGCGGCCTGGAATCCGGCATAGGATTCCGTCAGGGCTTTTTCCACCCCCAGCCGCAGCTTTTCGCTGACCCGGACAATATCCAGGAACTGCTTCATCAGCTCGTCCCGCTTGTCTTTCAGCAGCTTATGCCCCCGGCTGGCTGTGGCAAGGCGCTTTTTCAACCGGGTCAGCTCCATGCGCGTCGGGTTTACATTGAGCCTGGCCATCTGCATTCCTCCTTATTGCCCATCTCAATCCTTAGCGGGATAGTATTTGTCGATGAATTCCGGCTTGATCCGCTTCAGCTCGGTCTTGGGCAGAATGCTCAGCAGCTTCCAGCCCAGATCCAGCGTCTCTTCGATGGTGCGGTTTTTGTCATAGCCCTGGGACACATATTCCCGCTCAAAGGCATCGGCAAACTGGGCATAGAGCTTGTCGGTGTCGGTGAGGGCGGCCTCGCCCAGAATGGTCATCAGCTCTTTGGCATCCTTGCCACGGGCATAGGCGGCAAACAGCTGGTTCATGGTACCGGCGTGATCTTCCCGGGTCTTGCCCTTGCCGATGCCCTTGTCCTTCAGACGGGACAGGGAGGGCAGCACATCGATGGGCGGCGTGATATCCTTCCGGTACAGCTCGCGGGACAGAATGATCTGGCCCTCGGTGATGTAACCGGTCAGGTCGGGGATGGGATGGGTCTTGTCATCTTCGGGCATGGAGAGGATGGGCACCATGGTGATAGATCCTTCCTTGTCCAGCAGCTTTCCGGCCCGCTCATACATGGTGGCAAGGTCGGTGTAAAGGTAGCCGGGATAGCCGCGGCGTCCCGGCACTTCCTTCCGTGCAGCGGACACTTCCCGGAGAGCCTCGGCGTAATTTGTGATATCGGTGAGGATGACCAGCACATGCATCCCCTGCTCAAAGGCCAGATACTCCGCCGCGGTCAGCGCCATACGGGGAGTGGCGATCCGTTCGATGGCCGGGTCGTTGGCCAGGTTCAAAAAGAGCACGGTACGGTCGATGGCGCCGGTACGCTTAAAGTCGGAGACGAAGAAATCGGCTTCCTCAAAGGTGATGCCGATGGCCGCAAAGACCACGGCGAACTTGGCATCGCTGCCGGGCACCTGGGCCTGACGGGCGATCTGGGCGGCCAGCTGGGCATGGGGCAGACCAGAGCCGGAGAAAATAGGCAGTTTCTGGCCTCTGACCAGGGTGTTCAGGCCGTCGATGGCCGACACGCCGGTCTGGATGAACTCCGAAGGATAGTCCCGGGCCGCCGGGTTCATAGGCGTGCCGTTGATGTCCAGATACTGCTCGGCCAGGATCTCCGGGCCACCATCCTTGGGGTGGCCCATGCCGTCGAACACACGGCCCAGCATATCAGGGGACACACCCAGCTCAATGCCATGGCCCAGGAAACGCACCTTGGACTGGGCCAGGTTGATACCGGCGGAGCTTTCGAACAGCTGCACCAGGGCGTTGGAGCCGTCCACTTCCAGCACCTTGCACCGGCGCACCTCTCCCGAGGGCAGCTCGATTTCCGCCAGCTCATTATAAGTGACCTTGTCCACGCCCTGCACCAGCATCAGCGGGCCGGCCACTTCCTGTATGGTACGGTATTCCTTAATCATGCCTCTTTACCTCCCTGGGAAATCTGAGCGATCTGCTGCCGGATATCGGCTTCGATCTGGTCATACTGCTCCTTGTAGATCTCCTTGGGCACATCCTTGGCCCGGCCGATGCGGGCCCGGGCGGGAATGTCAAAGACGGGCTGCATGGGAGCGCCCTTGCGCAGAGCTTCCCCGGCTGTCTCGTAGTAGAACAGGATCAGCTCCAACAGACGGAACTGCTTGTCGATCTCACAATAGGAATCGGTATCGCTCATGGCGTTTTGCTGCAGGAAGTCCTCGCGGATCATCTGAGTGGTTTCCATCACCAGACGGTCGGCGGGAGACAAGGCGTCGATGCCCACCAGCTTGACGATTTCGTCCAGCTCGTTTTCCTGCTGCAAAAGCTTCATGGCTTCGTTGCGGTTTTTTATGAAGCTCTGGTTGATGTTGTCCTCATACCAGGGACGCAGCCGGTCAAAGTACAGAGAATAGCTGTTCAGCCAGTTGATGGCGGGGAAATGCCGCCGGTAGGCCAAAGAGCTGTCCAGGCCCCAGAACACCTTGACGATACGCAGGGTGGCCTGGCTGACAGGCTCGGAAATATCGCCGCCCGGAGGGGATACGGCGCCGATGGCCGACAAGGTGCCTTCTCTGCCGTCGCTGCCCAGGCAGATCACCCGGCCCGCCCGTTCATAGAACTGGGCCAGACGGGAGGCCAGATAGGCAGGATAGCCCTCTTCACCGGGCATCTCTTCCAGACGGCCGGACATCTCACGGAGAGCCTCGGCCCAACGGGAAGTGGAGTCGGCAATAACCGCCACATTGTAGCCCATATCCCGATAATATTCGGCGATGGTGATGCCGGTGTACACCGAGGCTTCCCGGGCGGCCACAGGCATATCGGAGGTGTTGGCGATGAGCACCGTCCGCTTCATCAGGCTTTCGCCGGTGCGGGGGTCTTTCAGCTCGGGGAATTCCCGCAGTACATCGGTCATCTCATTGCCGCGCTCGCCGCAGCCGATGTAGATCACGATGTCCACATCGCTCCACTTGGCCAGCTGGTGCTGGGTCACCGTTTTACCGCTGCCGAAGGGGCCGGGGATGGCCGCCGTACCGCCCTTGGCAATGGGGAAGAAGGTGTCCACGATCCGCTGGCCGGTGACCATGGGGAATGTGGGAGCCAGCTTTTCCTTGTAGGTCCGCTCCACACGCACCGGCCATTTCTGTACCATGGTCAGCTCATGGAGCTGGCCTTTTTCGTCCTCGATGACGGCCACCACATCGGTGATGGTGTGTTTGCCGCCCCGCACTTCCTTCACCGTGCCGCGCACTCCCACGGGCACCATGATCTTGTGCAGCACAATGATGGTCTCCTGAACGGTGCCCAGCACATCACCGGGCTCCACCTTATCTCCCGCTTTGGCAGTGGGGGTAAACTCCCACTCTTTCTCCCGGGAGATGGGGTCCACTTCAATGCCCCGCTTGATGGTATCTCCCACCTGGCGGCGAATGTCCTCCAAAGGACGCTGGATGCCATCATAGATCTGACCGATCAGACCAGGCCCCAGCTCCACAGACAGAGGCGCACCGGTGGACACCACATCCTCCCCGGTGCCGATGCCTGCGGTTTCCTCATACACCTGGATGGAGGCCTTGTCGCCCCGCATCTCGATGATCTCGCCGATCAGGTGCTGGGGTCCTACCCGCACCACATCGAACATATTGGCGTGGGCCATGCCCTCGGCAATGACCAGGGGGCCCGCCACCTTGATGATTTTTCCTATATTATCCATTCAATCAGCAACCTTCTTTCTCTTACAGGCAGGCCTTTCCTGCCATGAAACGGTCACTCCCCGGAAAACGGGGTCACTATTTTTTGAGGATGTCGGCTCCCACGGCTCGCTCCACCGCCTGGTGAAGTCCCTTGAGCCCGATCCCCAGGCTTCCCTTCTGGGAAGGGATGGGGATGACGGCCACGGTGGGCTCGTCGTTATAGCGGTCGATATCCTGGGGGATGAGGGCGGCCAGCTGCTCGGTAATATAAATGACGGCATAGCCCGCCTCCGCCAGCTTATGCAGCTGCCGGGCGGCCTCCTTCTCTTCGCTCACCGCCACGGTGGTAAGGCCCACCGCTTTGAATCCCATCACCGTCTGGCTGTCGCCGATCACAGCCGCTCTATACAGCATAACAGATCCTCAGCCTTTCCATGATCTTGTCCTGGCTCAGACCGGCGTTTTTCCCCGCCAGCACCGAGCGCACTGCGTTGTATTCCGCCTCGCAGGCCAGCAGATAACCGATGACGGTCTCTTCTCCAAAGGGAACCTGCCGGGCAAAGCGGGCATATTCGATCAGCAGATCGTCACAGGCCTTGTCCAAAAGGGCAAAGCCCCGGCCTTCCAGGGCATCCAGCGCCTGGCTTTCCAGCGTCTCCAGACAGGTTCCGGCCAGCAAGCGAGGCAGCTCCTCCCGGGTCATGGGCGCATAGAAAGCCTCCGGAGCGATGGTTCCGCCGGGCAAAATGGCCCGCTGGACATAATCCAGCCCTTTTCCCATGCGTCCCAGACGCAACGCCGTGCGCAGATTGCAGCAGTCGATGGTTCTCTGCACATATCCTGTGAGAAAATCACTGCCGCTCTCTCTGGCTTTTTTCAGCGTCTCTTCCTTCTCCGCCCGGTCCAGCACCATATCGCTGAGCTGAGGGTCACCGGTGCGCTCCAGCATCTCCTTGGCCGTCTCCACCGCCTGAGCCATCACCGGGTCCATCCCTTCCAGATCTCCCTCCCGGATCATGCGCAAAAGTTCCCGGGGCGGAATGAGACCAGCCGAAGACAAAAGCCGGGTGGGGTCCACCTGCTGGGCGTCTCCTTTGAGGATGGCCTTGATGTTGTGATAATCGTATTTCAGCCGGAATACTTCGATCATCTCCGGCCTGGGACAATGGACATACAGCAGATCCATCATCTGCTGACGCCGCTGAGAGATGACCTGCTCCAGCTTCAGCATATCCCGCCAATCAAAGGCGGGCCAGCCCTTTTCCTCCAGGAGCTTCTCCGCTTCCTGGGCGTCTTTGCTCTCGGCCAGACGGTAAAGCTGGGTGTTGTTCATCAGCTGCCCTTCCACACAGCGGATGCGGGTGCTGATGTGCAGATAATCGGTATCCTTGGTTTTTTTCAACAGGCTCCCTCCTTAAAAGAGGATGGCCGCCACTTGGCTGGCTGTCTCCTCTTCCAGCAGGTGCACAGCGGTCTCCAAAGCGCAGTTGATCTCCACCGGCCCCTGACGCAGCACAAATCCGCCGGCGATATTTTTTTCTTCCCGGCCCAGGGTGAAGGCGGCGCCGATCTTCTGATTGATCTGTTCCACCAGGGTTTCGCCCAGCCGGGCCTTGTCCCGGGCATTGAGCAGAATTTCTCCCTGCTTTTCCCCGGTCTCCTGGCACAGCTTCACCAAAAGGGCGCAGTAATCCCCTTCCTCCAGGGACAAAAGCCGCTGGAGAGCCAGGTCATAGGCTTTTTCGATCTGCTGCCGCCGGGCGGCCAGCTGCCCCTTCTTGTTTTCCAGAAGGGCAGTGCGCTCGCTGCGGCGGAGCAATTCCTCCGCCCGCGTCTGGGCGTCCTTTTTCAGGCTTTCCTCTTGGGCCTGTGCCTGCTGGGCGGCCTTTTCCCCGATGCGGGCGGCCTGCTGGCGGGCTTCTTCCAGATTCTGCTCCGCCTTGGCCTTGGCCTCATCTACAATGCTGCGAGAAATGTTTTCGATGCCTTTCATGGCGTTTACCCGATCAGGCCGCCATGCTGCCCACGCCGAAGATGACCAGCACGGAGATCAGCAGGGCCAGCACCGCGTATGTTTCCACCAGACCGGCGCTGATAACGCCCTTCATGGCGTCATCGGGCTTCTTGGCCACGATGTTCATGGCAGCAGCAGCCACACGGCCCTGGCGAATAGCGGAATAGTAACCCACAATGGCAGTGGGCAGAGCGGCGAAGAAATAAGCCACACCCTGCACCAGAGGCAGTGTGCCATCCAGCACAGCGCCATTGCTGAACAGGATCAAAAAGGCCACCAGCAGGCCATAGATACCCTGTGTGCCAGGCAGAGCCTGCAGCAGCAGAACCTTACCGAACTTGGTGGGGTCTTCGGTGAGGATGCCTGTGCCGGCCTCACCGGCCAGACCTACGCCCTTGGAAGAGCCCATACCGGCAAAAATCACCGCCAAAGCGGCACCTAATACCGCAAAACTGGTCCCCGTAAACAAGCTGGAAATCCATTCCATGATCTAGTCCTCCTTAACCACATCTACATATTTTGTTTTTATTTTCAGCGGGTGCATCATCCGCCCACCGTCTTCATAAAACCGGCCAAAGAATTCGATATACTGCAAACGGCTGGTGTGAACATAGGCCCCCAGCACGCTGATGGCGATGTTGAAGGTGTGGCCGATGATCGCCACCACCACAAACAGCAGCACGCCTATAAGGCCACCGCCGCCCATGGCACCCATTTTGTTGACCACAGAGCCTACCACAGCACCGGAAAGCCCCAAAGCCATGATACGGGAATAACTGAGCAAATCAGACACAAAGCCCGTGATGCCATACAGTTTTCCCAAACCGCCGGTGATGCGGCCAAAGCCCTTTTTGTCCCGGCCGCCCAGCAGGAGCATCAGCACCACGCCGGCAATGATCAGCCACTGTCCCACACCGATGCCCAGCACCGCAAGGCCAATGCCGGCAAAGATCATATACCAGGTGCCGGTGTCACACAGCGCACCCAGATAATCCTTCTGCCGGATCTGCCGCCATGCAGAAGCCGCCATACCGGTGAGGATCTGAATTCCGCCCAAGGCCAGGGAGAAAATCAGCATTTTCATCGGCTCTTCCATGGGATTAAACCACAGCGCAGGCAGTTCCACCCGCTTGCCCAACACGCCTTCGGTGAAGGCGGGCACTGCGTCGCCCAGCCAGCCGCCCATCAGCACACCGGCCACAATGGTGCCCAGTCCGCAATAGAAAAACAGAGTGAGCATCTGACGCATGGTTCCTTTGGGCTTGAGCAGCTTGAGTCCCAGGAAACATCCCAGGGCAATGAGGATACCGTACACAGCGTCCCCCATGATGAAGGCAAAGAATGTGATATAAAAGGGCACCATCAGGGGGTTGGGATCGATCAGGCTGCCGTAACGAGGCATGCCATACATCTCGGTGATGGCGTTAAAAGGCTCGGCCAGGGGGCCATTCTCCATGGCCGTGGGGGGAGCTTCCCCTTCCTGGGGATCCTCCATGCTATAGGCGCAGCCTTCCCGTTCCAGCACCTTTTCCACCCGCTCCTGGGCCTTTTTCGGCAGCCAGCCGGTGATGACCACGGTGTTTTTCGTGCGCACCAGGCCAGAAAGAAGCTGATCTTCCTCCGCTTCCATGGAATAGGCGTCCAAAGCCTGCTCCATGGCCCGGTAGGCATCGCCGCATTCCTTGATCTTGCCGATCAGGTCCTGCCGCTGCTGTTCCATCTGGGCCATTTGCTTTTCCAGCGCACCAATATACTGGGCCGGAGTCCCTTCCCCTTCCTGAGGAGCCTGGGCAAAGCCCCGCTGCTTGATGATGGCCATGGCCTGTTCCTTGCAGCTCTGATGAATGAGGAAGGTAACATAACGCTGTTCATTGTCGGAGGAAACCTGCTCCATCTGGCAGGCCGGCGCTTTCTCCGCCAGTTCCTCTTCCAGCTCTTTCAGATCGGCCGCTCCGGGCAGAACGCCCCGGAGATATTCCACCGCCCCGTCCATATGGTACTCCAGGGGCACATCCAGGCTTTTCCAGGGTTTGAGCTGGGTCACTGTGCCTTCCAGCCGCCCGATCTCCCCCAGCAGGCGGTTCATTTCCTCGGCCGCCTTGTTGATCTGCCGGGCAGCGGCCAGGGCCTTGTCCAGCACCTTTTCATCATAAAGCTGACTTTCGGTCAGTTGGGGCTTTCCCGCTAGCAAAGGCCGGCTGGGAGGCGGCACATACTTGGACAAGACTTCCATGGCCTGTCCGATGACCGTCAGATATTCCCCGGCCCCTGTGTTTTCTTCCGTCGTGCGCTCCAGGGCATTTTCCTGCCCGAAATCGGTGGATTCCTGGGCGGTCTCCACCTCTACGCAACCTTCCCGCCGCAGCTGGCGCAAAAGGCTGCGGCGCCTGCTTTGCAGCGCGACGGCCCGCAGGCGCTTCATTTCTACCAGCGCCATCAGCCAACGACCCTTTCCATAATGAATTTCACCGCTTTTTCCATATTGCTTTCGGCGGATGCGGCGATCTGAGCGCATTGCTTCTCTGTTTTGTCCCGCAGTCCTTCCGCCTGGCGCTCCGCCTCCTTCTGAGCCTGGGCCAACAGGGCCGCTGTCTCATCCCGGGCCTTCTGCCGGCTTTCTTCCCGCAGACGGGCGGCGTCGTTTTCCGCCTGTTCCACAATGCTCCCGGCCTCCTTGCGGGCCTGCTCCAGCAGCTGTTCTGCCTGGCGCTCTGCCTGCTCCACCTGTTCGATGGCTTTCATGGACACTCTATCACCTTCTCTTTTTCAGACTTTCGTATGCGGCCTTAGTATAGCACAAAAAAAACTTTTTGCACAGGGAAAAAAGGGACTTACCCTTATTTTTCCTTTTCCCGATTCTGCCGCGCCTGACGCAGCATTTCCAGCTCCGGCCGGAGTTCACCGGAGAGCAGCAGACAGGCCACATACACTGCGCCTCCCACTCCGGCGCCGCACAGCGTCTTGACCAGCGCCGCAAGGCCGCCGCCCTCCAAGGGGATGAAACGGCACACCACAAAGGCGCACAGAGCGCACAGAAGGGCACTGACAAAGATGCGCAGCGTACTTTTCCCATCGGGACGGAACCGGAAAGTGCGGCGCATTCCCCAGATCACCAGCAAAAAATAGCACACAAAGGCCAAAAGGGTACCCCAGGCCGCCCCCTGGATTCCCATTAGACCTGTCAGGGCAAAGGTGGCCACGATCTTGATGGCCGCGGCCAGTAGGCTGTAACGCAGCACCGGCCGGGTGTTCTTGGTCAGCTCAAAGCCCTTAATTGCATATTCGGTCAAATCCATGAAAAAATAAGCGGCAGCGGCAATACCGATGATGAAAGCTCCCGACCAATAGGTGTCCTCAAACATAAAATGTGCCAAAGGCTGGCAGACGGCGCACAGCCCCAGCGCCGCCGGCATGGCGATGAGAAAATAAAGCCTTGTGCCCTGGGCCAGCAGTTTTTCCGCCGCCTGCCGTCCGTCATTGGTATAACCGGAGATAAGGGACGGATATGTGGCCCGCACCACCGCGGCGGCGATCATGCCAAAGATACCTGAACTGACGGTGAAATTGGTGAGATAGATGGCCGAACCCACATCTCCTTCCATGAAGGCCACGATGTACCGATCCACCATGCTCAAAAGGCCGGTGCCGATGCTCATGCCGATGAGCGGCACGCCGAAAGTGAGCAGATCCCCCAGCAGGGCCTTGGAAAAATACTGAGGCCGGGTGCTGGAAGGGACATGGAGCACCGCCATGGCAATAAAAGAGGCCACAAGATCACTGATGACCGCGCCGAAGATGGCGGGATAGGGGGTGCTGTTGCCCCCGGCTGTGACCAAAAGGGTGGTGCACACCACTTTTCCCGCCACATCCAGAAGGGAGACGAAAATGCTCACCATCAGGTGTTCGGTCTGGATCAGAAGGCCGTTCATCATGGTGAAGAGGGAATAGCTGGTCAGCAGCATGGCGGCGGCAAAAAAGAGGAAGCTCCCTCCGATCTGCCAGGCCAGCGCTCCGATCCCCAGCACCACCACGGTGATGACGCCAAAGGACATCAGGAAAGTGGAATAAAAGGTCTTTTCCCCCTGGGGGCTCCGGTATTCCGACACAAAGCGGGCGGTGGCATTGTAAAGCCAGGCCGCCGACACCAGAAACAGGGCCAGCACAGTGGTGTTGACAATTTGGTAACGGCCATTCACCGCCGGTGGGAAGATGCGGGAATACAGGGCGCTCATCACCAAAAGCAGAACCCCTTCCAGCACCTTGGCCGGCACCAGAATCAGGGTATTACGGGTCATTTTTTTTGTTTCTCCTGCCAAAACGCTACCTCCTGGGAACACATGTGGGGGCCGGCCTTCTGTATTGACCATGCCCCTGGGATTCGATATAATAAAAAGAAATGACATTCCCCTTTTTTCAAAGAAATCAGGGGCCTGTACTTTTGGATTATACACGAAATCAACGCCGACTTCTACGGCTTTTGGGAGGAAATCATGAAAATTTTGCACATCGCCGGCGGCGGCGACCGGGGCGGCGCCAAGACCCATATCCTGGCCCTCTGCTCCCGCCTGAAAGAGCAGCATGAGCTCAAACTTCTGAGTATGCGGAAAGGGGAATTCGCTCAGGATGCCCAAAAAGCCGGCATTGATACGCTGGAGATCCAGTCGGGTTTTTCCCTGCGGGATTTCCTCCTGGCCAAGGAAGCCGCCCGTCAGTTTCAGCCGGATATCGTCCACTGCCACGGGGCCAAGGCCAACACCGTGGGTATCTTCCTCAAGCTGACCCTGGGCTGCACCGTCATCACCACGGTGCACAGCGACTACAAGCTGGACTACATGCACTCCTTCCTGCGCCGCCAGACCTTCGGCCGGCTGAATTCCGCCGCCCTGCGGCTGATGGATTACCATGTGACGGTATCGGATACCTTCAAAAAGATGCTCATTCAGCGTTCCTTCCGTCCCTCCCGCATCCAGACCATCTACAACGGCCTGGATTTTTCCCAGAAGACCCCGGATTTTGACCGTGGGGAATACCTGCGCCAGCAGGGGCTGAACTACACTCCCGGAGATGTGGTCATGGGCATCGCCGCCCGCCTCACCCCAGTGAAGGACATCCCCACTTTGCTGCGGGCCTTTGCCAAGGCCCGGCAGGAGGAAAAGCGGCTCAAGCTGCTCATCGGCGGCGATGGAGAAGATATGGACAAGCTGAAGACCATGGCCGCCCAGCTGGGAGTCAGCGACAGCGTCTGCTTCTGCGGCTGGGTGTCGGACATCGGCAAATTCTTCAAATCCTGTGACATTGATGTGCTCTGCTCCATTTCTGAATCCTTCCCCTATTCCATCCTGGAGGGGGTAAAAGAGGGCTGCGCCGTCATCACCTCCGATGTGGGCGGAATGCAGAAGCTCATCGATCAGGGTGAAAACGGCTTCATCTTCCAGCCAGGGGATGTGGACACTTTCGCCTCCTACATGGTGCGTCTGTGCCAGGATGAGGAGCTGCGCCGCGCCTTCGGAGAGCGCCTGTTGGAAAAGGCCTCCCGCATTTACTCCCTAGAGGGCATGGCCGCCCGTCAAAGCCAGATCTATGAATACATCCAGGCCCGTGAGGCTCGGGGCAAGCGCAACGGCATTGTCATCTGCGGCGCCTATGGCCGGGGCAATTCCGGAGACGAGGCCATTCTGGGAGCCATCGTCTCCACCATGAAGGAACTGGACCCGCTGTCCCCCCTGACCGTCATGACCCGCAAGCCCGCTGAGACCCGGCTGCTCCATGAAGTGGACGCCGTCTATACCTTCCATCTCTTCCGTTTCCGCCGGGCCATGCGCCGGGCCAGGCTCTTTATCAACGGCGGCGGCAGCCTGATCCAGGACACCACCTCCAGCCGCAGTCTGTATTTTTATCTTTACACCATTTATATTGCCCACAAACTGGGCTGCAAAGTGCAGATGTATGGCTGCGGCGTGGGCCATGTGTCCCGTCCCTTCAACCGCCGTCTGGCCGGACGGGTGCTCAACCGCAGTGTGGACATCATCACCCTGCGGGACACCATCTCCCAGCAGGAACTGAGCGATATGCATGTGGTCAAGCCGGATATCCGCCTGGCGGCCGATCCGGCCACCATCCTTACCCCCGCTTCCCCTCAGGAAGCCGACCGGTTCCTCTCTTCCCACGGTGTGCCGGTGGATGGGAAGTATTTCTGCCTGGCCCTGCGGCCCTGGGGTAATTTCCACGATTTTGAGGTCTTTGCCAAGGCGGCGGAATACGCCTACCACAAATACAGCCTCACCGCTCTTTTGCTGCCCATTGAGGTGCCCCGTGATCTTCACGCCTGCAAGCAGGTGGCCGCCCGTCTCCACACGCCCCACTATGTGCTGGGGGATGCGCCGGAGGATGTGCGTCTGACCATTGCCCTTTTGAAGAAGATGCGGCTGCTCTGCGGTATGCGTCTCCATTCCATCGTCTTTTCCGCCGTGGCCCGTACGCCTTGTCTGGCCGTGAGCTACGACATCAAGGTATCCGGCTTTATGAGCTATATCGGCCAGAGCGACCGCTGCACCACTTTGGAGCAGGTATCGGAAAGCTGGCTGTGCCAGCAAATCGACCAGCTGATGGAAAAGGAAAATCCGGAAGCCGCCGACGAGATCTGTCAGAAGCTGGCGGATATGGAGCGGGAGAACCGGAAGGCCGCTGCCACTTTGCTGGGCATTCCCTTCCCTCCCTCCAGCAATTCATAATTTTCCCCATAAATGCGAAAGGCCGCCGGAAGGCGGCCTTTTGAGCGTGTCGAAAAAGTGGCTTAGGCCACTTTTTCGAGTTTTTGCAAGGGGCTGGCGGCGAGCCGGTCCCGTGTCGGGACAGCCAAACTGCGCTCCCGCGCTGGGCAACAGAACCAAAACCCAGCAAAAAGCCACGCACAGGTCGCGGCTTTTTGCGGATTGATAGGGGTAGGGCGGACGACCCTTTTCGTTATATAGGTTTTTCGACAGTCTGAGGCCGCCGGAAGGCGGCCTTTTTTCTGATGCACACTTTACATTTTGTTAAAACCCAGCTCTTCCTCCCCTGCTTTCTTTGTGATATGATATATTATAATAAAGTAGAATTTTTTCTGTTTTTTCAGGCTCCGGCCCTGTTTTCTTGTGGGAAAGGATGATTTTTATGGAAGGCTTTGTCTCTCTGCGCAATGTGACCAAGCGCTATAAAATGGGAGAAGTGACCATCACAGCGGTGGATGGAGTGAGTTTTTCCATCAGCCAAGGGGAATTCTGCATCATTTTAGGCCAAAGCGGTGCCGGCAAAACCACGGTGCTCAACATTCTGGGCGGCATGGACAGCTGCGACGAAGGCGAAGTGCTGGTGGACGGCACCGATGTGGCCCATTTTTCTCCCCGTCAGCTCACCGGCTATCGGCGCAACGACATCGGCTTTGTCTTTCAGTTTTACAACCTGATGCAGAACCTGACCGCTTTGGAGAATGTGGAGCTGGCCGCCCAGATCTGCCGCAATCCTCTGGACGCCGCCAAAGTCCTGAGCCAGGTGGGCCTTTCCGATCGGATGAACAACTTCCCTGCCCAGCTCTCCGGCGGCGAGCAGCAGCGAGTATCCATTGCCCGGGCCCTGGCCAAAAATCCCAAGCTCCTGCTGTGCGATGAGCCCACCGGTGCTTTGGACGACGAAACCGGACGAACCATTCTGTCTCTTTTGCAGGACACCTGCCGCAAACAGGGGATGACGGTCATCGTCATCACCCACAACTCGGCCATTGCTCCCATGGCTGACCGGGTGATCCACTTAAAAAGTGGCAAAGTGACCCAGATCGAAGAAAATCCCCATCCCGTACCGGTGGAAGAAATCGAGTGGTGATAAGATGAAACACTACAAAGCTCTTTTGCACGATATCCTGGTGGAGATCCGGCGCACCCACAACCGGTATCTTTCCATTTTGTGCATCGTGCTGTTGGGTGTGGGCTTTTTCGCCGGCATCAAATCCACCTGTCCGGATATGAAAGAGACCGCTCAGCAATATTTTGAAGACCAGAATCTGATGGATATGCACCTGAAATCCTCTATGGGCTTCACGGAAGAAGATGTGGACAGCCTGAAAGCCCAGGAGGATATCGCCTGCGTTTCCCCTTCCTATTCGGTGGATGCCTTTGTGGAGCCGGCCGGGGGGGACTCCATGCTGGTGCGGGCCTGGAGCTGGGAAATCGGCGCCCAGGACGATGAGGACACCGTCAATATGCCGGTGCTCAAGGAAGGCCGCTGGCCGGAAAAGGAAAATGAATGTCTGGTAGAGCATGGAATATATTCCGGCGAGAGCTTCCAGGTGGGCCAGACCATCACTCTGTTCCTGGAAGAAGGCGATCTATCGGAGAGCCTGAAAACCCAGACCTTCACCATTGTGGGCGTGGTCGAGTCCCCCATGTACATCAATTTTGAACGGGGCAGCAGCAGTGTGGGCAACGGCTCCATTCGTTCCTTTCTCTATCTGCCGGAAGATGCCTTTGCCTATGAGGTCTACACCGATGTGTTCCTCACCTACAAAGACACCCAGGGCCTGCCCTTTTATGAGGACGAATACCAGGATGTGATGGATGAAAAAACTCCCGTGCTGGAGCAGCTGGCCGAAGAGCAGGAGCAGACCCGCCACGACGACATTTACAACGAGGCCAAAAGCGCCATTGATGCGTCTCAGGCGGAGCTGGATGAAGGCATCGCCCAATACGAAGAAAACAAAGCCCTGTTTGAGCTGCAGATCGCCGATGCCCAAAGCCAGCTGGAAAGCGCCCAAAAGCAGATCCAGGACAACGAAAGCCTGCTGCAAAACCAGCAGAAACAGCTGGAAAGCGGCAAGGCCCAGTACAGTGCCGCCCTCAGCCAGTGGCAGAGCCAGAGCCAGGCCCTTTCCGACAGGGAAGCCGAACTGGCCCAGGGAGAAAGCCAGTGGCAAAGCCTTTTCTCTCTGGTGCAGAATGTACGGGGACTGATGAACAACTATTCCACCCAAAGTCTGCCTGCGGATCAGCCCATTCCCAGTGAAGTACAAAGTGTGCTGAATGCCTCCACTGCCTTGGATGCTTTTGTGCCACAGTCTGCCTTTTCCTTCTCCCAGATTCTGAAGGAATACCTGCTGGCCGATCCGGCCGGAGAGGAAAAAGCCACCTTCTCCGCCCAACTGGACGGAGTGCTGAGTGGCGTGGAGGAAGAACTTTCCGCCAAAAGCACCCGCTCTGCCCTGGAAGAAAACCGGGCGCAGCTGAATGCAGGCAAAGCCCAGCTGGATTCCCAGGCCGCTTCCCTCGCTTCCAGCGAGCAAAAGCTGAACCAAGGCTGGAGCCAGCTCAAAATCGCAAAAGCAGAGTACCAGCAGGGCATGGAAGAACTGGAAACCCAAAAGACCCAAGGCCAGCAGCAGCTGGATGACGCTGCGGCGGAAATCGAGGAAGGCCGGGCTCAGATCTTGGAGGCTCGCCATGACCTGAACGACCTGGGTTCTCCGGAATGGTATCTGCTGGACCGGTCCAACAACCCCGGTTACAGCGAATTCACCGACGACGCCCAGCGGGTGAACCGCATCGCCGCCGTTTTCCCGGTGTTCTTCATTCTGGTGGCCGCTTTGGTATGCCTGACCACTATGACCCGCATGGTGGAAGAGCACCGCACCCAGATGGGCACCCTTAAGGCCCTGGGCTACGGAAAGGGAGCCATCATTGCCAAATATCTGGTCTATGCTCTGTCTGCCAGCTTTTTCGGCAGCATCATCGGGCTCCTGATCGGCTTCAAGCTCTTCCCTACCATCATTTTCAACGCCTACCGGATCATGTATATTCTTCCCGACTGTCTGACTCCCTTCCGGTGGGGCTATGCCATTCTATGCACGCTGGCCGCCCTGGCCTGCACCGGGCTGACCGCTCTGGCCGCCTGTTACCGTGCTTTGTCCGAATCCCCCGCCCAGCTGATGCGCCCCAAGGCGCCACGGTCCGGCAAGCGGGTGCTGTTGGAGCGTTTCACTCCTCTGTGGCGCCGTCTCAGCTTTTTGCAGAAGGTCACCGCCCGCAACCTGTTCCGCTACAAAAAGCGGATCCTGATGACCGTGGTGGGCATTTCCGGCTGCACCGCCCTGATGGTGGCCGGTTTCGGTTTGCAGCACGCCATCGCATCGGTGGTGGATATGCAGTACGATGCGATCTTCCTCTATGATGCCATGGCCGTCTTTGACGAGGAAATCACATCGGATGAACAGCAGGAGATCGCCCAGCAGCTGGACAACAGCTCCTTGGTGGAAGAATCCATGGCAGTGCGTCAAAGTACCATCGACATTTCCCGGGCCAGCGTTACCAAAAACCTGTACCTCTTTGTGCCGGAAGATCCCCAGGCCCTGTCGGATTATGTGACCCTGCGCCATCGGGGAGATGGAGAGGCCATCACCCTGCCGGAAGAAGGGGCCGTACTCACCGAAAAAATGGCCCGACTGTTGGATGTGGAAGTGGGCGACACCGTCACCCTCTCTCCGGACGGCGGCCAGAGTTATTCGGTACAGGTGGTGGACATCACCGAAAACTACACCCTGAACCTGATTTATCTTTCTCCCTCTCAGTATGAAGCCCTGTGGGGCCAGCCGGTCTCCTACAACAGCTTCCTGGTGAACATGACCCCCGATGCCACCGAAGATGCCCTGTCTTCCCAGCTGCTCACCAACAACAATATTCTGATGATCAATTACACCGCATCCTCCGGCAGTCAGTTCCACGACATTGTGGACAGCCTGAATTACATTGTGCTGGTGCTCATTGTCTGCGCCGGGGCCCTGGCCTTTGTGGTGCTTTACAACCTGGCCAACATCAACATCGAAGAACGGGTGCGGGAAATTGCCACCATCAAAGTGCTGGGCTTTTATGACGGAGAAGTTTCAGCCTATATCTACCGGGAAAACATCCTGTCTTCCCTGATGGGCATGATGGCCGGACTGTTTCTGGGCATCCCCTTCCTCCGCTTTGTCATCCACACCTCGGAGGTAGACGCCGTCATGTTCAATCCCGCCCTGGATGTCCCCACTTTCCTGTTCTCCGCTTTGCTGACGCTGCTCTTTACCATCATCGTCAACATCGCCATGCACTTCCGCCTCAAGCGAGTGGACATGGTGCAAAGCCTGAAATCCATTGAATAACACAAAAAAGTCTCCGGGATACCGGAGACTTGAGCGTGTCGAAAAAGTGGCTTAGGCCACTTTTTCGAGTTTTTGCAAGGGGCTGGCGGAGTGCCTCCGCTCCCATACTGCGCTCCCGCGCCGGGCCGGTTGTACGCAGAAAAGCAAAGAAAGTATGGCCGTCCGGCCACCGGACCAGCGGGGCGCCCCGCCCTTGAGAAGTGCAAAAAGCCACGCACAGGTCGCGGCTTTTTGCGGATTGATAGGGGTAGGGCGGC
>NZ_JAHLPO010000026.1:0-38005 GCF_018917925.1 Intestinimonas sp. MSJ-38 | reverse complement strand
TTTGAGCGTGTCGAAAAAGTGGCTTAGGCCACTTTTTCGAGTTTTTGCAAGGGGCTGTATGCACGCCTTTGGCGCACACTTGCCCCTTGAGAAGTGCAAAAAGCCACGCACAGGTCGCGGCTTTTTGCGGATTTATAGGGGTAGGGCGGACGACCCTTTTCGTTATATAGGTTTTTCGACAGTCTGGAGCCGGCCGCCCAAGCGGCCGGCTTTTTGCATTGGGAAACAGCGGCAAAAGTCATTGTTTCGCCATTCTTCTGGTGGGGACAGTTTTTTGAAATGCTTGCCCAGGCTCTTTCTTTTTCTTTGGGGATTGTGTATAATAATCGCAGAGCAATTTTGACAAAGCAAGATAGAAACCGCCGCCCTGTGCGGCAGATTGGATGAGATTATGAGCAGAAGAAATGCCCGGGAGCTGGCGCTCCATATGATCTATTCAGGGGAATACTCCCAGAAGGAGCCGGAACAATTCGTTAAAGACTGTCTTTCCCCCGAACGGTTTTCCTCTTTGGCCGGGGAATATGAGCTGTATCAGCAGGCCCCGCCGGAAAACCAGCTGGATTACATTTGCCGGGTGGCCACTGGGGTGCTGACCCACGGTCCGGAACTGGACGGCTACATCGAAAAATATGCCGTGGGCTGGTCGGTGTCCCGCATTTCCCGCATGGCCAAGTGCATTCTCCGCCTGTCCATGTATGAGATGCTGTATATGCAGATCCCGGTGGGGGCC
This sequence comes from Intestinimonas sp. MSJ-38, assembly GCF_018917925.1. NCBI lineage: Bacteria > Bacillati > Bacillota > Clostridia > Eubacteriales > Intestinimonas > Intestinimonas sp. MSJ-38. The sequence continues at coordinate 37,275 of NZ_JAHLPO010000026.1, read as the reverse complement.
TCGGTGAACGAAGCACTGGAACTGTGCAAGCGCTATGAATCGCCGGAAACCGCCTCTTTCCTCAATGGAGTGCTGGCTTCCTTTGTGCAGAAGGAGCTGACTGCCTGATGGCCATTTATCTGGGGTTCGATACCAGCAATTACAAGACTTCGGCTGCTCTTTTCGACAGCCAGACCGGCAAGGCCTGGGGGGAGAGCCGCTTCCTCCAGGTGCCCGAAGGGTCTTTGGGCCTGCGTCAGAGCGAGGCCCTGTTTCAGCATGTGCGTTCCCTGGGACAGATCACCGAGAGCCTTTTTGAAAAAACCGGCCGGCTTCCTCTGGCCGCTGTGGGATATTCCGCCCGCCCCCGCAATCAGGAGGGGTCCTATATGCCCTGTTTCCTGGCGGGAGAGATGGCGGCCCGTACCGCAGCTGCCGCCGGAGGGATGCCGGCTTTTGCCTTCTCCCATCAGCAGGGGCACATCGCTTCGGCTCTTTGGTCGGCAAACTGCCTTCATTGGATGAAGGGTCCCTTTTTGTCCTGGCATCTTTCCGGGGGAACCACCGAGCTTCTGCGGGTGGAATCCCGCCCGGGAGAGCTGCTGGAGGTGCGGGTGATCGGCGGCACTCAGGATGCTTCGGCCGGGCAGATCATCGACCGGGCCGGGGTGGCCATGGGCCTGCCGTTCCCCTGCGGCGCCCATCTGGACAAGCTGGCCGGAGAGGAAAAACCGGCGGAAAAACCCTTTGCCGCCAAAATGCAGGGCCTGCTTTTCTCCCTGTCCGGGCTGGAAAACAAGTTCAAAGCGCTTCTCGATAAGGGATGCCCCAAAGAGCAGGTGGCCGCCTTTGTCACCCAGTCCATTGCAGAAACGGTGTATCGGGTGACCAAAAAGGCCCAGAAGGAAGAGGGCCTGCCGGTGCTCTTTTCCGGCGGGGTTTCGGCGTCCTCCCAGCTGCAAAAACGCTTTGAGGGCAAAGACCAGGTGGCCTTTGCCCAAAATGGCTGGGGCGGGGACAATGCCCTGGGGGCCGCACTGCTGGCCGCCATGTGGAAGGAGGGGGTGCTGTGAACGGACAGCCCATCACGGTATCCCAGCTGACCAACTACATCAAGGCCCTGTTGGAGCGGGCCACACCCTTGCAGTCCCTTTGCCTGCGGGGAGAGATCTCCAACTACAAAATGCACCATTCCGGCCATCACTATTTCACTTTGAAGGATGAAAACGCCGTCATCAACGCCGTGATGTTTGCCGGGAATGCTTCCAAGCTACGCTTTCGGCCGGAATTGGGGATGAAGGTCATCGCCTACGGTAAGGTGGGCGTGTTCCCCAAAAGCGGCCAGTACCAGATTTATGTGAGCCAGATGGTCCCCGACGGGGTGGGAGCGCTGTACATCGCTTTTGAACAGCTGAAACAGCGTCTCTTTCAGGAAGGGCTTTTTGACAAGGAAAAGAAAAAGCCTCTGCCCGCTTATCCCGGCACCATCGCCCTTGTCACTTCTCCCACCGGCGCTGCCGTGCGGGATATGCTGCGGATTCTGAAAAAACGCTGGCCCCTCAGCCGGGTGCTGGTGTGCCCGGTGAAGGTTCAGGGAGAAGGGGCCGCCCAGGAAGTGGCGGAGATGCTCCGCTATATAGACCAGCATCAGCTGGCCGATCTGATCATCACCGGCCGGGGCGGCGGCTCCATTGAAGATCTGTGGGCCTTCAACGAAGAGCCGGTGGCCCGGGCCATTGCCCGGTGCAGCATCCCGGTGGTTTCCGCCGTGGGCCATGAGCCCGATGTGACCATATCGGATTATGTGGCCGATCTGCGGGCGGCCACCCCTTCCAACGCCGCTGAACTGGCCGTACCCGACAAGGGGGAGCTGTGGCTGCGTTTGCAGGATTGGGACAGGCATATCAAAATGCTGGAAACAAAGCGTCTCCAGCTTCTTGGTCAGAAAATAGAAGAAAGCCACCGGCGCATGATTCTGGTGGAAAAGCGGCGGGTGCAGCTGCTGCGTCAGCAGCTTTCCGCCCTTTCCCAGAAGAAGATCATGAGCAGCCCCAAAGAGTATTTCAACGAGCGGCGGCTGAGCCTGTCTTTCTCCCAGGAGCGGATGATCGCTGCGGCCCGGGAAAATGTGGGCCGGAAGCGGAAAAGCTTTATCGGCAAGGCGGCCACGCTGGACGCCATCAGTCCGCTGAAGGTGCTCAGCCGGGGCTATGGCTTTGTGACAAAAGAAGAAAAAATCGTCAAGACAGCGGCAGACATCGCTCCTGGCGATCGGATCGGCCTGCGTTTGCAGGGCGGCAGCGCCAGCTGTCTGGTGGAACAGGTGGACCAGAAATAAGGGGAGAGGAGGAAGCGTTTTGTCGGAGAAATTTGTGTTTGAAAGCGCCATGAAGCGCATTGAAGAAATCGTCCGGCTGCTGGAGCAGGGGGATGCGCCTCTGGACCAGAGCCTGGCCTTGTTCGAGGAGGGCACGGGCCTGATCAAAAAATGCTCGGCGGCCTTGGATCAGGCAGAGCAAAAGGTGGAAATGCTGGTCAAGACGCCGGAAGGCCCGGAGACCGAGCCTTTCCAGGTGCCGGAGGAATAAAAAGATGGATATGGCAGAGAAACTGAAAGAATATGCCCGCCTGACCCAGGAAGGGCTGGAAACCTATCTGCCGGAGCAGGCGGGGGCTTTGAAAACGATCTTCCAGGCCGCCCGGTATAGTGCCCTGGCCGGAGGGAAGCGGCTGCGCCCGGCCCTTCTGATGGAGTTTTATGCCCTCCACGGGGAAAATGCAGAGAAAGCCCTGCCCTTTGCCTGCGCTCTGGAAATGGTGCATACCTATTCCCTGATTCACGACGATTTGCCCTGTATGGACAACGACGATCTGCGCCGGGGCAAACCCACAAACCACAAAGTGTTCGGGGAGGCCACCGCTCTTCTGGCGGGGGACAGCCTGCTCACCCGGGCGTTTGAAACCATGCTTTGCCATTGTCCCACGGAAATTCCGGCGGAGAATGCCTTGAAAGCCGCCGGAATCCTGGCTGCTCGGGCGGGCATGGAAGGGATGATCGGCGGACAGGTGATGGATCTGGATTTTGAAACACGGCGTCCGGAGAAAGAGGAGCTTTCCCAAATGGTCCATCTGAAAACCGGCTGCCTGCTGATGGCGGCCTGTGAGATGGGCTGCGCTCTGGCCGGTGCAGGAGAAGAAGAAATGAAAAAAGCCCGCCTGTATGGCGAAAAGCTGGGGCTGGCCTTCCAGATCCAGGACGACATTCTGGATGTGACGGGCAGCACCGAAAAGCTGGGCAAGCCGGTGGGCAGCGATGCGGAGAATCACAAAAACACCTTTGTCAGCTATTACGGATTGGAAGAATGCCGGCGTCTGGTGGAGGAAAACACCCGGCAGGCCGTGGAAGCGGTAGCCCTTTTGCAGGGAAGCGATTTCCTCACAGAGCTGGCCCGGAGCCTGCAAAAGCGGGATCATTAGGAGAAAAAGCTATGCTGCAAGATCTTTTGTCCAATCGAGTGCTCTGGACAGCCATTGTGGGCTGGTTTGCCGCGCAGGCCTTGAAAGTGGTCAGCGGTTTTGTAGTCAATCACAAACTGGATTGGAAGCTGTTTTTCGCCTCCGGCGGAATGCCTTCCAGCCACACTTCCACAGTGGTGGGCCTGACTACGGCGGTGGCCTTTGCCGAGGGGCTGAATTCGGCGGCCTTTGCCATCGCCTTCGTCTTTTCCACCGTTGTGATGTACGATGCCACCGGCGTGCGGTGGGAGACAGGCAAACAGGCCCGGGTGCTCAATTACATGATGCAGAACTGGCACCACAGCAAAACCCCGGAAATGTTCCAGGAAAATCTGAAGATTTTTGTGGGCCACACTCCCTTTCAGGTGTGGGCCGGGGCACTGCTGGGCCTTTGCATCGGCATTCTGATGCAGCTGTAAGGGCGTTTGCATTTATTATGCAAAATTGGTATAATAATATCTGCTGCGCACTGGAACAAAGCCGGTTTGCCTGACAGGCCCTGGCTTTCAGGGCGTATTGCTTTGTTTTGTACGCACGATAATAATAACTCTATGGGCGGCTTTGTGTCCCTTTGAGGGCGGGCTTTGTTTGGGGCCTGAAGTGTGCCGCAGGGAAGGATGGGACAATGGAGGAATATCCGCTGCTATCCCACATTATGTCACCCTATGATGTGGGAAAGCTCACCGAGGAACAGCTGGAAAATCTCTGCGGAGAGATCCGGTTGTTCCTCATCCGAAGCCTGTCCCTCACAGGAGGGCATCTGGCCTCCAATCTGGGGATTGTGGAGATCGCCGCAGCCATCGACAGCGTGTTTCAGTCGCCGAAAGACAAGATCATCTACGATGTGGGCCATCAGTGTTATGTGCACAAGCTGCTCACCGGCCGGATGGATCAGTTTGCTTCACTGCGTCAGCTGGATGGGCTCAGCGGTTTTCCCCGGCCTTGGGAAAGTCCTCACGATGCCTTTATCGGCGGCCATGCTTCCATGTCCATCTCGGCGGCTTTGGGCATGGCCCGGGCCCGTACATTGCGGGGCGAGGACCACAGTGTGGTCTGCGTCATCGGCGACGGCGCCCTCACCGGCGGTATGGCCTACGAGGCCCTCAACGATGCGGGTCAGTCGGGCGAGCCGGTGATCGTGGTATACAATGACAACGAAATGTCCATCAGCCCCAATGTGGGAGCGGTGGCCAAGCGTTTGAGCAAAATCCGGCTCAAGCCTCAGTATATCGATCTGAAGCGGCGGATGAAAGCCTGCTTCCGCCGGTACAGCTGGGGCGAGGACGCCATTGCCAAGGTCTCGGCGGTGAAGCGGCGGGTGCGTTCCATGGTACTGCGCCAGACCATCTTTGATCTGATGGGATTCACTTACCTGGGCCCGGCCGATGGCAACGATATCAAAACAGTGAAATATCTGCTCACCGAAGCCAAAAAGCTGCAGCGGCCGGTGGTACTCCATTTCAAAACGGTGAAGGGAAAGGGCTATGCCCCTTCCGAGCAGAATCCAGGGTATTTTCATGGAGTGGCTCCCTTTGATGTGGATACCGGCCTGCCCAAAAAGCAGGGTGGACAGAACTTTTCCTCGGTGATGGGCGCCGAACTCACCCAGTTGGGAGAGGAAGATCCTTCGGTCTGCGCAATTACCGCTGCCATGAAAAACGGCACCGGGCTGAATCTGTTCGCTCAGAAATTCCCTCAGCGCTTTTACGATGTGGGCATTGCGGAAGAGCACGCCATCACCATGAGCGGCGGCCTGGCCGCCGGGGGAATGAAGCCGGTATGCTGCATCTATTCCACTTTTTTGCAGCGGGGCTATGACCAGCTGATCCACGATCTGGCCATCAGCCGTCTGCCGGTGGTCATCGGAGTGGACCGGGCCGGTTTGGTGGGAGAGGACGGGGAGACCCATCAAGGCCTGTTTGATGTGCCCTTTCTCCGCACCATTCCCCATTTACAGGTGCTTTCTCCCGCTTCTTTCTCCGAGCTTCGTCGGGCTCTCCGCTGGGCCCTGGAGCAGCGGGAAGGGCCGGTGGCCATCCGCTATCCCAAAGGCAGTGAGCTGGAATTCAGAGAGGACACCTTTGATCATCCCCAGGCGGTGCTCCAGGAGGGAAAAGACATCACTTTGGTGTCCTATGGCATCATGATCAATCAGGTGCTGGAGGCTCACCGTCTGCTTTCGCAGGCGGGAATCCAGGGAGAAATAGTCAAGCTTAACAGCTTGACAGCCTTTGATAAAGAAGTGCTGATCCGGTCTCTCAGGAAAACCGGACGCCTGGCTGTGGTGGAGGACTGCGGCAGCAAAGGCTGCGTGGGCCAGGAGATCGAGGCTTTGGTGCAGGAGGCGGGAATTTCCCTTGAATACTGCCGCCTGTATAACTGCGGCGATGATTTTGTGCCAGCCGGGAAGGTTTCCCAGCTTTATGAAAGATGCGGCATCACAGGGGCGCAGGTGGCCCATTCCATACAGGAGGCGATGAGAAATGTCTGAAAAACAGCGGCTGGATATGCTTTTGGTCCAGCGGGGGCTGGAGAGTTCCCGGGAGCGGGCCAAGGCGGTGATCATGAGCGGCATCGTCTATGTGAACAATCAGAAAGTGGACAAAGCGGGGTTTTTCTGCTCTCCCGAAGATCAGGTGGAGGTGCGGGGAGCATCGCTGCAATATGTAAGCCGGGGCGGCCTCAAAATCGAGAAGGCCCTGAATTATTTTCACTACGATCCAGCGGGAAAGACCGCCATTGATGTAGGAGCTTCCACCGGCGGCTTTACCGACTGTCTGCTGGGCCGGGGGGCCGCAAAGGTCTTTGCGGTGGATGTGGGCTATGGCCAGCTGGCCTGGTCGGTGCGCACCGATCCCCGGGTGGTGGTGATGGAGCGCACCAACATCCGCCATGTGACCCCGGAGCAGATCGGGGAAGCGCTGGATCTGGCGGTGTGCGATGTGTCTTTTATCTCTCTGCGTTTGGTGCTGCCGGTGGTCTATCAGCTGCTGGGGCCTCAGGGAGAGATGCTCACCCTCATCAAGCCCCAGTTCGAAGCCGGACGGGAAAAGGTGGGCAAAAAGGGTGTGGTGCGGGAAAAGAGCACCCACATCGAGGTGCTGGAAAACACCTTGGACATGGCCCGCAAGGCCGGTTTCCATGTGGCCGGGCTGACCTATTCGCCCATCACCGGCCCCGAGGGCAACATTGAGTTTCTGGCTTATCTGAAAAAAGAGGGGGAAGATGCCCCCATTGACATTGCCGCCATCGTGGAAGAGGCCCACGGAGAGATGAAAGGCGGGGAACAATGAAGCAGATCTTTCTCTTCCCCAATTTCACCAAAGAGGGCACCCAGGACGCCGCCCAGCAGATCGTCCGGCGATTGCGGGAACTGGAGTTTCAGGTGTGCTGCGATGAAACCATCCGGGGCCAGCTGGGCGGGGAGACCGAGGAGATGTGTCAGTGGGCCTCGTATGAGGACTGCCTGGCCGAAAGCCATATGGTCTTGGTTGTAGGCGGCGACGGCAGCATTCTCCGCATCGCCCCGGACGCGGCCCGGAACGATCTGCCTATTCTGGGGGTCAACACCGGGAAACTGGGGTTTATGAGCGAACTGGACACCCATGAACTGCGGTATCTGCGTCAGCTGCAGCAGGGGCAGTATACCATTGACACCCGGATGATGTTGGATGTGAATGTGCTGCGCCAGGGAGAAAAGGTCTATTCGGCCTGTATTCTCAACGATGTGGTCATCACCAAGTGGCCCCTGGTGCGGCTGATCAACATTTCCCTCAGCATCAACGGCACGCTGACCACTTCCATGCGGGGAGACGGAATCATTGTCTCCACACCCACCGGCTCCACGGCCTATACCCTGTCGGCCGGCGGGCCCATCATCGAACCCAATGCCAACTGCATGGCAGTCACTCCTATTTGTGCCCATGAGCTGGGAGTGCGGCCCTTTGTGCTTTCCGATGAGCGGGTGGTCACCATCACGGCGGGGGCCGAGGACAACAAGGCCTATCTGTCCTCCGACGGAGGGACTCCTCTGGAGCTGGAACCTTCGGACACCGTGACCATCCGCCGTTCCCAGTGGCAGACCCGGCTGGTGCGCCTGAAGAGCATCGGCTTTTATCAGCTTATTTATAAAAAACTGTCTATCTGATCAAGAGAAGGGATGCGCTTATGAAATTCCAACGGCAAGCAGCCATCATCGATCTGATCTCCAACCACGAGATCGACACCCAGGAAGAGCTCACCGCCAGACTGCGTGAGATGGGTTTTCACTCCACCCAGGCCACCATTTCCCGGGACATCAAAGAACTGCGGCTGATCAAAATCGCCTCTTCCAACGGCGGTTATAAATATTCCATTGCCGAAAGCGAGCAGGATTCCGGTTTCGTGCCAAGGGTGCGGAATATTTTTCGGGAATGCGTCATCAAGGTGGATGTGGCCCAGAACCTGGTGGTCATCAAGACCATCACCGGCATGGCCAATGCCGCCGCGTTTGCCCTGGACACCATGAAAATCAGCGAGATCGTGGGAACCATCGCCGGGGACGACAATGTGCTCATCATCCTCCGGGACAATGAGAGCGCTGAAAACTTTTTTGAGCAAACCAAGGAAATGCTCCGCTGATGAGAGAGCCCGGTTGGAGGAAGGGATATGCTGAAAACGCTGCACATCGAAAATGTGGCCGTCATTGAAAAGGCCGATATCCAGTTTATGGCCGGTTTCAATGTGCTCACCGGCGAGACGGGAGCGGGCAAATCCATCATCATCGACTCCCTGTGGGCCATTCTGGGGGCCCGCACCAGCCGGGAGCTGATCCGGCATGGACAGAATAAAGCGGTGGTGAGCGCCCTGTTTTCCCCCTTGTCTCCCGCGGCGGCGGCCAAGGCCGAGGAGCTAGGGTTCCCTCCTGAGGACGATACTCTGCTCATCAGCCGGGAGATCGTGCAGGATGGCCGGAACACTTGCCGTATCAATGGCCGGCCGGCTTCGGTGTCCATCCTCCGGCAGCTGGGGGAGACCCTGGTGAACATCCATGGGCAAAACGCCGGCATCGCCCTGTTGGACGAAAATTCCCATATGGATTATCTGGATTCCTTCGGGGGCTATCAGGAAGTTCTGGAGGAATATTATACCCAGTACCGCAAGCTTCTGGATCTGCGCCGCTCCATCAAGGAAAAAATGAAGCAGAACGCTCTGCTGCAGCAGCGGGAAGATCTGCTGCGTTTTCGTTGGGAAGAGATCAAAAGCGCCGCTTTGCAGCCGGGGGAATATGAGCGCCTGCGCCAGCGGCGTCTTTTACTGGGAAACCAGGAAAAGATCTCCCGCAGTCTGATGGCGGCGGTGACGGCCTTGTCGGGCAATGACGAGGAAACGGGAGCCATCGGCCTTGTGAGCCAGGCGGAAGAGCGTTTTCGCACCTGTGCAAAGTGGTCGCCGGAATGTGAGGGTTTCCGCAGCCGCAGCCAGGAGATTCTGGCTTTGTGCCAGGAGCTGGAGCGGGACGCCGGGAGTTTTCTGGGAACGGTGGACTATTCCCAGGAGGAGCTGGCCCAGACCGAAGAGCGGCTGGAAGTGCTGGAGCGGCTGATGAAAAAATACGCCGTGGACGAAGAGGGACTATTGCGGCTGGAAGAGGAAAGCCGCCGGGAAGTGGAACAGCTGGAGCATATGGGGGAGGACCTGTCCCAGCTCAATGGGAAATATGCTGCCTTGCGGGACCGGGTTCAGGCCTTGTCCCAGACGCTCCATGACAAGCGGCAGCAGGCGGCAAAGAAGCTGGAAAGCCGCATCGAAGAAGAACTGCACCAGCTGGATATGCCCCATGCCCGCTTCCAGGTACAGGTGTGCCATGCCGGGGAAGAGGGTCATATAAAATTCACTCGCCGGGGCACCGATGAGGTGCGGTTTCTTCTCACCACCAACCCGGGGGAGGACTATAAGCCCCTGGCCCGGGTGGCTTCCGGCGGTGAGCTTTCCCGCATCATGCTGGCCATCAAAACGGTGCTCACCACCGCCGAGGACGCTTCCACCCTGATCTTCGATGAGATCGACACCGGAGTCAGTGGCCGGGCCGCCAACAAGGTGGGAGAAAAGCTGTTCGCTCTGTCTATGGAAAAGCAGGTGCTGTGCGTCACCCATCTGCCTCAGATCGCCGCACTGGGAGAGCACCAGTACCGGATCGTGAAAGAAGCCCAGGGGGACAAGACCCTGACCCAGGTGGAGCTTCTGGACGAAGAAGGGCGGGCCATGGAGATCGCCCGTCTCACCGCTGGATTGGGGGTCACCCAGCAGACCCTGCGCTCGGCCCGGGAGATCCTGGAGATCGCCCGTGCGTTCCAGGAAGACTGCATGGCAAAAAAAGCGCTGATCCTGCGGCAGTGGTGATGAATGTAAAAAGAACGCCGGTGAAATGGCAGGTGTTCATAAAACAGTGTTAGCCCAATAACACGAAATGAGCATCTGTCAGACGGGATTGGTCAACGAAAAAACACGCCATATTCAGCTTCAAAGGCTGGGTATGGCGTGTTTTTCTGTTTATTTGTATTTCCGTTTCCCTTTTCCATGCGGCTGGTATGACTTCGCCTTGCCACGCTGGTTGGTCGAACTTTTCAGGTGCTTGGACAGCTTCAAAACCTCCATGAGATTCACAAACTGCTCCTTGGTGATGGCATCGTAGTCAATGCCGAATGTCGCAAGATAGATTCTTGCCTGTTTCTCAGCATCGCTGCCCTCAAAGTTCATGGCATCCTGCAACTGGCCCTGAACTTCCTCCGCAATGGAGGGCGTATCTGCCGTTGTGGTGTCGGTGCTGTACTCCTCACGAATGTCACGGAGGATCGCTTTCAGATCATCGACAAGCACATGACCGAAATAATCATCCTCCCGTACCTGGGCCAGCTCCAATGTCCGGGTGGAAAGATCGTCCTGCCCGTCCTGCTTCATCAGAGCCATCTTCCGAACTGCTTCCAGCATGGCGTTCATATCGTTGATCCGCATATCCGCGATCCTGTCAACGTAAATCTCAGCGTCCAGCATCATGCGCTGGAAAGCTTTGTGGCACAGCATTTCCGACAGCAGTCGGTGATTAAACTTCCCCGTCCTTAATACTTCTATGGCATCGTCACTCAGATGCAGAGCGTCCAGCTCTGTGTCCGGGTGATTTTTTGTTTCCGTCATGCCCAGCAGATAGTCCGTGGACACGCCGTAGAACTTCGCCAGTGTGACGATGCTGAACGGGCTGATGTCCTTGAAATCGTCTGTCTCATATTTTCCAAGGGCGGACTTGGAAAGCCCGGTCTGCTCCGCAAGCTGTTCCAGCGTCAGACCCCGTTCCACACGTAAATCCTTCAACCGTTCCTGTATGGTGAGTTTTATCTGCATGGCGTACCCCTCCTTCTTTCTGTCTCTAAGCGTGGAAATCCACCCTGTTTTGCGCTCTTTTCCGACCTCTTGGATATACGGGAAAGAGCGCATTTTTTCGCTAAACTGTTCTTGTAGCAACACCTGAACCTTGAAAATCGAATGACCGTCCGAATGGGATATGTCCCCCGGCGAAGTGACGCATCCGCGCACCAACGGGGACGAGAACGCCGGGAGCGATCCTCCGGGCAGGAACGAGTTCGGGAAAAGCGGCAAAAAACCGCAGCTATTTTCAAACCATGTGAAAATAGCGAAGAAACCGCTTTTTTTGTGGTGCTGTCCATATCATTAAACAATGCACTGGACAGCGCACACAATACACCGTTGCGTGTGCCTTTTCATTGAATCGCAAAAAGCCAAGCGGAACAGCAAAAACGATAGGTGCCCCTTGTGAACAGGGGTACACGGGCGGCAATTCCAGCGGATGGCCGTCCATGATCAAACAACGCTCTGCGGCAAATGGGAGCTGCCATCCAGCACATTCATTATACCACAGAGCGAATCCAAAAAGGGAAAGGAATTGTAAATATGAGCAGAAACAAGGCAGAAAACTGTCGCAACGAAGTGAAATCCTACATCACCCGGGAGGGCATGACCATGACGGAGGTTGTGGAGCTGCTGGCCGATGAACACGGCTGGAGCAGTAGCGTCCCCAACCTGTCCGGCAAGCTGCGGCGTGGGTCACTAAGGTACACCGAGGCCGTGGAGTTGGCCGATGTACTGGGATATGACATCGTTTGGCAGAAAAGAAAATAAAGCATTTGCGCGTTGCGTATTTGGTATCTCAATCGTATAATAAAAGAAAACATCATTTGGGAGGTAAATCGCATGAAACAGAGACAAGTTTCTGAGGAAATGTTAAACGCCTTTTTGTCTGGAGAGCTGTCCTCCTTGCTGGAAGCTGTCAAAAAAGATGACACTTTGGACTTGGAGCTTCGTGGGGACTCTGTGAATATCTATTACCGCGGAGGAAGCCTTTTCAAGATTACGGGAATCAACAATGTGTTTTCGGTATCCTTTGACACAAATTACTGTACGGAGGGTTCTGTAAACCTTAGCAAGAATCCATCTCCCGCAGAAGCAGTTGCAAATATTTCTTTTTATAAGCAGGCTATGGACTGGTGGTTCCATGAACACCCAAAATACGAACGAGAGTTTCAACAGGTAATTGCGCGTGAGAATAATAACCACGGCAAGATTTCCAATGGTACAGACTATTACATTGCCGATATTGAATTTGCCGATGGCAATGCCAGATTTGACATGGTTGCATTGAAATGGCTGTCAAAAGGCTCTGTACGAAAAGACACAAGTAAAGTCTCTCTTGCGCTGATAGAAGTAAAATATGGAGATGGCGCACTGAAAGGAACTGCTGGAATAGCGAAACATCTTGAGGATTTCCAGAAGTTTCTTGGTGACAAAGAAAAGGTAGATGACTTCTGCCAGGATATGTCACAGGTGTTCACCCAGAAGTGCAAAATGGGATTGGTGACCGGGCTCAACGAGAATCAATATGATGTCAAGATAAGTCCCAACAATCCGGAGGTAATTTTCATATTTGCTAACCATGATCCAGAAAGCAAGATTCTCCCCACCCTTATAGAGGAAATAGAGCCAGATAAGTATCAGTTCCCGATTATGATTGCACGAGCCTCCAATATGGGATATGGACTCTATGTCGAGCATTTACGGCAAGTAAAAAAGAATAAATAATTTTTCTGAACAACCACCCTGTTGTCGCGGCGGTTTGCTATACTGTCTGCAAAAGAGACAACAGGAGGACGGTTTTATGGCAGAAGAAAAAATGGCGCAGGGAAACTTCGTGCAATCCGGCGATGACATTACCTGTCCGAACTGCGGCAGTCACAATGTGTACTGCGTTCCGTATCCAAAAGTAGAGTTTGGTATCTGGTTTTTTCTGTGGCTGATCGTTGCTTTTGGCGGTTATATGCTCTCCGTGCTTGTCACGATAGTGGGTATTGTTTTCTGGAGCATCGCATTGGTGATCCGGCTGAAACAAAACAAGCTGGCAAAGCAGTATATCCGGATGCGGTGCATCACCTGCGGAACAAATTTTGATGTGGCAAGAAGTGAACTCGCGAAAGGGGGCAGCAGCAAATGAGTCGGGACTATCGTATCAATACCTTCGGTCTGACCGAAGAACAGAACGCACTCGTGGAAAATAATATCCCGACACGGGACTATGAGGTTTTTGACACCGATGCGCCGACCGACCTGATCGCAATCAACTGTGAGGTACTGATCATCTATGCCCCGGAGATGGACCAGGATTCCATCGGCATGATCTTCGATTACTATTCGCAGGTCAACGGCTGCACCGACGAAACCGTTATCTGGCTTGGAGAGCCCAAACCTCCAAAAGAGCTGCAAAAGTTTTTCAAATGCTACGATTCCTTTGATGCGATCACGGACAAGCTCAAATATCTGCTGCTCACGGCACACAGCAAGAGTAAAAAGGCGCACGAATACAGTGAAAAGTTGGTAAACGGGCTGAAAATCCTCGCCTTGATCCGGAGTCATCCTGGCATCTCCACGCAGAAACTGGCTGAGCTGACCGAACTGCCGCTGCGCAGTGTACAGCGCTATATTGCCGCCCTGCAAGCCACCGGAGAATGGATCGAATATGACCGGTCACTTCGAGGCTGGAAGCTGTTTCATGGAATTTCGATGCTCTATGGCGAGGTCTGAAAGGAGGAATGGGATTGAAACTCTGCATTCATCGTGGGACGCATCAGATCGGCGGCATTGCCGCAGAAATCTCCACGGCAACGACACGCATCCTCATTGACATGGGCGATGAGCTGTCCCTTGACCCCAATTTTGTCTCCGCTCCACTGAACATTCCGGGTGTGACCGATACCGATGGATGCTGTGACGCTGTTCTGTTTACCCATTATCACGGCGACCACACCGGTCAGACGCTGCGTATCCGCCCGGAGATTTCGCTCTATGCCGGGGCGCTGGCAAAAGAAATCATGTTAATATCTGCTCGGCACGGCGGTCCAAAAAATGATGCACTCTGCCAACGCATGGAAGGCATCCAGACTTTCTCTCCGGGGAAACCGCTTTTGATCGGTGATATTCAGATCACACCCTTTTGCATTGACCACTCCGCTGCGGACAGCTATCTGTTCCTCATCGAAGCGGACGGCAAGCGCGTACTTTACACCGGCGATTTCCGACTGCACGGTGTGCGCGGCGGAACGATGGACAAGATTCTGGACAGGCGAATCGACAAGGTCGATGTTGTAATTACCGAGGGAACGACGGTATCCCGTCCAAACGGTGATGTCGTTACGGAGTGGGACTTGCAGAAACGTGTAAAAGCGTATTTGAAGCAATACAAATATGTTTTCGTGCTGTGCGCGACCACAAATCTCGACCGGATTTTTGCATTGGCGCGAGCCGTTCCCTACGGGAAATGCAGCCTTTGTGACGAGTATCAATACAGCCTTGTTAACACTGTCTCCGAGCATTGGAGCAGCATTTCCACCTTTTACGAAATGCCCAAGCTCAACTATTTCAAGCAAGCACCATCCAAGACTTTTGAGCGTCTGGGAGGTCTGATGTTTGTCCGCGCCAACCGGCAGTTTGAAGCCATGATCCGTCAGTTTGACCCGGCGCAGAGTATTATCCTCTATTCCATGTGGGACGGCTACCGCACGAAACCCGGCAGCACCATCCCCGACTTTCTGGCGCTGACCGGCACCTGGGAGCCGCTGCACACCAGCGGCCATGCCTCACCGGAGGATTTACGCCATGTCATAGAAAAAGCAGATCCGGAAATTGTTATTCCCATGCACACCGACGCGCCGCAGAAGATGCAGGCCCTATGCCCCAACCGGAAAGTTGTCCTGTTGAAAGATGGGGAGGAGCTTTCGCTATGACGAACGATATTTTTTGCGTGGGCTTGACTCGGACGGAGCTGCAAACGCTGAAGGTTCTGCTACCGATCACATTTCCGATCATGATTGCTGACCCTGATACGTTGGAGAATGCCGTGATTGAGCACATCACAAATCAGGCCCGCTGCATTGTCCTAAATCCGAAACGGCTCTCCGAGGAGCAACTTACGTGGTTTTTGTACGATCAGGATTACCTTCGCACGCACTATCACCCTGTACCGATTCTCCTGTTTTCAGAACCCATGATCCGCGAGCAGAATCGTGCGATTCCGATGCCGGAGTTCCCGATTCTGGTGATCGACCTGCACAAGCGGATAGACCGCAACCGGAAGCTTGCGATTAAGCTGCTGCAGGAGTCATCGCTGCCATGCTGGCAGAATAGAAAGACTATGCGCAATAATATGTTCAACGATGCATGGTATCTGATTGACATTGAAACGACCGGGTTGGATGTCTGGAAAGACCGGATTATTGCAATCCGTTTTTCAAAAATGGCAAATTTCGAGGTGCATGGCGAAAGCACGATTTATATTCGTCAGCCGGAGCCGCTGCCGGAGAATATTACCAATCTGACCGGAATCACGGATGATATGCTGGAGCATGGTGTTTCTTTGGAGGAAGCCATCGAGGAGCTGGACGCTCTCCCGTGCAAGAGCATTCCGTTTGTCTTTACTGACGAGGACTATACGACAGGTTTTTTGAACGCAGCGTTCCTTCGCTGCGGCAAGGCACTTGACCGGCCGTATCTTGCAATCGACAAGCTGGCGAATATCCCGTTCGGCTATCTGATGCAACGCAGGGCACGGAACATTCCGTCGCTGGCCGACCCGGAATCGACCGAGGACCTGCTGTTTGATACTGAGCTTCAGGAGCTCTATGCGCTGACAAAGTGTACCTTCGATGCCCTGATGAACCGCTACGATGTCCGCTGCCCTGGGCAGTTCGACAAACTGTACGCAGCAGAGTTGAGTAACGTATAAAACCCTTTTGGAACAAAGGGCGCACTTCTATACAGGGTAAACCCTGTATGCGCGCGCTCTGCGAGGCGAACAGCCCGGACAGTTTGAATGTCCGGGCTGTTTTGCGTCACTGCGTTCCGAACAAGGGAGTGCCTCCCTTGCGCTGCCTTGCAGCTATCCCAGCGCACTTTGCGGCGGAAACAATCTGCTTTCAGCAGACCGTCCCCGCCGCAAAGTCTGGAAATACCATACCGCCAGCCAGACCGTCTACTGAAAATGTAGGCGGTCTTTTTTCATCCTATCCATCCCATCAAAAAAGGAGGTCATGCACTATGACAAAACAGAAAACCGTCCCCGAACTGAAAGCCGAGCTCGCCGCCAATGAACGCCAGCTTACCCAGCTCCGGCACAAACAGCAGCAGATTGAAAACCGCCGAAGCTACTACGAGAAAGGTGATCGCCGGAAACGGGCGCACAGGCTGATCACTCGTGGAGCCGCTGTGGAGAGCGTGGCCCCGCTGGCAAAGGTTTTGAGCGAAACCGAGTTTTACGCCTTTGCGGAAAAAGCCCTCGCCTTGCCGGAGGTCAAGAGCCTGCTTATGGAGGCCGTCAACGTGTACAACAAAAATGAGTTTGGGGGTGATTGACTATCGCACTGTATCATTTTCATGTGACCCAGATCAAGCGCAGCGCCGGACAGTCTGCCGTAGCTGCTGCCGCCTATCGTTCCGGCGAAAAGCTGCACAGCGAGTATTACGGCGAGGACAGCGACTACACCCGCAAGGGCGGCGTGATTTGTTCTGAAATCCTGCTGCCGCCCTATGCTCCACCCTCTTTCTCTGACCGTGAAACCCTATGGAACGAGGTGGAGAAAGCGGAACGGGGAAAGAAAGCGCAGCTTGCATACAGCTTTGACATTGCTTTGCAGAACGAGTTTTCCATGCAGGAAAACATCGAGCTCGCAAGGCAATTTTTATTGGAGCAGTTTGTAAGTCGGGGCATGGTGGTGGACTTCGCTGTTCACTCTCCCGACAAGGAGGACGGAGGCATCCAGAATCCCCATTTCCATATCATGTGTCCTATCCGACCTATCCTGCCAAACGGAAAGTGGGGCAACAAGCAGCGGCGGGAATATCTGCTTGACGAGCATAGCAACCGCATCCGGGACGAGGCTGGCAACTATGGGTTCAACGCCGTTCCTACCACCGATTGGGGCAGCCCGGAAACACTGGAAGCATGGCGGCAAACATGGGCTGACCTGTGCAACGCAAAGTTTTCCGAGAAGGGTTTGGATTGCCGCATCGACCACCGCAGCTATGAGCGTCAGGGTGTAGAGCAGATCCCCACCCAGCATGAGGGGCCGACTGTCCGGGCGATGGAAGCCAAGGGCATCCGCACAGACAAAGGCGATCTCAACCGCTGGATCAGGAAAACCAACGCCATGCTCCGGGAGGCGAAACAGAAAATCGCCGCCCTGATCGACTGGCTGAAAGCTGTCAAAACTGAGCTGTCCAGGCCCCAGCCGCCTACGTTGGCGGAGCTGCTGTCCGCCTACTACGACAACCGCAACAAAGGCGCATACAGCGGCAAGGCCAGAATCGCCAATCTGAAAAAGCTGTCCGAGGCAGTTAGCTATCTGGAATCCAAGCATCTCTACACCGCTGATGATCTGGGCGCAGCCCTGCATACCATGCAGGGCAAAATCGACACGCTGAAAAAGTCCGCTTCCGGGAAACAGGCCCGCATCAAGGAACTGGACGAGCTGCTGCGCATGGCGGATTACTACAAGGCCGGAAAACCGGTTGCCGACAAGCTGAAAACCATCCGCTTTGAGAAATCCCGCCAGAAGTATAAGTCCGAGCATGACGAGGAACTGCGGCTGTTCTACATGGCCGAGCGCAAGCTGAAAGGACAAGTGGTGGACGGCAAGCTGCCCACTGCTGCATGGCGTGCGGAAAAGGCCCGTCTGGAAATGGAGTACAGGGATTTACAGCAGGAGCTTTCACCCCTGTATGCCGACACAAAAAAGCTCTGGGCCATCCATTACAGCATCTATGAGGTACAGCATGAGCAGGATCGACAGAACGCCGTTGCACGGCAGAAAAAACAGGAAATCGAACACTAATTCTTACACAAAATCAGGAGGAACTTATGGAACAGAAAATGCAATTTGAACATCAACTCGACCCGGAGGGATATTATTTCTCCGAGTCGGAGTCTCTGCCGTCTGAAAGAACTGAGCGCAGATTCTTTTGGGGTGAGGACGGCCACATCCATGTAAAGAACCTATCCGCTTTCTGGATTCCCCAACTGACCGTTACCGAGGTCATCCACGGCACGACCTACGTTGTCACAGGCAGCTATGAGGGGACAGAAAACTTTGTCCGCAAGCTGGAACGTATCACATCCAGAAAGTTTGCAGAAAAGCTGGAGGATTCAGAATGACAAACACCCAGAATCTTGGTACAATAGAGCCAACCAATCCTGTACTGACAGTTGCTCCACCAAAGGAGGATACAGAAATGTACGGAGCAACAGATAAAATTACTGCCCTTTATTGCCGACTGTCTCAGGAGGATGACCGGGCTGGCGAATCCCTGTCCATTGAAAATCAGAAGGCCATGCTTCTTCAATATGCCAGGGAGCATCACTTCCCCAACCCCACGTTTTTCGTGGATGACGGTGTAAGCGGTGTGACCTACGACCGCCCCGGCTTTCAGGCCATGCTGGCCGAAATCGAGGCGGGGCGCGTGGCCGTGGCGATCACAAAGGACCTTTCCAGACTGGGCCGCAACTCCGCACTGACGGGGCTTTATACTAACTTCACCTTTCCGCAGAACGGTGTCCGCTTCATTGCCATCAATGACAACTACGACACCATTGACCCCAACCGGGTGGACAACGATTTTGCGGGCATCAAAAACTGGTTCAACGAGTTCTATGCCCGGGACACCAGCCGCAAGATCAGGGCCGTCCAGAAAGCCAAGGGTGAGCGAGGCGTACCCCTGACCACCAATGTGCCCTATGGCTATGTAAAGGACCCGGAGAATCCCCGCCGCTGGGTGGTTGACCCGGTAGCCGCCGATGTAGTGAAGCGTATCTTCAACCTGTGCATGGAGGGCCGTGGTCCCATGCAGATCGCCAACCAACTGAAAGCGGACAAGGTGCTGACACCCAGCGCATACAGGGCCTTGCAGGGAATCAAGACCCCGAACAAGAAACCGGAGGACCCCTACGACTGGCACAGCAGTACCGTTGTGGCGATTCTGGAACGGCGGGAGTACACGGGCTGTACGGTGAATTTCAAGACCTATACCAACTCCATCTGGGACAAGAAACAGCGGGACAATCCCCTTGAGAAGCAGGCCATCTTCCCCAATACCCATGAGGCCATCATCGAGGAAGCCGTGTTTGAGAAGGTACAGCAGGTTCGCCAGCAGCGGCATCGCAAGACCCGCACAGGCCGAAGCAGCATCTTTTCCGGGCTGGTGTACTGTGCAGACTGCGGCGAGAAGCTGTATTACGGGGCGACCAACAACTACCGACCGGAGGGCGCGTTCTTTGACTGTTCTCTCCATTGGAAGCACAAGGACAAGTGCGGTACTCATTACATCCGGGAAGCCGTACTCAGCCATCTGGTCCTGAAACACATTCAGGCTGTGACAGGCTACATTCTGCGGCATGAGGCACATTTCCGCACGGTAATGGAAGAACAGCTCCGGCTGGAAAGCAGTGAGCAGATCCGCATCCGTAAAAAGCGGCTGGAACAGAACGAAAACCGCATCGCTGAGCTGAAACGGCTGTTCATCAGGATTTACGAGGACAACGCCAGCGGGCGGTTGAGTGATGAACGCTTCGATATGCTGAGCCTGACCTATGACGCGGAGCAGAAGCAGTTGGAGGCCGAGTGCATTACCTTGCGGCAGGAAATTGAAGTACAGGAACGACAGAATGAAAACATTGAGAAGTTTATTCATACGGCGCACAAGTATGTGGGCATTGACGAACTGGACGGCTATGCTCTGCGGGAGCTGGTGTCCGCCATCTATGTGGACGCACCGGACAAATCCAGTGGAAAACGGGTGCAGCACATCCACATCCAGTACGACGGGCTGGGCTTCATCCCGCTGAATGAGCTGATGAAAGAGGAAACGGCGTGACCGAAGTCACGCCGCAACCCTTGAAAACTCAAGGTTTTCACAATTGTTTGATTTTACTGTTTTACGACCACCCGGCTAAAGCTGGCGTTCTTTTTTATTATCCGCATAAGGGAGCAATGGCCTGTGCTTGCCTTCAGGAGAAAAGGATTGTAAAATAAGGGCTAACAGTGTTCTTTTTTACCCAAAAGATTGGGTGCCAAGCGCAACAGGGGGCAGTTGGATGAAGCATATTTTTCTTCTGGAAGATGATGAAACTTTGGCCCGGGGCATTGCCATGGCGCTGGAAGGGCCGGAGCGCACCGTGCAGGGAGCGGGCACTTTGCAGCAGGCGGAAATATGCCTGATGGAAAAGCGTTTTGATTTGTTGATTTTGGATTTGAACTTGCCCGATGGCAATGGACTGACCTTATTGCGGCAGCTGCGGCAGCGAGGCGATGCTGTTCCGGTGATTCTTCTCACCGCCAACGATTTGGAACTGGATGAGGTCACCGGTCTGGAGGCCGGGGCCGACGATTATATCACCAAGCCCTTTTCCTTGGCAGTGCTTCGGGCCCGGGTGAATGCCCAGCTGCGTCGGGGAACGCCTCCGGCGGCCGGTGCTTTGGTGCTGGGGCCTTTTGTTTTCAATTTTGACCGGATGGAGTTCCATTGTCATGGCAAAGCGGTGGAACTGAGCAAAACCGAACAGAAGCTATTGCGGGTGTTGGTGGAAAACCGGGGCCACACCATGCCCCGCGCTTTGCTGGTGGATCGGGTATGGACGGATGGAGCGGAATTTGTAGAAGAAAACGCTCTGTCTGTTACAGTAAAAAGGCTGCGGGGGAAGCTGGAGGAAGATCCCTCTAAGCCGGAATACCTGAAAACCGTTTACGGCATCGGTTACACATGGGCGGTGGGGCCATGATGGAAAGCTTGGGTTTTATTGCTCTATGTCTGGCCGGGGGACTGATCCTTTGGAATCGCTGGCAAACAAAACACACCATGCAGCGGTTGGATGAAATGCTCACCTCGGCCATGAATGGGAATTTCACGGAAAAAGTCTTTGATGAAAGCCGTCTGTCTGCGCTGGAAAGCCGGTTGAGCCGGTATCTGTCAGCCAGCTCCCTGTCTGCCCGAAAAATACAGGAGCAAAAGGATCAGATCAGTGCATTGATCTCGGATATTTCCCACCAAACCAAAACACCGGTTGCCAATCTTTTGCTGTATACCCAGCTGCTTTTGGAACAGCCTCTTACTCCGCAAGGCCAGGACTGCGCCCAGGCGATTTCTGCGCAGACGATGAAATTGCAAAGCCTGATCGAGGCCTTGGTAAAGACTTCTCGCCTGGAAACAGGAATTCTGGCGCTTCACCCGGAAACAGGAGAGATCCAGGCAATGGTGAACCGGGCCGTGGACCAATACAGGCCAAAGGCGCAAGAAAAGGGGATTGTGTTTGAAACAGGCCCTTTCGAGGGGACGGCTGTTTTTGATGCCAAATGGACGGAGGAAGCGCTGTGCAACCTGCTGGATAATGCGGTGAAATACACCTGTTCTGGGGGAAAAATACAGGTGAAAACGGAAAATTATGAAATGTTTTCCGCTATTTCCGTAACCGATACCGGTCCGGGCATTTCGGAAACAGAGCAGGCCGAAATCTTCGGCCGGTTTTACCGGAGCCCCAGCGTTTACCAACAGGAGGGCCTGGGGATCGGGCTTTATCTGGCCCGGCAGATCAGCCAGGCCCAGGGCGGGTATATCAAAGTGAAAAGTGCGCCGGGGCAGGGAAGTACCTTTTTTCTCTTTCTCCCCCGTCCATAAAAAGATTCTTTCAAAACTGTTATATTCTCGAAAGTGTGAGGAAAGATTTCAGGAGTAAAGTCTGTATTGCCGAAAGGCGGTACAGACTTTTCCTTTGGAGGACACCGATATGAGTATTTTGCAGACAAAAGACCTGAAGAAATATTATGGTTCAGGGGATACCCAGGTCAAGGCGCTGGACGGAGTGGATCTTTCCGTGGAGCAAGGGGAGTTTGTGGCCATTGTGGGGACCTCTGGCTCGGGAAAATCCACTTTGCTCCATATGCTGGGCGGGCTGGATCGTCCCACTTCCGGCTCTGTTACGGTGGACGGAAAGGATATTTTCTCTTTGAAAGATGAAGGACTTACCATTTTCCGTCGGCGGAAAATCGGTTTTGTCTTCCAGGCTTATAACCTGGTGCCGGTGCTCAGCGTGTGGGAGAACATTGTTCTTCCCATTCAGTTGGATGGAAGAAAAGTGGATCGTGAGTATGTGCGGGAAGTCATTAGCATATTGGGACTGGAGAAGAAACTGAAAAACCTTCCCAATCAGCTCTCCGGCGGACAGCAGCAACGGGTGGCGATCGCCCGGGCCATGGCCACAAAACCCGCCATATTATTGGCCGACGAACCCACCGGCAACCTGGACAGCAAGACAAGCCAGGATGTGCTCAGTCTGATGAAAGTGACAGGGCAGAAATTTGCTCAGACCATGGTGATGATCACCCACAACGAAGAAATTGCACAAATGGCCCATCGCATCGTCCGCATTGAGGATGGGCGCATTGTCACACGGTGAGGAGGTGTCCAGATGAAAGTTTCCAATCAAGGCTGCATTCGCCGTCTGAGTCTGCGCTTTCTTCTGGCCAGCCGGACGCGGAACATCGTGGCTGTCCTGGCCATCGCATTGACAGCTGTGCTTTTCACCTCGCTTTTCACCATTGCACTGTCCATCAACGAAGGAATACAAGAAAATGCCTTCCGTCAGGCCGGGGGATGGGCCCATGGCACCTTTAAGAGCCTGAGCAAAGAACAGTTTGATGCGTTGAAAGGCGATCCCCTGATAAAGGAATGGGGCGTACGCCGATTTTTGGGAATGCCCGAGGAGGCGCCCTTTCACAAATCCCATGTGGAAATCAGCTATTGTGACGAAAAAGAAGCGCATTTTATATATTGTGACCCGGTGGAAGGCCGGCTGCCCAAGGAAAACACCAACGAGGCCGCCACAGATACCCGTGTTTTGAAGCTCTTGGGGATCACACCAAAGGTGGGAGAGCAGTTCACTGTCACTTTTTTGGTGGATGGCCACGAAACCACCCAGACCTTTACATTGTGCGGATGGTGGGAGTACGATGAGGCCATCACAGCGAGCCATATTTTGATTCCGGAAAGCCGGGTAGAGGCCGTTTTGCAGGAAACGGGCGTCACACCCCCGGGGGAGGACCAGTTGACCGGCGGATATTCCCTGGATGTGATACTGAAAAACGGCTCCCGCTCCATCGAATCCGACATGGTGAAGATCCTGGAAGACCATGGTTATGAAAAAGGGCAGCGTGGCCAGGGAGGAAACCGGATTGCCATCGGCGTCAACTGGGGTTATACTGGCGCTCAGCTTTCCAGCAAACTGGACCCGACGACGGCCGTGGTTTTGGTGGCCATGCTGATTCTTATTCTGCTCACCGGTTATCTCATCATCTATAATGTGTTTCAGATTTCTGTGGCAGGGGATATCCACTTTTACGGTTTACTGAAAACCATTGGCACCACGCCCCGGCAGCTGCGTCGGATCATCCGAATCCAAGCGCTGATCCTTTCGTTGATGGGCATTCCCATCGGTCTGGTGCTGGGCTGGCTTCTGGGAGGGGTTCTCACCCCGCTGGTGGCGGCCCGCCTCAACGGAGTCACTGAAATGGTATCGGTCAGCCCGGTTCTTTTTGCAGCATCGGCCGCCTTTGCTTTGGTGACCGTTTTCATCTCTTGCAGGCGCCCGGGAAAGGTGGCGGGAAGGGTCTCGCCGGTGGAAGCGGTGCGTTATACCGAAGGAAAAGTTTCCCGCAGTAAGGAGAAAAAAGAAGATGGGAAGGTATCCCTGTTGTCCATGGCCTGGGCCAATCTGGGGCGCAATCGGGGAAAAACCGCTGTGACCATGCTTTCTTTGGCTTTGGCGGTGGTGCTTCTCACCATGACGGTCACCTTTGCCGGAAGCTTTGATATGGAAAAATTCATTTCCGGATTTACTGCCAGTGATTTCATTGTGGCGGACGGGGGAAAATTCCAATCCACGGATAGCTTCAGTGAGGAAACGGCCGTGCCGGAAGAGGTGATCGATGTCATTGATGCCCAGGGAGGCATTACAGAGAGCGGCAGAATCTATGGCAAAGTGACCCCCGTTGAGGAATTTGTCACCGAAGATTATTACCGTTCGGTTCAGAGCCAGTGGAACTCTCAGGAGCAGATCGATTCCATGATCGGTTATATGGAGCGAACCCCGGAGGGGCTTTTGGCAGACAGGGCCCAGCTTTATGGCATGGAGTCTTTTGCTCTGGACCATTTGACTGTGCTGGAAGGCGATCTTTCCGCTCTCAGTCAGCCGGATAGTTACGCCATGGCCGCAGTCTATCCGGAAGACGACTATGGGAAAGCAGAGGAGAACAGCCACTGGGCCAAGCTGGGAGACAAAGTGACTTTGCGGTATGTGGAGCGATATGAGTATTATGATCCCATTACCGGCCAGGTCTACGAGAAGTTAGAGGATGTTCCCAACGAGGTAAATTGCATTGCGCGGGCAGTAGAATACCGGGATGTGGAATATACGGTGACCGCCTTGGTGACCGTTCCCAATGCGTTCAGCTATCGCTATTTTGGCGCAGATGAGTTTGTTCTGGGAGCAGATGCCTTTGTCCGTGATACCGGTACCCGCTGTGTGATGTACTATGCTTTCGATACGACGAAAAAGTCCAATGCATCCATGGAGAGTTTTCTTCAGGATTACACGGAAAACCAAAATCCTCAGTTGGATTATGAGAGCAAAAGCACCTATGCCGGGGAATTTGAAAATGTGCGCCGGATGTTTTTGATCCTGGGCGGGGCCTTGAGTTTTGTGGTGGGGCTGGTGGGTGTATTGAACTTCTTCAATGCCATTCTCACTGGGATTGCAGCTCGCCGGCGGGAGCTGGCGGTGCTCCAGTCCATCGGCATGACCACCCGGCAAATGCAGATCTTGCTGTCTTTGGAAGGACTGCTGTATACGCTGGGGGCCGCCGTTTTGGCAACGGTGCTGGTGCTCATTGCTGTGCCCTTCTTGAGCAGAACCTTAAACCATATGCTGTGGTTTTTCACCTATCGTTTTACGGTTTGGCCTATTTTGATGATTTTGCCGCTGTTTGCGGTGATGGGTGCGGCGATTCCTCTGTTCAGTGGCCGGGCGGCCCGGCGCCGTTCCGTGGTGGACCGTCTGCGGCAGGAATAAAAGTCAACAAGCCTTTGGGAGTCTGTCTTGGGCAGGCTCTCAAAGGCTGTTTTTTCCATTTGTACAATTCTGCTCATTGGTGTAAAATAAAGATGCTGCGCCAGCTTTCCGAGCTTTCGGTGGGGTTTTTATCCCAGGCGGAGCGAGGTCTGGCGGCCATCAGCCTCAATTAGAATATTTATATGTTATCGAAGGGGTGCTCCATGCTTGGATCGATGAACAGGAATATACCCTGTATCCCGGCG
This sequence comes from Intestinimonas sp. MSJ-38, assembly GCF_018917925.1. Lineage (NCBI taxonomy): Bacteria > Bacillati > Bacillota > Clostridia > Eubacteriales > Intestinimonas > Intestinimonas sp. MSJ-38. Next base: position 11,829 of record NZ_JAHLPO010000026.1, on the reverse strand, counting down.
ACAGCATGTGGATTTCTTCCAACTGTAAGCATAAATGGCAGAACAACACTTCCCAGATGGTGAAGATCTTTTCCGTGGGCATCCGGCTGGAGCATCCGCCGGAACAGGCCGATGGTTGACAAACGGGGAAAAACAGGATAAAATAAGCTCTATCAAATGCGATGATCGGAAAAAGTAGCAGGAGCGCTTGGCTGCAGAGAGGCCGTGGTTGGTGGAAACGGCTGCAAGGATCTTGTGAAATACCTCCGTGAGCGGGACCCCAAAACCCACGAAGGGGAGTAGGCGGTCACAGGTGCGCCTGTTACAGCGCAGGAGTGTGTTTGCACTCGTGGAGGCGTCTTTCCGCAAGGGGGACGCAAATAGAGGTGGTACCGCGGATTTTTCGCCCTCTGCTTATTTTTGGCAGAGGGCGTTTTTGCGTTCCTGCCCCCATAGGAGGAATGAATCAATGACAGTGTATGAGGAACTGAAAGCCCGAGGCCTTGTGGCCCAGGTGACAAACGAAGAAGAGATCTCCAAGATGATCAACGAAGGCAAAGCGGTGTTTTACATCGGCTTTGACTGCACAGCCGACAGCCTGACCGCCGGTCATTTCATGGCCCTGACCCTGATGAAGCGGCTGCAGATGGCGGGCAACCGGCCCATCGCCCTCATCGGCGGCGGCACTACCATGATCGGCGACCCCTCCGGCCGCACCGATATGCGGAAGATGCTCACCAAGGAAGACATCGATTACAACGCCCAGTGCTTCAAGCGCCAGATGGAGAAATTCATCGAGTTCGGCGAAGGCAAGGCCAAGATGCTCAACAACGCCGATTGGCTGCTGAAACTGAATTATGTGGAGCTTCTGCGGGAAGTGGGCGCCTGCTTCTCGGTGAACAATATGCTGCGGGCCAAGTGCTATGAGCAGCGGATGGAAAAGGGTCTGTCCTTCCTGGAATTCAACTACATGATCATGCAGTCTTATGACTTCTATCATCTGTTCCAGCACGAGGGCTGCAATATGCAGTTTGGTGGCGACGACCAGTGGAGCAATATGCTGGGCGGCACCGAGCTGATCCGCAAAAAGCTGGGCAAGGATGCCCACGCCATGACCATCACTCTGCTCACCGACTCCCAGGGCAACAAGATGGGCAAGACCGCTGGCAACGCCGTGTGGCTGGACCCCAACAAGACATCGCCCTACGAGTTCTACCAGTACTGGCGGAATGTGGAGGATGCCGATGTGCTCAAGTGCATCCGGATGCTCACCTTCCTGCCCCTGGAGCAGATCCAGGAGATGGACAGCTGGGAAGGCGCACAGCTGAACCAGGCCAAGGAGATTCTGGCCTTCGAACTGACCCGGATGGTTCATGGGGAAGAGGAAGCCCAGAAGGCCCAGGAAGCCTCCCGTGGTCTCTTTGCCGGCGGGGGCGACACCAGCAACATGCCTTCTACCACACTGACATCTGCCGATTTGCAGGGTGGCGCCATCGGCCTGCTGGATCTGATGGTCAAGTGCGGCCTGACGCCTTCCAAGGGCGAGGCCCGGCGTCTGATCACCCAGGGCGGCGTGCTGGTGAAAGGGGTAAAGGTCACCGATCCCACCGTGCGTTTTACCGCCCAGGATCTTGCTCAGGAGTTTATCATCAAAAAGGGCAAAAAGGTCTTCCATCTGGTGCAGATGGGAGAATAACAGACAAAAAAAGAAGCCCCAAAAGGGCTTCTTTTTTTATGCGTTCAGCAGATGAACATGGCATCGCCAAAGCTGAAGAACCGGTATTTTTCCTCCACGGCCTGGCGATAGGCATTGAGAATGTTTTCCCGACCGGCCAGAGCGGAAACCAGCATCACCAGAGTGCTCTCCGGCAGATGGAAATTGGTGATGAGGGCGTCCAGCCCTTTGAAGGTATAGCCGGGATAGATGAAAATATCGGTGTTGCCTTCCCCGGGGTGCGTTACATGGTTTTCATCGGTGACGGTTTCCAGAGTACGGCAGGAAGTGGTGCCCACGGCGATGACCCGGTGTCCCGATTGCCGGGCCTGGTTGATGATTTCCGCCGACTGGGGGGTGATGAAATACTGTTCCGAATGCATCACATGGTCGGTGATCTCCTCTTCTTTCACCGGGCGGAAGGTGCCCAGGCCCACATGGAGAGTGACGGGGGCAAAGACCACGCCTTTTTCCCGGATGCGCTCCATCAGCTCCGGGGTGAAGTGGAGCCCGGCCGTGGGAGCGGCAGCGGAACCAGGTTCCCGGCAATAGACCGTCTGATACCGGTCCGGGTCGGAAAGGTGCTCTTTGATGTAGTGGGGCAGGGGCATTTCTCCCAGTTCCTCCAGAATTTCCAGGAAGATGCCTTCATAGCGGAAGGAGATGATCCGGTTGCCCGTTTCCAGCACTTTGTCGATGGTGGCGGTGAGCCGGCCGTCGCCAAAGGTGATGTTGGCCCCTTCTTTCAGCCGGCGGCCGGGATAGACGATGCACTCCCAGCGGCTGTCTCCCAGGTCTTTCAGAAGCAGCACTTCCACGGCGCCGCCGGTGCCGGTTTTTTGCCCATAGAGCCGGGCCGGGATGACTTTGGTGTCATTGATCACCAGACAGTCGCCCTCCTGGAGATAATCGATGATGTCATAAAAATGCTTGTGCTGCACCTGGCCGGTCTTTTTGTCCAGCACCATCAGCCGGGAGGTGTCCCGCTTTTCCAGGGGAGTCTGGGCGATCAGTTCTTCGGGAAGGTCGTAATAAAAATCACTTTTTTTCATAATTCTTATGCAGCAGGTCCTACCTGCACTCCTGTAAAATAAAATTTGATGATATCCTCATAGGAAAATCCCGCATTGGCCATGCCGTTGGCGCCCCACTGGCTCAGACCGATGTGATGGCCGTTGCCCGTGCCGGTGACGGTGTAGGTGCCGCTGTTGGCCTTGGCCTTCTGTGTGGCGGGGATGGAAACCGTGCCGGAACCGGTGATGGCGGACAGACTGCTGGAGGACACCGAACCGACGATCCCACCGGAGCCGATGGCATACATTCCCGACAGGGAAGAGAAGGGCTGGCCGTTGATGGTGAAGCCGCCCACATTGCCGCCGCCAGAGCCGGAACCGCCGGAAATGGTATAGCGGTGACTGAGGATGGAAACGCCATAGGCCGAGCTATTGAGAATGGAGCGGGCGCTGGATTTGGAAAAGACCAGGTCCTTACCGCTGTCCTGCTCCACCGTCAGGCCATCCACATTGCCGTGGGAGGTGGTGTGGCTCACATACACATTGGTCACATTGCCCACCGAATACCCCTTGCTGCGCAGAATGGCGGCCACCGTTTCATTGGTGAAAGCGGCGCTCCAGTTGACGGGGTTTTTAAGATAGGTGTCCTCCACGCCCCGGAGATAGGGAACATAGGAAGTCCAGATGTTCTCCACATCTTCGGTGGAGCCGCCGCTGGAAGCGTGGTAATAGGCCTGGGCGATCTGGCCGCCGTAAAGGATATACTGGCCATAAACGGCATCCACGGCGCTGTCCGAATTGGCGTTGGCGGCGTTGGTGCCCTGGTAGACCTGGCAGTCGGTGGAATTGCACAGGTCAAAGCCTTGGGAAGAATGCTTGCCCAGACTGTTCATGGAGTAGGACTTAGTGCACAGGGCCTGGGCCTTCAGGGCTTCCGCAGGCCAGGAGGCGCTCATTTCATAAGGGATGACCCCTTTGACATAATCGGTCAGTCCCACCACATTGATGACCGTCAGGTCATTGCCCTGCATCCGTTTGTATTCAAAAGCGCCGCAGTATTTGAAGCCCTTGAACCAGGTCTGGGTCTTGGCGGCCCCCATGGGCTGGATGCCCAGATAGTTCCCGCCGCTGTCCAGTTCAAACAGGATGGTGTTGGTGCCGGTTTTGGTGACGGTATAGCAGCTTTCGCTGTATCCGCACACACTCACCGCCCCGGCCTGGGCCGAAACGGCGCGTTGGGCCGCCTGGGCCTCCGAAGTGGAGGAATACTGGCCGATGCGCACCACATAGCTGCCGTTTACATAGGCAGGGAAGGCTCCCAGAGAGGAAAGGGACTGGGCAAAATTTTGGGCTTGCGATGCCGAAGAGAAGGTGCGGCTGGTTTGCAGGTGATAGGGCCGGATGACGGTATGATAGGAGGCCGGGGCCACATCATAATAGTCCTTTTTTTCATTGATATACAGCTGCTTGTCCTTGACCACGGTGATCTCCACTGTGGAGGTCTCCAGCAGGGAGACGAATTGATCCCCGGAAAAATACCCCAACCGGTAGCCGCTTCCGCAGCCGGTCACATTCTGCAAATTGGCGGCAGGCAAGCCATTGGAGCCATAATACAGGCCGATGCGCAAAATGGGGTCGGCGGCTGTGGCCCGGGCCGGCGGGGCGGGCAGCCAGGAAACCAGCAGGAGCGCGGCCAAAAATAAGGAAAGAATGGATTTTTTTCGTTTGTTCATGTGTTTTTCTCCCTATACGCTAGCGAAACATACAAAGAAATTATACCGCAAATCCTTTTTCGATTCAACCACTGCCAGCACTTGCTGAAAAGTGGCTTATTTTGTATAATAAAAGAAAGGAATGCAGACCGATTCGCTCTTTGAACAGAGACAAGGAGAAACCATATGAAATTGACTTTTATCGGCGCTGCTCATGAAGTCACCGGCAGTTGCAGTCTGCTGGAGGTGAATGGGCAGAATGTGCTCATCGACTATGGCATGGAACAGGGACAGGACACCTATGTGAACATCGGCCTGCCCATTGCTCCCGGCCAGGTGGATATGGTGATCCTCACCCATGCCCACATCGATCACGCCGGACTTTTGCCCCTTTTGTACCGCCAGGGCTTCCGGGGAAAGGTCCATGCCACCACGGCCACTTGCCAGCTGTGCGACATCATGCTGCGGGACAGCGCCCATATTCAGATGTTCGAAGCGGAATGGCGCAACCGGAAAGCCCGCCGCTCCGGCGGGGAAGGGTATGTGCCTTTGTATGAAATGGAGGACGCCGAAGGGGTGCTGGAGCTGTTCTGTCCCCATCCCTATGGCAGCCGGTTCACTGCGGCCCCGGGGGTGGATGTGCGTTTTGTGGACGCCGGGCACCTGCTGGGCTCCTCCAGCATTGAGCTGTGGCTCACCGAAGAGGAACAGGAGCGGAAAATCGTCTTTTCCGGGGACATTGGCAACACCGGCAAACCCATTCTCAACGATCCCCAGTACATTCTCCAGGCCGATTATGTGGTGATGGAATCCACCTACGGCGACCGGAGCCATGGGGAAAAGCCCGATTATATCACCGCTTTGACCCAGGTGCTCCAGGAGACCTTTGACCGGGGCGGCAGCGTGGTCATTCCCTCCTTTGCGGTGGGGCGCACCCAGGAGCTTTTATATTTTCTCCACAAGATCCGCCGGGATGGATTGATCCGGGGCCACGCTGATTTCCCCGTCTATCTGGACAGCCCCCTGGCCATCGAGGCCACCCACATCTACCGGGAGAATATGCTGGGCAATTTTGACGAAGAAGCCATGGAAATGGTGCATCGGGGAGAAAATCCCCTGACTTTTCCCGGCCTGATCACTACGGTGACGGCGGAAGAATCCAAAGCCATCAATTTTGATGAGCGGTGCAAGGTGATTTTGTCGGCCAGCGGAATGTGTGAAGCCGGGCGCATCCGCCACCATCTGAAGCACAATCTGTGGCGGCGGGAAAACACCATCCTGTTTGTGGGCTATCAGGCCAAAAACACCTTGGGCCGGGCGCTGTTTGACGGAGCCAAACGGGTGCGGCTGTTCGGGGAGGACATCCAGGTGAACGCCCACATCAAAAGCCTGGCGGGCATCAGCGGCCATGCCGATGTGGACGGCCTGATCCGCTGGCTTCAGTATTTTTCTCCCAAGCCCCGGCTGGTGTTTGTCCAGCATGGGGAAGCCCAGGTGTGTGAGCAGTTTGCCGAGCGGCTGCGCACCCAGCTGCACTATGCCGCCGAAGCGCCATACAGCGGCTCCAGTTATGATCTTCTGAACGGGGCCTGGGCCCATCTCCATCCGCCGGTGCTGGTGCCGGTGCGCCGGGGCAAGCAAAAGCCCTCCCCGGCCATGGCACGGCTCAAGGCCGCTTTGCAGCGGCTCACCGATCTGGTGGAACAGAGCCAGGGAAGAGCCAACAAGGATCTGGCCCGTCTGGCCGATCGTATCCAGGAACTTTGCGACAAATGGGAGAAATAAACCGATGAATATCACTTTTTATTCCATGGAAAAATTGCGCCGGCAGCTGGAAGAAAACCAGGAGGAGTTTATCGCTTTCTGTGAAGAGAAAAGCCGGGAAAAGCCCCGCAAGTTGGCCCGGCAGCTGGCAAAGCACAAAGGACAGCCGGTGGTGCTTCTCTGCGGGCCCTCCGGTTCGGGCAAGACCACCACGGCCAGCCGTCTGGCGGGGGAGCTGCACGCACTGGGCTTTCCGGCCCGGGCCATCTCCATGGACCATTACTTTCTGCCGGCCATCAACCCCGATGTGCCCCGGGACACAAACGGGGAGATCGATTTTGAATCCCCCCACCGGCTGGATATCCCTTTGCTTTCCAAACAGATGGAGGATATTTTCGCCTGTCGTCCCACCTATGTGCCTTATTATGATTTTCCTACCCAAAGCCGCAAGCCGGGGTTTTTGTTCCAGCGTCAGCCCGATGAGTTTGTGATCTTTGAAGGCATTCATGCGTTGAACCCTCTGGTCACCGGGGCCGCTTTGGATTTTTCCAGCCGGATCTATATCAGCGTGCGCACCCGTCTGCGTTTTGAAAACGGGGAGTGTCTCCATCCCTCTCACATCCGGCTGATGCGCCGTCTGCTGCGGGACAGCCGCTGCCGGGGCCGCAGCTTTTTGGAGACCATGGACCTTCTGCCTTCGGTGACGGCCGGGGAGGAAGATCATATCCTGCCCTTCAAGCGCTTTGCCGATTATGAGCTGGATTCCTTTATGCCCTATGAAGGAGCGGTCTATGCCGGCTTGCTTACAGGGGAAAATTTGCCCCAGCATCGTCTCACCGGAAAGCTCCGGCGGTTTTTGGAATTTCTGCCATCGCTTTCCCAGGAGAATGTGCCTGGCGATTCCCTTTTGCGGGAATTTATCGGCGAGATAGAGGAATGATTTTTTCTCCGGCCTCTTTTATGAGGGAGCGGGATGTGCTATAATCAGATTGTTGCGGCCCTTTGGCCGCCAGAAAGGATGAGCGTTTTTATGCAGCAACATGAAATTTGGAAGATCATCGATGAGAGGCAGGAGGACCTGATCCGCTTTTGTCAGGATATCATTCGCATCCCTTCGGAAAACCCTCCCGGCGATGTGGAGGATGTGACGAAGTTTATCTGCGATTTCCTGGATACATACCATATTCCCTATGAGATTGTCCGCCCGGTGCCTGGATGCCCCAACATTCTGGCCACCTTCGGCAAAAAAGGGGGCAAACGGGTGGTGTTCAACGGCCACTGCGATGTGGTGCCCGCCGGAGACGAGAGCAAATGGGATTTCCCGCCCTATTCCGGGGAGATCAAAGACGGCCGTATTCTGGGAAGAGGCACTTCCGATATGAAGTGCGGTCTGGCTTCTTCCCTCTTTGCCATTGCTATGCTGGCCCAGCACAACGCCGAGCTCAGCGGTGAGATCCTGTATACCATCGTGCCCGATGAGGAGACCGGTGGATACCATGGCACCCAGTGGCTCTTTGAGCATGGATACATCAAGGGGGACTGGGGCATCGTGCCCGAACCCACCGGTTTTGACAACATCGAGGTGGGGCAGAAGGGCAACCTGGGCATTCATCTGACCCTCACCGGCCGCAGCGCTCACGGGAGCCTGGCTCCCTATGTGGGCCAAAGCGCCGTGGAGGATATGATGGAACTGTGCCAGGCCCTGAAGGAGCTGCGGGAGATCCATGGCAGCTACGATGGAGAGATCGCCCAGGTGATGGAGGTGTCCAAGCAGGCCATCCGGGATATCCAGAAGGCGCCCGGGGTGGACAACTGCATGGATCATGTGACGGTGAACTTCGGCGTCATCCAGGGCGGTACCAAGTACAACATGGTGGCCGACAGCTGCCAGGCGGACATCGACTGCCGGGTGCCCATCGGCGTAGATGGCGAGCAGGTGCAGAAGAAGGTGGCCGAGATCATTGAGCGCTTGGGTCTCACCGATCGGTGCAAAGTAGAGTACCGGGGCGGCCGCACTGGAAACTACTGCTCCATCAATGACCCCATCGTCCTTTCGGCCCGGCGGTGTGCCAAGGAGCTGATGGACATCGATCTGATCGCCGCTTACCAATGGGCCAGCAGCGACACCCGGTATTTCCGGGAAGCGGGGATCTCCACCATCCAGTATGGCCCCTCCAATGCCGAAGGCATCCATACCTATAATGAGACGGTGGATGTGAAAGATGTGGTCTCGGCCTGCAAGATGTACGCCGGTATGATCCTGGATCTGATCGGCTAAGAAAGCAATGCCAAAAAGCGCCGGAAAGGCGCTTTTTTGGTGAAGAGGCAAAGAAAGGGGCAAAGATGGAATTTTTCGCTCTTTTGATTGCGGCATTTCTGCTGCTTGCAATGCTTGTTCTGCTGGTGTTTCAGCAAAAAAAACTGGGCGATCTGGCCCGGCAGCTGGAGAGCCGGAAGGAAAATGAGGAGCTGGCCGCCCTGCGGGCCCAGATGGAGGCTTTGCTTTCTTCCCAGTCCCGCGCTCTGGGAGAGCAGCTGAACATCCTGCGGCAGCAGCAGGTGGAGCAGGGAATGCAGACCGAGCAAAAGCTGGAAAACCTGCGGCGCACTCTCAGTTATTCTCTGGATCAGGTGCAGCGGCAGAACCAGCGTCAGCTGGATGAGATCCGCTCCACCGTGGACGAAAAACTCCAGACCACCCTGGAGAAAAAGCTGAACGATTCCTTTGCCATCGTCAGCCAGCGTCTGGAACAGGTCTACAAGGGCCTGGGAGAAATGCAGACCCTGGCCGTGGGGGTGGGGGATCTGAAAAAAGTGCTGAGCAATGTGAAGACCCGGGGCACGCTGGGAGAATTGCAGCTGGGGGCCATTCTGGAGCAGATCCTGGCGCCGGAGCAATACGCCCGGAATGTGTGCACCAAAAAGGGAAGCGCCGCTGTGGTGGAATTTGCCATCAAACTGCCGGGAGACGGAGAAAAGCCGGTGTGGCTGCCGGTGGATTCCAAATACCCGGGGGATGCCTATGAGCAGCTGCTGGATGCCTATGACACGGGAGATGCCCAGCAGGTGGAGCAGGCCCGGCGGGTGCTGCGGGACCGGCTGCGCAGCTTTGCAAAAGACATCCATGACAAGTACATCGATCCCCCGAACACCACCGACTTTGCTCTGATGTTCCTGCCGGTGGAAGGGCTGTACGCCGAAGCGGTGCGCCTGGGCATGATCGAGCAGCTGCAAAAAGAGTTCAAAGTCAATCTGGCCGGGCCAACCACCACCGCCGCTTTGCTCAACAGTTTGCAGCTGGGCTTCCGCACTCTGGCGGTGCAGAAGCGCTCGGCAGAAGTGTGGAAGGTGCTGGGCGCGGTGAAGAGCGAATTTTCTAAATTCGCTCTGGTGCTGGAAGGGGCCCAGAAGCGGCTGAACCAGGCCAACGAAGAGCTGGACAAGCTGGTGGGTGTGCGCACCCGGCAGATCCAGCGCACATTGCGGGAAGTGGAATTGCCCGCCGAAAGCCAGGAAGAATTCTTATCCATTGAAGGAGAAGGCCATGTTTAAAGTAATCAAGCAGGAGGGGCGGGCCCGTCGGGGCGAATTTACCTGTCCTCATGGCACCGTCCAGACCCCTGTTTTTATGAATGTGGGCACCCAGGCCGCCATCAAAGGCGGGCTGTCTGCCAAGGACCTGCGGGATATCGGCTGCCAGGTGGAGCTGTCCAACACCTACCATCTTCATGTGCGTCCCGGGGATGATGTGATCCGTCAGATGGGAGGACTGCACAAATTCATGCGGTGGGATGGCCCCATCCTCACAGACAGCGGCGGGTTCCAGGTTTTCTCCCTGGCCGGACTGCGGAAGATCACCGAAGAGGGGGTGCGCTTTGCCGCTCACACCGATGGTCACCGGATCTTTATGGGCCCGGAAGAGAGCATGCATATCCAGTGGAATCTGGGCAGCGACATTGCCATGGCCTTTGATGAGTGCATCGAAAACCCGGCCCCCTATGACTATGTGAAGGCCTCCATCGCCCGCACCGTCCGCTGGCTGGAGCGGTGCAAAAAGGAGCTGCACCGGCTCCAGCAGCAGGAGGACACCATCAACCCCGGCCAGGTGCTCTTCGGCATCAACCAGGGCGGCACTTATACCGATCTGCGCATTGAGCACATGAAGCAGATTGCTCAGCTGGATCTGCCGGGCTATGCCATCGGCGGCCTGGCCGTAGGGGAGCCCACCGAAGTGATGTACGAGATCATCGAGCAGCTGGACCCCCATATGCCGGCGGACAAGCCCCGGTATCTCATGGGAGTGGGTACGCCCTCCAACATCATCGAAGGGGTAGCCCGGGGCGTGGACTTTTTCGACTGCGTCATGCCCGCCCGCAATGCCCGTCACGGACATCTGTTCACTTCCCAGGGTATCATCAACATCAAAAACGCCAAGTACCAGCTGGACGACGGCCCCATCGATCCTCAGTGCCAGTGCCCGGTGTGCCAGGGGTATTCCCGGGCCTATCTGCGCCATCTGTTCAAAGCGGAAGAGATGCTGGCCATGCGCTTTGCCGTCACCCACAACCTCTATTTCTATAACCACCTGATGCAGCAGATCCGGGATGCGCTGGATCAGGGGAATTTTGAAGCTTTCCGGCGGGAAAACAGCGAAAAACTGGGAAAACGCATCTAAGGCTTCGGCGAAACAGGGATTGGGGCTTGTCACCGGAGAAAAAATGCGGTATACTTTTACTACTGTCTATCATCAGGAGGATACCGAACTATGGAATGGACCGCCTATATCTGGATCGTAGCCACCTTTGCAATTTTCTATCTTTTGCTGATCCGTCCCCAGCAGAAGCGGGAGAAAAAAGAGCGGATCATGCGCAATTCCCTGGAGGCCGGGGATCATATCGTCACCATCGGCGGCATCGTGGGCAAGATCATCTCGGTGAAAGAGGATGAGATCGTCATCGAAACCGGCGCGGATCGCACCAAGCTCACCATGAAAAAATGGTGCGTGCAGGCCAAAGAGAACGGCGAGGAAAAGGAGTAAAAACCGTACTGAAAAAAGGATCTCCCTCATAAAGATACTGTGTATCTTGATGGGGGAGGTTTTTTTATGCCGGAAGACAAGAAAAAAGAAAACAAAGGTGTGCAGGCCATCGTCCATTTGTTCACTGCCGCCGGAGGGGGGATCCTGTGCGTCATCGCCCTGTTGTGGATCATGGCCTTTTCCCTTTATTCCGGGGTGATTCCGGCGGGATATCTGTCTCTTTGTCCCTATCTGGCCGTAGGCCTGGGAGGAATTCTGTGCGGTCTGCTTTCCGTCCGCTTTCCCAAAAGACTGTATGGCGCCCTGGGCAGCGCTGCATTGATGGTGCTGTTTTTCGCCTTGGTGGGGATGCTTCTGCCCAGCGCAGCCTTCCATTTGCCAAGCGGAGCTTTGGTGCTGGTCATCGCCCTTTTTTGCTCTGCTTTGAGCAGCGTGATTCTGTCCCTTTTCCGTTGATCGAAATGAAAAACAAGGCCCGCCGCAAGGAAGCTGAAGTGATAAAATAATGGTAGACACAAAAGTGCCTACCATTATTTTTATGCTATTATAGACATGGAGGTGGCAATATGGCTGGTAAATACACGATGCGAAGCAAAGAAGAAAAGTTAG
>NZ_JAHLPO010000025.1:0-39366 GCF_018917925.1 Intestinimonas sp. MSJ-38 | reverse complement strand
TCTTCTTCTACCTGCTTCGGCAACTGCTTTGGCGGACGACCCTTACTGCTGCGGCCACGCCGTTCGATGGCTAACCCTTCCGGCCCTTCTTCCAGGTAGATTCGCTCCCATGATTTGATCCGATCTCTGCTGTTTACCTCAAATCTACGACAGGTTTCGCTGTAACTCAATTTCTCTTCCTGCATGGTTTCAATCACCAGTTTTTTGAATTCTGGTGTATATCGTTTGTTTGGTACTCCTTTTGGCATAGCAAAACACCCCACTTGTTAGATAGTATATCATACTGTCTAACAAGTGGGGTGCAGTTCATTCCGGCAGTCCTTTTTATTATTCTCCCAGCTTTTCCAAAATCACACGAGCGGTCTTTTCCGGGGTGAGCTGAGAGGTGTCCAGGTGTTCTCCCTGCAGGCCGGGGTAATGCCTTCGCCGCTCCAAGGCTCGCTCCACCACATCTTCCTCCCGTGCGCCCCGGGCGATATCCCCCTGGAGCCGCTCTACCAAGGCTTTTTCCCCCGGTTCCAGATTGAACACATGGAGGGAAAACCGAAAGGAAGAAAGCCTGTGGAGCAAGTCCTCCAAAATGGCATCTTTGTGGAGAACCCAGGAAAAAAGCACATTGTCCTTCCCTTCCGCCCGGAGAAACTGGCCCAGGAGAAAGGCGATGTTTTTCATCACCATCTCCCGCATGGCTTCATCGGCGGTAAAAGGTTCCATCTTCCAGCACCAGTCCCCGTCCAGCCAGAAGGCGGGCTGCAAATAGGGCAGCAGCACCTGGCACAAGGTGGTTTTTCCCGCTCCCATAGGCCCCCGCACCACAATCAGCCGCTTCATTTGGCAATGGGGGCCGTCTTTCCCCCGCAAAGGCGCAGCAGATCATCGGGATGCACTTCCACCTGAAAACCGATCTTCCCGGCGCTGACGATGATGGTTTCACATTCCTTGCAGCTTTCGTCCACCACGGTGGGATATGGCCGCTTCATCCCCAAAGGGCTGCATCCGCCCCGGATGTAGCCGGTGACCTTCTGAAGATCCTTCACATGGATCATCTCCACCGATTTACACCCAGCGGCCCGGGCGGCGGCTTTCAAATCCAGCTCACCGGTACAGGGTACCACAAAAACCCGGTGTTCTCCGTCATGGCCCTTTGTCACCAGGGTCTTAAACAGGCATCGGGGGTCCACTCCCAACGCCTGGGCTACCGACTGGCCGTCCAGCGCTTCCCCGTGGCTTTCATAGGTGTGCATTTTGTAAGAGACCCCGGCGCTATCCAGAATACGGCTTACATTGGTCTTGATGGGCGACGGCATGAAAACTCCTCCCTTTTTGCAAACAGAAAAGGGAAAGGCGGTTTTCCCGCCTTTCCCCTGAGCGTGTCGAAAAAGCGGCTTAGGCCACTTTTTCGAGTTTTTGCAAGGGGCTGGCGGAGTGCCTCCGCTCCCATACTGCGCTCCCGCGCTGGGCAGGTCCGATGCAGAAAGGCAAAGAAAGTATGGCCGTCCGGCCACCGGACCAGCGGGGCGCCCCGCCCTTGAGAAGTGCAAAAAGCCACGCACAGGTCGCGCCTTTTTGCGGATTTATAGGGGTAGGGCGGACGACCCTTTTCGTTATATAGGTTTTTCGACAGTCTGAAGGGAAAGGCGGTTTTCCCGCCTTTCCCCTGCATATCGGTGCTTATTTTTCGTTGAAATAATCCAGCAGGCCCACAAAGGCTTTGATGCCGGCGGCCATGACAGTCTCGTCAAAGTCAAATTTGTTGTTGTGCAGGGAGGGCACATCACCCAGGCCCAGCCAGCCGAACACGCCGGGATACCGGGCTTCGTACTCGGAAAAGTCCTCGGCAATCATGGTCTTTTCCGCTTCCAGCAGAGTGATGCCCGCCTTTTCCATGGCCTTTTTGTAATCCTCATACAGAGCGGGATCGTTGTTCACCGGAGGATAGCCCTCGGTGAGGTGGACTTCGGTCTTGGTACCGAATTCCTTGTCCACATCAGCGGCGATCTCGTGAATGCGGCGCACCATGAAGTTAAACACATCTAGGGAGAAGGCCCGCACGCTGCCCAGGATGACCGCCTTTTCACAGACGATGTTCATGGCATCTCCTGCATCCATTTTGCCCACATGGAGCAGATACTCGGCATCGGGAGCCATTTCGTTTTTCTTCACCTGATACAGCCGGGAAATGATCTCCGAGGCGGCGGTCAGGGCATCGATGCCCAGATCAGGCCGGGCGCAGTGGGCGCTCTTGCCGTGGACGGTGATGGTCATTTCCGAGGTCTTGGCCATCATGGGGCCGGGACGGCTGCCGATGGCGTTCTTCTCCAGCTTGGGCCACACATGCAGGCCAAACACCTTGCTCACATGGTGCTTGTCCAAAGCACCGCTTTCGCAGATCACCTTGGCCCCGCCGATGCTCTCCTCGGCCGGCTGGAAGATCACCAGCACATTGAACTTATACTTCTTGTGGTTTTCCTCCAGATAATCACACAGGGCCAGCATCATGGCCATGTGGGCATCGTGGCCGCAGGCATGCATGCAGCCGTTCTGGCTGGCAAACGCAAGACCGGTCTCCTCCTTGATGGACAGGGCATCCATATCGCCCCGGAAGGCGATGGTATCCTCTGCGCCATTGTCAAAAAAGGCGGTATAACCGGTGCCGCAGACCTTCTCCACCTGACAGTGGAGCTTGGCCAGATGAGCGCCTACATATTCACTGGTCTTGAATTCCTGACGGGCGACTTCGGGGATCTGATGCAGATCCCGGCGATATTGAATATAGTTTTCCATAGGTATAACCTCCATTGTGCCGTTTGTGCGGCGATTGGGGAATTTCTCCCCAGGTAAATTATATCCTATCCCGCTTAAATCGCAAGAGCCGGAACTGTCTTTTCTTCACTCTTTCCGAAAAAACATGAAGTTTCCTCCCCTTTTCCCTTTCTTTACAAAGGCCTTGGGGGTATGATAAGATATCCTTAGACCCCTTCCTCCCCCTGCCGGAGGACATGAGAGGAGACGATCTTCATGCGATTGGTACATAAATACGGCGGCAGCAGCGTGGCCACCCCTGAAAAGATCATGGCCATCGCCCGCCGCCTGGCCCAACTGAAAAAAGAGGGCAAGGATCTGGTGGTGGTGTGCTCGGCCATGGGCAAGACCACAAACGGCCTGATCGCCCTGGCCCGGCAGGTCAATCCCTCCCCCTCCAAACGGGAAATGGACGCCCTGCTGTCCACCGGAGAAATCCAGACAGTGAGCCTGATGGCCATGGCTCTCCAGGCCCTGGGGGCGGACGCCATCTCCATGACCGGTTTTCAATCGGGCTTTATCACAAATGCCGTCCATTCCAAGGCATTTATCAAGGAAATCAACACCCAGCGGGTGGAGCAATATCTGGACGAAGGCAAGATCGTGGTGGTGGCCGGTTTCCAGGGCATCACCGAGGACGGCCACATCACCACCCTGGGCCGTGGCGGCAGCGATACTACCGCCGTGGCCATCGCCGCCAAACTGGACTGCCCCTGCGAGATCTACACCGATGTGGACGCCGTCTACCGGGTGGACCCCCGCATCTATCCCAACGCCAAGCCCCTCAGCCGCATTTCCTATGAAGAGATGATGGAAATGGCCGCCCTGGGCGCCGGCGTGCTGGAGACCCGCAGCGTGGAACTGGCCAAAAAATACGGCGTGGAGCTCTACCTGGGCCGCACGCTGGAAGAAGGAAAGAAAGGAACCACCGTTATGAGCCAGCAGGTATTTTTCGAAGAGATGCCGGTGACCGGCATCAGCATCAAGGAACACTGTGCCATCGTCACTTTCCGGCATATGGATTATAACGCCGGCACAGCGGCTTCCATCTTCCGTCTTATCAGCCGGAACAACATCAATCTGGACATGATCAACCAAACCATTCTGGACGGCAAGGTGGCCTTCTCCTTCAGCTGCAGCGATGAGCAAGCCGCCGAGCTGGAAGAAGCCCTGGGCCGTGAGCCGGAAGAAAAAGCCCTGGTTCTGGATATTCGCCGGGATCTGACCCAGCTGTCTCTGGTGGGCGTGGGTATGGCTACCCACACAGGCGTGGCCACCCGTGTCTTTGACACCCTGGCCCGCTGCGGCATCCCCTATTACCAGATCACCACCTCGGAAATCTCCATCTCCTTCACCATTGACAAGGAGAACAAGGAGCAGGCGGTGACCGCCCTGGCCCAGGAATTTGACCTTTAAGCAAACGAAGGGGAGCATTTTCCCTTTTGGCAGCTATATTGAAAGCAGAAACCTTATCTCCATCGGATCGATGAAAGGAGACCGATCATATGTCCCAAACCCTGCGCACCTTCAGCGGCTCGCTGGTGGCTCTGGCCACCCCCTTCGGCCCTGACGGTCAGGTAGATTACAAGCAGCTGGAAGCCTTGGTGGAGTTTCAGCTGGAGCACCACACCGACGGTATTGTGGCCTTGGGCACCACAGCCGAAACCCCCACCCTCTCCCAGGAGGAGAAAGACAAGATCGCCCAGACCGTCATCGGCAAAGTGGCCGGACGCATTCCGGTGATCGTGGGTGCCGGTTCCAACGACACCCTCCATGCCGCTGCTCTGGCCCGCCGCTATGAGGCCATGGGAGCCGACGGCCTGCTGGTGGTCACCCCCTACTATAACAAAGCCAACAAAAGCGGTATGCTGGCCCATTTCCGCACCATTGCCGACGGGGTCAACATCCCCATCCTGCTTTACAATGTGCCCTCCCGCACCGGCTGCTCCATTCCTCTGGATGTGCTGGAGGAGCTGTCCCACCACAAAAACATCGTGGGCATCAAGGAAGCCAGCGGCGACATCGCCTATGTCACCGCCGCCGCCCGGCTTTTGAGCCAGGATTTCTGTATGCTTTCGGGCAATGACGATGAAGTGCTTCCCTTGCTGGCCCTGGGCGGCAGCGGCGTCATTTCGGTGCTGGCCAACATCGCCCCCGATCAGACCCATGAGCTGGTGTCCTCCTATCAGTCGGGAGACATCGCCCACGCCCGGGATGTGCAGCTGAAATACCTGGAGCTGATCCACGCCCTCTTTGCCGAGACCAGCCCTGCTCCCTTGAAAGAGGCCATGAACCTTCTGGGCATGAAGGTAGGCTCCTGCCGTCTGCCCTTGGGCCCTGTAAGTGAAAGCACCCGCCAGCGGCTGGAAAAAGCCCTGACCATTCTGAAATAACAAAAAGGAAGTCAAAAAAGATGGAACAGAAGAAAATCGCTCTGGTGGGCTATGGAGCCATGGGCAAGCGCATTGCCGCGGCCATCCAGGCCCATGAGGGCTGGGAACTGTGCGGCGTCATCGATCCGTTGAATGAGGAATGCTTGTCCTCTCTTTCCCAGCTGCCGGAAAAACCCCATGTGGTCATTGACTTTTCCCACCCGGCCAATCTGGAGATGATCCTTTCTTACTGCCGGGAGCAGGAAGTGGCCTGCGTATTGTCCACCACCGGCTTTTCTCCGGCTCAGGAGGCCATGTGCCGGGAGCTTTCTGCCTATGCACCGGTGGTGCGCACCCAGAACACCTCCCTGGGCATCAACATCCTGGAGGAAATTCTGCGCACCATTACCCCCATTCTGAAAGACCGGTTTGACATTGAGATCATCGAAAAGCACCACAACAAGAAGATCGACGCCCCCAGCGGCACCGCCAAAATGCTGGCCCGAGCCATCGAGGAAAGCGGCGACTTTCCGGAGGTTCACGGCCGGGACGGCGTCTGTCCTCGGCAAAAGGGAGAGATCGGCATCCACGCCATCCGAGGCGGCACCATTGTGGGAGAGCACACCGTGCTCTTTGCCGGAGATGATGAACTGATCGAGATCAAACACACCGCCCTTTCCAAGCAGGTCTTTGTGGCCGGAGCCATCAAGGCCGCCGAGTTTGCACTGTCGGCCCCCAAGGGCTTTTATTCCATGGGGAACGCCCTGTTCCCCCACAACGCTCACTGAGGAGGAACGCTATGAACACCCAGGAAATCATCGACCGCATCCACACAGCCAAGAAAAAGACCCCGGTGAAGGTCTATCTTCAGGTGAAAGAACCGATCCCATTCCCCGAAAGCTGCAAGGTTTTCGGTGGCCCCTTCCAGGTGGTCTTTGGAGAATGGGCAGACATCGCCCCGGTGCTGGAGAGCAACAAGGACAGCATCATCCAATACGAAGTGGAGAATGACCGGCGCAACAGTGCCATTCCTCTGCTGGATCTGAAAAACATCAATGCCCGCATCGAGCCGGGCGTTACCATCCGGGAATGTGTGGAGATCGGCGACAATGCCGTCATTATGATGGGCGCTGTCATCAACATCGGCGCCGTGATCGGCGAAGGCACCATGATCGATATGGGCTGCGTGCTGGGCGGCCGGGCCACTGTGGGCAAAAACTGCCACATCGGCGCAGGCACCGTGCTGGCCGGCGTGGTAGAGCCTGCCAGCGCCCAGCCGGTCGTCATTGAGGACGATGTGGTCATCGGCGCCAACGCCGTGGTACTGGAAGGCTGCCGGGTTGGCAAAGGAGCCGTGGTGGCCGCCGGTGCTGTGGTCATCAGCGATGTGCCTGCCGGTGCTGTGGTGGCCGGTATCCCCGCCAAGATCATCAAGCAAAAGGACGAGCGCACCCAGTCCAAAACCGCTTTGGTGGACGCTCTGCGCAGCCTGTAAGAGCATTATTGTGAAAAAATCGCGTCTGCAAAATATGCAGACGCGATTTTTTTGTCCCTTTCTCTTGTGCAGGGCACCAATTCATAGTAAAATAAACCGGTTCGCCATTTTATTTCCAGAAAGGAGGGGCGCTCTGTGAAGCATCACCCTTGCAAGCGGATCCAATGTTGGCACAATACTCGGTTTCCCCGCAGACCGCCCCCGGCTGTCCTTTTCTCCATTTTTAACAAATAAAAAATAAGAAAAGGATGTTTGATACATGAATTGGTTTATTCTGGCGCTGATCGCCATTTTGTTCTGGAGCGGCTCTGATCTTTTTTCCAAAATGGGTTCCAAATCCGACGATATTTATAGCCACTGGAAAATGATCATGGCCGTGGGTACTGTCATGGGTATCCACGCCATTTATCTGATCGCCACCGGCACCCCCTTCTCTTTTGTGGACATCATCACCTATCTTCCCGCCTCCTTCCTCTATATCCTGGCTATGATCCTGGGTTATGCGGGCCTGCGGTATATTGAGCTGTCCATCTCCTCGCCGGTGTGTAACTCTTCCGGCGCAGTGGCCGCCCTTTTGTGCTTCTTTATCCTGGGCGACACCATGGGCGCCATGCAGTTTTTCGGCGTGGCTCTGGTGTGCATCGGCGTTTTCGCCCTGTCTGTCATTGAAAAGAAAAAAGACGACACCATCCGCCTGCAAAGCGGTCTGTCGGCAGACAAAAAATACACCCGCAGCGTGTTGGCCATCGTCTTTCCCCTGCTCTATTGCCTGATCGATGGTCTGGGCACCTTTGCCGATGCTCTGCTGCTGGACCGGGCCATTGCGGAAACTCAGGCCAACATCGCCTATGAGCTGACCTTCCTGTTCATGGCTGTGTGTGCCTTCATCTATGTGGTGATCATCAAAAAGCAAAAGATCACCCTCTCCAAGGAAAAGCCCAAAATGCTGGCCGCTCTGTGCGAAACCGCAGGCCAGTTTGCCTATGTATTCGCCATCGGCGCCAACGCCATTGTGGCCGCGCCCATGATCTCCTCTTACTGCATCGCCTCCCTGTTGTG
The DNA here is from genome assembly GCF_018917925.1 of Intestinimonas sp. MSJ-38. NCBI lineage: Bacteria > Bacillati > Bacillota > Clostridia > Eubacteriales > Intestinimonas > Intestinimonas sp. MSJ-38. The sequence continues at coordinate 31,638 of NZ_JAHLPO010000025.1, read as the reverse complement.
GAGCCGTTTGCTGCTGAAAGAAAAACTGTCCAAAGCCCAATACCTGGTCATCGCTATTGCGGCGGTGGGCATCGTCATCCTGGGCCAGGAATAATCAAAAAAGCGCCGCACAGCGGCGCTTTTTTGATACTATAATCCGATCCAGAGAAACAGCAACATTCCAAAAATGCAGAGCACAAGGCCCACTTTGCGCAAAGAAAAACCCCGTCTTACTTCATAGGCGGCCGGGCAAAGATGCAACAGATCCCACAGCACCCACACTTTTTGAGGAAAGATCGCAAGAACCAGACCAGACCCCAGCATCAAAGCACTCAGGGGCCACAGAACCAACCGGGGCCTTGTGCAGGCATCCTGCTGGATCTCAATGGAAAAATCCGCCTGATAGCTTTCTCCCCGCTGCAGCAACACCCCATTTGCATCTCCCAAAGGCACATTGGAGCCATCGGTGACCACATGGCAGCGGAAGCGCACATCCTCTTTTTCAAAAAGGAATGAATCCGTGGCGCTGCGTTGGATTTCTTTGGCTACCGGACGGACCCACAAAGCCAGCGGGTCAGCTCTTCTCTGTGCTCCTTCCACGGCCAGGCTGGAAAGCAGCATGATCTCCCGACCGGTGGCGGCCACCCCGATTCCCTCCTCCTGGATGGAAAAAGCAACCCCTGTGAGCACGCCTTTCTTTACTGTATAGGTAAACTCAGGGTGAGGCGCCCGGCTACCTTCAACAGAATAGTCCATGGCGATGTTTTCCCACCGGCCCTGGGCATTCAGCTGCCGCCCGTAGTCCATATCCAGATGCTGGGCCAAGGCGTTGTAATTTTCCGCAAATTCTTCCACCGTGAGCGGCAGGCCATTGGGAACCCGCAGCCCCTGGCGCTGGGCTGTGACACTGATAAGAGCCATGATCAGTCCGCAGGCCACAAAGGCCAGCGCCCGCACCCATTCCTTATCCTCCCGAAGGGAAAGAACAGTTTCCTCTTCCCAGGGCTGCTTTTCCAGGTTTCTTGCCCGTCGGAAACTGCACCACGAACACCATAAACTCACCAAAGGCAGGTTCAGCCCCAGGCCATGAAGCAAAACCTTCCATGTGCGTCGCAAAGCCTGTCCATAGGATAGATATCCTCCTTCTTCCCCTTGGATGTGCAGCCCCAAAATGGCTTTTCCCGGCGTCGTCCCCCACAGATGAAGGCACAATGGCTCAAAAAGAAGCAAAGTCAAGGCAGACAAGCAGGAAAAGAGATACCAGTGTATTCCTTTCAAGGATAAAACATCCACTTTAAAAACCAAAGTCAACAGCAATTCCCAGGGCAGTGCACAGATTCCGGTGTCCAGCCCCCGGGCCAGATACCGGAGTGCTGGAGAAAACACCGGAGCCGGCCTGTCCTTTTTAAGGGTTTCCTCCGGATCTTCCAGCTGGGCCAGGTACCGGGGCGCATCCAAAGCGGCAAAGGCAATCCCCGCTTCCTCAATGCTGCGGCACACTTCCCTGGCTCGGACCAGAGCCTGCTCCCGACTGTCCAAGCGGTATGCATTCTCTCTCAGCGCCTGAGACAAAGACCGCGCCCCCGCCTGGATCTCACCGATCTCCTCCAAAGACACTCCCAACGCCCGCAGCAATTTGATCCGCAGCAGCTGCTGCACATCCTCCTGGGAATATTCCCGGTAGCCGTTTTCCCTCCGTCGGGGGGAAATCAATCCTTGCTGTTCGTAAAACCGAACGGTAGCCCGCTCCATATTGCACAGCTTTTCCACTTCTTTGATGGTCATATATCCCGCCTCCTTCCCCTTTTGAGGCCAGTATAAAGGATAAAGCCCCTTGACAGTCAAGGGGCTTTATGGTCAAAAATCTGTTTTTATACCAGTTTCGCCTTTTCCAGGATGGCATCCACCTGTTTTTGCTGTTCCTCGGTCAAAGGCAGCAGAGGCGGGCAAGGCTCTCCCCCCTGGTATCCCAGCTTATTGCAGGCATACTTCAAAGCGGGAACCCCCAGTTTGCCGGTGACACAGGCATTCACCGGGAACATCCTCTTGTAAAGCTCCAGGGATGCGGCATAGTCCCCCGCTTCAAACAGGCGCTGCACCTCCACACACTCCTGGGGACAGCAGTTGGCCAGAGCCATCACCGAGCCTTTGATGCCGATGGCCAGGGCCGGATACCAGGCCGAAGCCGTGCCCACCAGCAAATTGAATTCCGGGTCCAGACCCTGGGTCATAAAGGAGATCAACTGGGCGATATTCCCCGAGCTGTCCTTCATGCCGATAATGTTGGGATGATGAGACAGAATGGAAGCCGCCCGGGGAGAAATATTCACATGAGTAAACTTGGTCACATTGTAGATCAGAATGGGAATGGGGCTTTCGTCGGCCACCTTTGTAAAGAAGGCGATAAGGGCTTCGTCTCCCATCTGGTCCCCGTAATAATTGGGGGTGAGGACCAGGGCGCACTGGGCCCCGGCTTCGGCGGCCTTCTTGGTCAGGCGGATGGTGGCCTGGGTGTTTTCCAGCCCGGTTCCCGCCATGAGCAATTTGCCCGGCGCTTTGTGCTGGGCGGCCATGCGGATGAGCTCCAGTTTGTCCTCCTCTTCCAGATAAGGAGTTTCCCCGTTGGAACCCAGCACCAGATACCCGGCCACGCCAGTGTCATTCCATTTTTCAATGTTCTTCCGGAAGGCCTCAAAATCCACCTTCCCTTCCTTGGTGAACGGCGTGATCACCGGGGGCAGTACACCGTGAATTTCAAAAAACTTGCTGGCCATGGCTTCATCCTCCCTTGGTTTTTGGGTATTTTCTCCAAAATCCATGGTAGCATCTCCCCAGCTTTTCGTCAAGATGAAAGAAGGAGGAGCATTTGCTCCTCCTTTTCTCTTATTTCTGTTGGGCCGACAGGGCATCCACCGACAGAAGCGCTTGCTCCAGATTCTTCGGGCTGATTTCCCAGGCCATATTGTGGATGGACTCGCCGGGGGCGCAGGCCTTTTCGGCGGCAATGATCACCCGGCTTTTGTCGGTGATCCCCATTTCCGCCAAAGTCACAGGCAATCCCACCGAGCGGCAGAACCGATGCACCTGCCAGAATTCTTCTGTGGGACCATCCTCCAACAGCAGCTGAGCCAGAGTGCCATAAGCCACCACTTCACCATGCATGGCGGTGAGCTCTTCCAGAGCGGTAAAGCCGTTGTACACCGAATGAGCCACAGCCAGACCGCCGTTGTCGGCGCCTACACCGCTGAGATAGGTGTTGGCTTCCACAATGGCCTCCACGGCCGGAGTCAACAGGCCTTGCTGGGCATCCACCTTGGCCAGAAGCCCCTTATCCTGCAAGGTATCCCAGCACAACCGGCACAGTGCCATGGCCGAGCGGGTCACGCCGCCATTTTCCAGGCTGGGTGCATGATTTCTCTCACAGACCCGGGCCTCGAAGAAGGTGCCCAGGGCATCTCCCATGCCGGAAACCAAAAACCGTACCGGGGCCTTGGCGATAATGGAAGTGTCCACAACCACCACATCCGGGTTCTGGGGATAGAACAAATAGCTGTCGAAGGTGCCATCATCCTGATAGATCACCGAAAGACCGGTGCAAGGGGCATCGGTGGCGCAAACGGTGGGGATGATGACTACCGGCTTATGCTGATAGTAGGCCGTGGCCTTGGCGGTATCGATGGCGCTGCCGCCGCCTACACCACAGACCACATCGATTCCCTTTTCCTGAACCAGACGGCCCATTTTCTCGATTTCCCCACGGGAGCTGATGCCGCCAAAGGTTTCAAAATAAATCTGGGCTTCCGAGGAGGCAAAGCTCTGACGGATTTTATCCTCTGTGGCTTTTCGTCCACTTCCGCTGCAGATAAACAGGAAGCTCTTTCCCAGATTTTCTACATTCTGACGCAGTTCCAGCAATGCGTCCTCGCCCTGCACATATTTTGCGGGGGCCCGCATGAGTTTCAGCATAAGAATCACTCCTTTGTCTCCTATTGTAGTCTCTTTTGTCCTGTTTTCAAGAAGCAGATTCCATAAAAAAACACAGGGGATTTGGTCAATTTGTCAAAAGTTTAACATAGACCTTTTCCCTGTGTTTGATTGATTTTTCCGTGCTTACATTCCGTACTTTCGCAGGAAGGGGATGTGGCTCATAATCCATGCTGCAAGGAAACTCAAAAGGAACACCAAAGCGGTAGCCACCGGCACAGCCACCAGCGGTGTCCAGGTGGCCGCATTCAGCCCCAGAGCCACCAGACGGCTGTTGAAAAAGGCATGGACCAGATACATTCCAAAGGACAGCTGGGAAACCTTGAGGCAAAAGGCCAGCCCCCGTTTTCCCAAGCGATTTCCATGGCAATGCTCTTTGAAAAAGAGGAAAATCCCCACCGACATCATGGCCACATTGGGAGTGACATACAAAAACCAGGTTTCGTTGGGGGCATTCCAATCCAGGCTGGCCGCCACCGTCATGCCCCAGGTCCACAGCGTCCCCAAAATCCCGGCGGCGTAAATGAGCTTTTTCACTTTCGGAGTAAAATCATAGGTTTTGAAGTAATATCCGGCCACAAAATAGCCGATATATCCACCCAGCATCTTCAGATCCAGCCGATACACCACACCGCTGACCACCTGCCCCACCTGAGTGCCGTTGAACATGGGCAGAAAGAGAGTAAAGACAAAATAGAGCAGCAAAAAATACTCCAGATCCCGCCGGCTGGCCCCTTTGATAAAGAGCCGCAGGATGGGAGTGATGAGATACAGGCCCATGATCATATAGATAAACCACAAATGATAATGGCCAAAGGCGATGTTGGTGATGATCTGCCACAGGGAGTCGGGAGTGCCGGCCCGGCTGTTGAGCAAGGCAGTATACAGGGCATAGAAGGTGGACCAGATCAAAAAAGCGGCGGCAATGCGGGGCAGATTCTTGCGGAAAATGCTTTTATAGGTCACATTCCGCTGAGGGTCCAAAAAGAACATGCCGCTGAGCATGACAAACACCGGCACACACCAACGTACCAGGCTGTCAAACCCGTTGAGGATCTGCCATTCTGTGCTGTGCACATCCATTCCCGGCCAGTTGTTCCCACACACATGAACCACGATCACCGCAACCATGGCCAAAGCCCGCAAAAGGTCGGCATACAGCAGCCGACCCGTGGTATTTTCTTTCATTCTCTTTTCCCCTTTGTCTGGAATAGTACCAGTATAGCATATCAGCCGCCGGAGGAAAACCGGCCATTCTATAGCCTGATGGCTGTTTTTCCTCAAAAGTTTTGCTTTTTGTGAAAAAGAGGAGAAAAAAATCCCCTTTCCCTCTTGCATTTTTGTAAAAACTGAGTAAAATGATTCATTATCCCTAAAGGATTTTTATTTTATCCATTCAGGAGGTTATATAGATGAAAAACGGCGAACTGATCGGCGAGATGATTGCTTGGGAGGAAGGCTCCCCCAAGCGGATCAACCATTTTCTCAAGGTCTATGGCTTGGCCAAGGCCATCGCTTCCCGTGAGCAGTTGAGCTCCACCACTATGAACATCGTGGAAACCGCCGCCATTCTCCACGATATCGGCATCAAACCCTGCCTGGAAAAATACAGCTCCTGCCAGGGCCCCCAGCAGGAGGAAGAAGGGGAAAAAGCCTGCCGGGCTCTGATGGAAAGATGCGGCTACACCGACAAGGAGTTTGTGGACCGGATCTGCTGGCTGGTGGCCCACCATCACAGCTATGACAATGTGCAGGACATCGATCTGCAGATCCTCATCGAGGCCGATTTCCTGGTGAATCTGGATGAAAAGCAGGCCGATGAGGCCGCCATCGAACAGGTGCGGGACGACCACTTTAAAACAGCCACCGGAAAGAAGTTCCTCCAACAGCTGCTTCTCAGCAAGAAATAATGTGAAAATATCAAAAAAGGCTTCGGTAAAACCGAAACCTTTTTTATTTTTTCTTTTCTTCCGCTTCTTTTTTTAAAATACGGAAATCTTCCACCACTTGGCGTAAATGCGTTACTACCCCCGGGGGAAGTCCGCTGACATCAATAAACTCTTCTTTTTCCAGTCCCAGCAAATAGTCAGTAGAAACCGAGAAAATATCTGCCAGTTTTTTCAGCATCTCAATAGACGGCTGGATATTATCATTTTCCCAATTAGAAACACTTTGCTTAGTCACACCTAAGCGCCTGGCCAATTCCACCTGACTCATTCCTCGGACCAACCGCAATGTGCGAATCTGATGGTTTAACATGAGAATCCCTCTAGTCAAATATTAGAATACTATTATATCAATATTGATTGACAAAATAAAAATACTGTGGTATATTTATTTTGTACCAGAGAGGTGGCCTTTATGCTCCAATTTTCTTGGAAAACAGTCAGAAATCATCTTATTTTTTTGAGCATATTGGGTTTATTGTGTATCTGGGGATGTCCCCTGCGCAGACTAACGGGAATTTCTTGTCCTGGCTGTGGTTTAACCCGGGCATGGCTTTCTTTTTTGAAGGGACAATGGAACCTAGCAATCTCCTATCACCTCTTCTTTCTTCCCACACCTTTTTTTCTATTTTTATTTGCCCACAGTTCTTGTTATTTCGAAAAAAACTGTTCTTGGATACGCTCATCCTGTTTTTGCTTTTTTTCTTTGTTGTTCATTTATCATTTGTGCCGTTTGTGGCTTTTCCACATTTTATTGGAATAGGAGAGGATTTGAAATGACGCAGGACAAAGTAGACACCTACATCATGACCAATCAAAAGTACTTACCAGCAAAGAAAATCGTTTTTCTCAAGCAAAAACTTCTGGAAATAGACGAAACTAAGTTTTCCTTGGTCTCAGCTGTGGAAATGAAAGATCCCACCACCCTTTTGCTGGTATCCATTTTTCTGGGCACTTTGGGAATTGATCGCTTTATGCTGGGAGAAACCGGTATGGGTATTTTGAAACTCCTTACCGTGGGCCTGTGCGGTGTATTGACCATTATCGATTGGTTTACTATCCAGAAAAAAACCCAGGATCTGAACTTCAATAACCTGATGTTAGTTTTATAATAAGAATTACAGCGTAAATAAAAAAGGCTTCGGCAAAACCGAAGCCTTTTTTATTTTTGCCCTTCCAGGCCGCAGCACTCCTGCAGCGCATCGATAAACTTTTGAGCCGCCTTGGAAAAGACCTGGTACCGCTTCCAGATGATGGACGCCTCCCCTTCCATCCGGGGATACAGGGGGCGAAAGCACAATTTGCTGTCGCCGCTCACATTGATCAGCTTGTCAAAGCACAGCGCATACCCCAGTCCTTCCTCCACCAACAGCGAAGCATTAAACACCAGGTTGTAAGTGGCCACCACCGACAGCTCTTCCGGGTCCTTCCCCATCCACCGGGACATGGGCCAATGGTCGCTTTCCTGGGCCGAGACGATCAGCGGCTTATCCCAAAGATCCTCAGGGGTGATGTACTCTTTTGAGGCCAGGGGAGAATCCCGGCGCATCAGCACGCCCCAGGTGTCCCGCACAGGCAATTTGATGGCATGATACCCAGCGGTGTCCACCGGACCGTAAATGACCCCAAAATCAATAAGTCCCCTGTCCAGATACTCCTTTACAAAAACAGCGTTGCCGCTGCGGATGTGATAGTGGATGCCAGGATATTGTTTTTGCAGGCAGCAGGCCGCCTTGGCAAAAATGCGGATCAAATCCGATTCCCCAGCGCCGATATACACATCCCCCACAATGACTTCGTCGGAATAGGCGATCTCCCGCTGTGTCATATGCACCAGTTCCAAAATCTCCTCGGCCCGCCTGCGCAGGATCATCCCTTCCTGAGTGAGCATCACCTTACGGGAGCCTTTGCTGCCCCTAATGAGCAGCTGCTTTCCCACTTCCTCCTCCAAGGCTTTCAGCTGGGTAGACAATGTGGGCTGGGCCAGCTGCGGTATGGGCCAAACCATGGCCGAGCTTTTCGCTGAGGAAGGAACGGCCGTCGTCCTCACCGCCGGGGACAGGAAAAACTAGACCAGGTGGTGGAAGGCATCCGGGCCAAAGGCGGCCGGGCCATCGGCGTGACAGCCGATGTGTGTTCCTCCGAGGACACCAAGTGGGTTTTTGAAACAGCTTTAGAGGCCTTTGGTGATGTGGATATTCTCATCAACAACGCCGGTATCGGCGAACAAAAGATCATCGACGAAACCGACGACTGGATGCTTTATGTGATGAACACCAATCTGGGTGGGCCTATGCGCTACATCCGGGAAGCATTGAAAATCTTCCTTTGCTTCGGATTGTATCCAGTGCGGCCATTGCAACAGCCGCTGTCCCTTCCATGTGGATCAGATGGCCCGCATGAAGGAGATCAACCGGCATTCCGGTTTGTAAAAAAGAAAAGCACGGCGTATTTCAAGATACACCGTGCTTTTTTATACCCCATAGGAGCTTTCGGCCAGCAGATTTCCCCCTTGATCATAAGCCCGCACTTCTATTTGATAGCGAAGCGTTCTTTGCTGATAGGACAGATCCTGGGGACTGTTCAGATCAAAGAAAAAACCCAGCCATTCTTCCTCTGTCGGCCTTTCTCCCCGGCAAAGAAACAGGCTTCCCATTTTTTCTTCTCCTTCAAAAAAGACCTGCACCGGCTCATCGTATCGGGTGTCGGTAAGCACCCCTTCCACCCGGTGTGTGCCCTCCGGCGCCCAGGCAAACAGCAGCAGAGAGCCTTCCAGATTGTCTTCCCACATCACCGGAACCACCTGGAGTTCCTGCTCCCGGTAATAGCGCACCAAATTCCGGCCGCTCCACCGAAGAAAACCCATTTTCTGGGCCACACACACTTCCAGAAGATCCTTTCCCTCAGCCAGCACCAGCCGGTCTTTGTCTTTCAGTCCCACAGGCAGCGTATCCAGATAATCCACCTTTTCCACCATGTGGACCTGCTCCTGCCAGCGGAGAGCCTGCCGGGGCGTCAGGGCCGGATAGCCCTGGGATGCCCACCAAAGCCACAGAGCCAGAAGGGCCAGAAGCACATTGCGCAAAGTTCGCAGGGTGCGATGATATACTTTAGGAGGTCTTTTCATACTCTGTCACCTCCTCCAGAGGGATGCGGATACGGAATGTATTCCCTTCTCTTTCATAAACCAGATCCAGCCATTGGTTTTTGAGAAATTCCTCCCGCTGGCCATAGTCCATATACATGGTGAGGCGGCATTCCTGCCAGAAAAACAAAGGACGACTGCTGCTGATTTGCAGCAGAGGCTGGCTGTAATCGGCATCCGGATGCCAGCTGCCCAAATAAACCTGTCCTTCGCTGCCTTCTATGGAAAGATAGGGGCTTAGTTTCGGCTCACTCAAATAAAAGAGGGGGGTATAGCTGCGAAGGGTCACATTCAGCTCCAGAGTCTGCCACACCTCCAGGCCATAATTGCCCGTATATATATCGGGATAATGGGGGTTCCAGGTATCCTGCAAGGTGGCCTCTTCGATCTGAAAGGTATATGCTCGCAATCGGACCTTTTCCGAAGGGCCTCCCTGCTTCAGAATCTCCTGCCGGTCTGCATGGAACATTTCCTCTGGCCTGGGCCGGTAAAACTGATCCCGCAGCTCGTCAATGGGCCACAAGGCAAAAAAGGCCAACACCAGGGAGATCCCCAAAAACCATTTGGAAAGCATCCACAGCCACCCCAGCAAGGGAGAATGGGCTTTGTCCAGCAAAATGCCGATTTCCTCCGCATCGCCCATACGCTTTACTGCTTCTTCGGCGGCCTGGGCTCCTTCCATCCCTTCTTCCTCTTCCAGCAAAGCGGCGCTGTCCTGGAGGTGGGCCAGAAGCTCTTCATATACCCCTGGCCGGTCGGGACGAAACCGGATTTTTTCACAAACAGCATTGCAAAACCTTGCAAACACCGGCCTTGCCATGGTATTCCCTCCCTTCTACGCCTTTTCCGGCTGAAGCTGGGGCGTGCAGGCGGACACCACCTTCTCCACCCCCTGGGAAAATGCCTTCCACTCGGCGGCTTTTTCTCCCAGCAGCCGCTGTCCTTTGGCCGTCAGCCGGTAATATTTCCGCTTCCGGCCCTGAGGGGTCTCTTTTTCATAACTTTTGATATGTCCCTGCTTTTCCAGGGTGTGCAGCACCGGATACAAAGTGCCTTCTTTCATCTGAAATACATTGTCCGACCGCGCAGACAGGGCGGCGATCATCTGATAGCCATACTGATCCTCCTGCTGAAGCAGGGAGAGCACCAACAGCACCGTGGTGCCCGAAAGCAGGCTTTTGTCGATTTTCATCTTCTCCCCTCCTTCCAATACCTCGAACATCGATGTTTTCTTGCTTTGATTATACCTCGATATTCGATATATTGTCAAGAGAATGCACCCTGTGTCAAAGGAACTTCCGGCAAATTTTTTCGTCTATTCTGGTAAGAAGCCTTTTTCTAGGAGGTATAGAAGATGAATCAAATTTTTGCCTGGATCTTAGCTCTGTTTCTGCCCCTGTCCGGCGCTCAAAACCAGGAGAGTGTCGCCCCCGCCAGTGCGTCTCTTCCCGATTGGGGCATCACCGTTTATGCGGAGGATATCCGTCCCACCGGTCTGACTCTTTCCATCCACCAATCCGGCGATCACCCCACCGGCCAGCTGCAATTTGGTAGCGATTATCTCCTGGAACAGCTGGAAAACGGCGCATGGCAGCCGGTACTGCCCACAGTCCAAGGAGAGATCGCCTGGGATTCCCTGGCCTATCTGGTGACTATGGACGGCGAATGCCAGCAAAAAATCCTTTGGGAACCTCTTTATGGCAGCCTATCCTCCGGCACTTACCGAATCCGCAAGAGCTTTCAGGATTTTCGGGACACCGGCGATTTCGACACCCAGACTCTGTCTTTGGTATTTGAAATTGAGTAAACAAAAAGCACTCCTGTAAACAGGAGTGCTTTTCTGCATATCAAAACACCGCTTTGTCAAAAAGGGCCATCAGTTCATCGATCTTCTGTTGGCTATCCTCTCCGGTCTCCAGGGACTGACGGACGCAATGCTGCAAATGGGCCTGGAGGATCTCCCGGTTCACCCGGTGCAGAATGGCCTGGGTAGCCATGATCTGATTGGAGATGTCCATGCAATACCGGTTCTCCTCCACCATTTTCAGGATGCCGTCCAGCTGGCCCCGGGCGGTCTTGAGCAGCCGCTCTACCTTTTGCCGGTCGGCCTGCATCAGCGGATCTCCGTGACGGTATAACCGGCGTCGGTGACGGCCTGGCGCAGGGTATCATCGGACACAGGCTGGCTCATCTCCACCTGGGCCATGCCCTTTTCCAGGTCCACCTCCACCTGGCAGCCAGGCAAAGCGCTGAGGGCGTTCTTCACATGCTTCACACAGTTGGGGCACATCATACCCTGAATCATGATGGTTTTTTTCATTGGTTTTTCCTCGCTTTCGTGATTTTCTTCTTTTTCTATACTATTTGTATTGATAATTTCAACTTCTTGTTGGGTTTCAGCGGGCAATACTTCCCCATCAAACCGAGGACGGAAAAATTTCAGCCGCAGGGCGTTGCTGACCACGCACACCGAGCTCATGCTCATGGCGGCGGCACCGAACATGGGGTTGAGCCGCAGGCCAAAGGCGGGATAGAGCACACCGGCGGCCAGAGGGATTCCGATGCTGTTATAGAGCAAGGCCCAGAAGAGGTTCTGCTTCACATTGCGGATGGTAGCCCTGGACAGCTGGATAGCAGCGGGCACATCCATCAAGTCGGAGTGCATCAGCACTACATCGGCCGATTCGATGGCCACATCGGTACCGGCACCAATGGCAATGCCCACATCGGCTCGGGCCAAGGCAGGGGCATCGTTGATGCCGTCGCCCACCATGGCCACCTTATGCCCCTGCTCCTGGAGCTGGCGCACATGGCGTTCCTTGTCCTGGGGCATCACACCGGCGATGACTTTGCTGATACCAGCAGCCTTTCCAATGGCCTGGGCGGTGACCTCATTGTCCCCGGTGAGCATGACCACCTGAATCCCCATCTTTTCCAGTTCTTTTACTGCCCGAGGGCTGGTCTCCTTGATCACATCGGCCACGGCGATCAATCCCATGATACGGCCCTTCCAGGCAAAATACAAGGGGGTATTCCCCTTCAGGGCCAGCTTTTCACCGGCCTGGGCCAGATCTCCCGGATCAATCCCCTCTTCCTGCATCAACAGGAGATTGCCGGCCAGGGCGGTTTCTCCCTGAAGCTTTCCTTTGGCGCCCCGTCCGGACAAAGCGACGAAATCCTCCACTGGCACAGGACAAAATCCCTTCTCGCCCGTATACACCAGCACCGCTTCGGCCAGAGGGTGCTCCGAAGGCCGTTCCAGAGCGGCGGCCAGCTGCAAAAGCTCCTCTTCCGCAACGCCAGGGGCCGGAATGACCTGGGTCACCTGGGGTTTTCCCTTGGTAACGGTGCCGGTTTTGTCCAGCATCACAGTATCCACCGTGCGGGCGATCTCCAAGGCCTGGGCTGAACGCACCAGGATGCCCTGCTCGGCTCCCTTACCGGTTCCCACCATAATGGCGGTGGGCGTGGCCAGGCCCAAGGCACAAGGGCAGGAAATCACCAGCACACCAATGCCCATAGACATGGCAAACTCAAAACTCTTTCCCATGAGCAGCCAGACGGCAAAGGTCACAAGAGCGATACCGATCACCGCAGGCACAAAGACGCCGCTGACCTTGTCGGCCAATTTGGCAATGGGGGCTTTGCTGGCCCCGGCCTCCTCCACCAGGCGGATGATCTGCTGAAGGGCGGTATCCTGCCCCACCTTGTCGGCCCGGAACTTGAAAAAGCCGGTCTTGTTGATGGACGCTCCGGTGACCCGGTCTCCCGGCCCTTTTTCCACCGGGATGCTCTCCCCGGTGAGGGCCGACTCATCGATAGCAGTGGTACCCTCCACGATGACACCGTCCACCGGCAGGCTCTGCCCTGGCCGCACCACCAGAATATCCCCGGCCTGCACCTGCTCCACCGGGATCTCCACTTCCTGCCCGTCCCGCTCCACGGTGGCGGTTTTGGGAGCCAGATCCATCAGCTTGGTAATGGCCTCCGAGGTTTTGCCCTTGCTGCGGCTCTCCAGGAATTTTCCCAGGGTGATCAAGGCCAGGATCATGGCCGAAGTTTCAAAATACAAATCCATGGAATACTGATGGACCATGTGGCTGTCCCCATGCCCCAGGCCCCAGCCGATCTTATAGATGGCATAGATTCCATAGACAATGGCGGCTGTGCTGCCAATGGCGATAAGGGAGTCCATGTTGGGACTACGCCGGGCCAAAGTCTTGAACCCGTTGATAAAGTACTTCCGGTTCACATAGGCCACTGGCAAACAAAGAAGGAACTGGGTAAAGGCATAGGTAAGCGCGTTTTCCTCCCCCAGGAAAAATACCGGCAGCGGCCAGGACATCATATGGCCCATGGCCAGATAAAACAGAGGGATCATAAAGACAAAGGAAACGATGAGCCGTACCTTTACCTTCCGCGTCTCCTCCTTGGCCTGGTCCACTGCACTCTGGCGAGGCGCTTCTCCGGCGGAAGCTGCGGGCAGATCGGCTCCATAACCGCCCTTTTCCACCGCCTTTATGATCTCATCTGTGGTGACGGTCTTTTCGTCATAGTCCACTACCATGGTATTGGCCAGCAGATTCACATTGACATCGCTGACGCCCTCCAGCTTCCGCACACTTTTGTCCACATGGGCGGAACAGGCCGAGCAGGTCATACCGGTCACATTGAATTTGGTTTTCATTTGGTTACTCCCCTCCCAACGGATTCCCGGGAAATTGGAAATACTCCACCCCCCGGGGGGTGTCTATATTGTATACAGATTCACTCCTCTTTGTCAAGAGAAGTTTTTCTTTTCATTTCCCTGGAAAAGTTTTATCATAAAGGGAGATGGGGAGGTGGGGATATGAAACGAAAAATCAGGCAGGCGTTTTCCCGTATCCGCCGTCCTTTTGTGCTGCTTTTTCTGCCCACCGTCCTGATTCTCACCGCTTTGATTGTAAGGGAAAACTGGCCCGGCCTGCCCCAAGGCGTTAACCGGAAATCCTGGCTCACGGCCGGAGACTTCTCCATCGTGGCGTATACCGACCGGCAGGGAAACCGGTATCTGGACCTTTGCCTCACCCAGGATGGGAAGCAAAGGGTTTTGGTCAACCGGGTCTATGCTTACCAGCTGGAAAAAGACACCCTTTATGTGAAAGGTGTCAGCGGTGCAGCCGCTGCCCACTGGCAAGACGGCACCTGCCGTCTGTATACCGGTAAACATTATTCCCGCTATGCCAAGGCCTGGAGCGGCATTTCTCTGGTCCATGACCTGCGACTCTTTCCCCTGGCCGAATACAACAAACTGGTCTCTCTCACGCCCCAATACCAAGCGTTCCCCTCCACCTCCTGTGTGGCCTCCTTCGGTTCGGGCCGCTTCCGCATCGAGGAAGTTACCGGGGCCGATGGCTTCCGCCGCTTGCAGCTGGTGGACGCCCAGGCCCGGGAGCTGGACATCGGCTATACCGTCCGCCTGCTGCGGGATGTGGAAAGCTTCCTCATCCTGGATGGCGTACTCTATGCCCGCTCCAAAGAAGGCTATGCCCGGCTCCAGCTGGAAGGGGAGCAATATCTGATGTGCTACCATGACTACGGCAGCAAAATCTATTTTTCCACCCATTCCGACATTCAGGTGGAACGGGATCTTTCTTCCCTTTCCCCTTCCCAACAAGAGATTCTGGAAAATCTCCCTGCCGCCGGGCGAAGCTAAAAAAGCCGGTCTGTTTTGACAGACCGGCTTTTTCGTTTATTCTTCCATTTTGCGGCGTTTGAATTCCTGCATCAATTCCTGGGCAATGCTGATGCGGGACACCGGCGGAGGCAATTCCTCCGGCGACACCCATTTGGCCTCGGCGATTTCCTTTTTGTCCGGATGCAACTGAGCATCCCCCTCCACCCGGGCGAAGAACCCCAGCATCAGCGACTCGGAAAAAGGCCAGGGCTGGCTGTTATAATACTGCACATCGGTGACTTTCAGCCCCACTTCTTCCCGCACTTCCCGGCGGACGGTGTCCTCCAGCGACTCGCCGAATTCCACGAATCCGGCAATCAGGCCATAGCGGCCCGGAGGGCTGCTGGCATTGCGGGCCAGCAGCAGTTTCCCTTGGTTTTCCACTGCCACAATAATAGCGGGATTGATCCGGGGATAGACCACATTGCCGCATTCGGGGCAGATCACCGCCCGCTCATCCCCTTTCAGCTCCATGGGCTTTCCGCAGTGGCCGCAGAAACGGTTGACCCGGAACCACCGATACAGATGCCAACCTTCCATACCGGCAAACAGAGTCACCGGATCTTTCACCGTGCGCAGCACCTGGGTACTCTGCCAGAAAAGGCCCGGCACATCCCCCACCGTATGAGGATGCCAGAAACCAAAATACCGGGTCTTATCCACCGAAAACAAATAAATGGCCTCCATGGCCGCCTGCTGGGGCAGTTGGCAGGCCCGGGGCAAAGCGTAATCCCCCTCGCCCATCGGCTGCAATAACACATGATTGCCATTGTAACAAAGCAGCACATCCTCGGGATGGATGGCATCTTTGAAAAACACATTGCTGAACCGATGCGGGGCGATATCCTGAAACATAGCAAAAAGCTCCTTTATTCCTTTTCTTCCATCAATTCCACCAGTTCCCCGGCGTGGCCCTGGAAAAAGGCGATGCGCACTGGAAAGGGCGGCTGGGAGGGCAGAAGTTTATCCTGAGGCTCCATGGTGATGGTGCAGCCCTCTTTCCGCACCAGCTCCACCCATTCATCCACGCCGGTGACCGCCAGCGCTACATGAGGGATAGGCCCCGGGGCGTCACCGCTTCCATCGGCCATGATCTCCAAAATACCGGCGCCGGTATCCACCATGCAGGCGCTCTTCTCCCCCTGGCCCCACCGGCGAATGACCGGCATACCGAATACCCGGGTGTAAAACTCCACAGCCTGCTCCATTCTCTCCAGCGATGGCGCTTTGATGCACACATGATGGATTCCCTTCAGACTTTTCATCTTCACAAAACCTCCGCTCCCCTTTGATCAATACTTTCATTGTTACACTACCACATTTCTCCCTCTGCCGCAAGGAGAGCCAGGAAAGGAATGGAGAAAAGCGATGATTTTCCACCCTTGCGTCTTTTCCTTCCAGGCATTATAATAGAAGCAACAAATTGCAGCTTCATGGTTTTTGCAAATAAGGAGGTCCTTTCTATGCCCATATTGAACGATCTGAGCAAAAAGCTCTCCGAAGTAGCCCAGACCACCGTGCAGGTCTCCAAAGAGCTGGCCGGCAGCGCCAAAGCCACTCTGGCCATCTCCGCCGAAGAGCGGGAGATCGAAAAGGCTTACCGGGCCCTGGGCCAGTGGTACTATTCCACCAAAGGGGAAAACCCGGAAGAAGCCGCAGAATTCATAGAGACTGTGGACACCTCCCTGCGGAAGATCCGGGAAATCCGTCAGGAAGCCGAAGCCGCCAAAACCGCCGCTTCCCAGCCTGTGCCCATGATCGCCTGCCCGGCCTGCGGCACTATGATGGAAGAGGGCACTCGTTTCTGCCCCTCCTGCGGCGCTATGATGCCCACCCCGGAGATCATCCAGCGGGAAGAGCGCATCTGCCCCAACTGCGGCGCTCTGGCCCAAGGGCCTTATTGCTCCCAGTGCGGCGCTCGCGTGGAGCCCTAGTCTTTTCTGCGCAAAAAAGCGTGATCTTTCTCCCTTGTTTTTGGGAGAGGATCGCGCTTTTTTTGTTTTGTTTTTTTCGTTATTTTTTCCTGGTGCTGGTTATTTTGCAAGAATATATTTAATTTTTCTCAAAATAATGGTACAATAGCCAAATGATAAAAATTGCGAAATCTTTTTACCGCGCCGGTATTTCTCCGGCGGGAAAGGAGGCTGCTATGAAACCCATGGCCGCCCTCTGTCTATGCTCCCTTTTCCTTTTGTCCCTTTGTGGCTGTACCGCCCCGCAAAACAATGAGCAGCCCCCGCTTTCCACTGAAACGGCTGCTTCGTTTTCCCAGTTGTCTCTCAGCGCCGACGGTCCGGTGACCATCCAGAGCCAGTGCCAGCAGCAGGAAGTGCGGGATTCGGAAGGCACCCTGCTGGCCACCGTGTCCCACAGCCGCCCGGTGCTTCTGGGCAGCACCAAAGGGATCGCCTCCCTCAACCAGCTCTTTGAAAAAGACGAAGAAGAGTATTTGTCCAGCGCCGCCCAGAATTGGCAGGAACAAGCCGAGGAGGACAAGCAGCTTCTGGGGGACAGCTTTCAGCCCTATACCATCGAAAGCTCCTATGAGATCACCTATAACAACGCCGGTCTTTTGAGCGTTCTGCGTACCGAATACCAAAATACCGGTAGAGCCTACCCCACTCTTCGCCGTCTCAGTGGCACCTACCTCACCTCTTCCGGCCAGGCCCTTTCCCTGGAGCAGATCCTGGCCGGAGACCAGCAAACGGTCTCTCAACAGGTGGTAAACTGCTTTACCCAGTTGATTCAAAGCAATCCTCAGCCGTTTTATCCCAACGCCCAGGATATTTTGCCGGATCTGGTAAACAAAGTGGGCTTTTATCTGTCCGGAAGCCAGGTTTGCCTCTATCTACCCCAGGAGACCATTGCCGCCCGGGCCTATGGTTTCCCGGAGGTCTCTCTCCCCTATGACCAGCAAGACCTGTTCGCCACTCCCATTCCCACTGTGAATATGGACGCCCAATATCTGAAAACTGCCATGCGTCTTCTCTACGAAGAAGTAGTGCCAGAGCTGCCTCAGGATCAGCGCACCGGCATCCGTATGGTCTCCGAAGGAGAAGGCGAAGCCGGTGGAGAGCCCATCTATATTATCCGCCTGTATCTGCCTCCGGAGGAAACGGTGGGCCGCTATGGCGTGGGACAGCAAACCGGTTCTATTTATGTACAGGGGGAAACCGGCGCCTATACCCTTTTATCCCAATAACTACGCAAAAAAACCGTGGAATTTCTTCCACGGTTTTTTTATTACTGCTGCTCGGTTGTCTCTTCCTGAGGAGAACAAATGGGCTGGGGGTACCGGTACACCGGCATGGACTGGATCTGCTCTATATTCCCGCCGGATACAGGCTGTGCAGGCTGGGCCTTGGCCACTTCCCGCCGCAGCATCCGGGCCAGATAACCGATCACGGCAAAGCCGCCCCAGAAGAAGAATGCTCCCAGCAGTTCATCGTCCATCTCATGCATCAGATACCACAGGCTATCCGATGCAGGCATCCGCAGGGCCATCATCACCAGGGCCGCTGTGGTCAGGCAGGCGGCAGCCAGCAGCAGGAAGGACAGAATCCGCAGCACACCGGCGGCCAGCTCAACCAGATTGAGAGAAATACGCACTTCTTGTTTCATCTTATTACCGCCGCTTCAAGGGATCAATCGTAAATGGATTCCATATCCCGGGAAAGAATGGCCCCGGTATAGGCATCGATCTCATATTCATATTCCATGGTGCCGTAGCAGAATTCCACCTGGTATTCCCAGCGGCCATCGTCTTTTTCCAGCTCACAGCGGAGACGGGTCACCTGGCTCTGGTTCACACCTGCATGAGCTAAAGCCACGCTCTTGGCCTTTTCTGCGCCGATATAGCTGCCAGTGTTCTGCTGGGGGATGTAGTTTTCTGCGTCAAAGTCATAACTGAGGATAGCGCCGGTGGCGGCATCGATCTCGTAGTCGTACTCTTTATAATCGGTGGTATAGAACTCCACATCGTACACCTGACGGCCGTCATCCCACTCCAGCTTGCCTTTGACAAAGGTTACCTGGTTTTGGTTCAGTCCTGCGTGAGCTAAAGCCTTCTGCTTAGCCTGCTCCAGGGTGATGCCGGTGGTGGGGTTCTGCTGATTGCCCTGGTTGCCTCCCTGCTCAAAGCTGTCGGCATCGGTGACCAGGCTGCCCGAGGAGGAACCCAGGGTAATCACAGCTCTCTGGCTGTTCCAGCTGACATTTTTGCCCATCAGTTCGCCAATGGCCCGCACAGGCAGATAAGTGGTTCCCTGGTACAGCATGGGATAGACCGCGTTGCCCTGAGCGTCCTTGAAGCTCTTCTTTTCCCCTTCCACCAGAATGGTGAAATCGGGACGGTTTTCCATCTGGATGCTCTGGGCCTGGGCAGCTGTGCCGGGAGTACCCTGCACGGTACCGGTGGTACGAGGAGCGGTGAGGGAAATGGTGAGAGTGGACTGATCCCAGTTCACATTCTTGCCCATCAGCTCACCGATGGCCCGCACGGGCAGATAATGGGTACCATCGTAAAAAACAGCGTAAACCTGTTGACCCTGGGCGTTGTAGAAATCCCGTTCCACACCGTCCACCATCACAGATACCTGAGGCCGCATTTCCCCGGTGACGGTGGTCACCTGGTTAGGGGCCGCTGCGGTAAGGGGGAGCGCACCCAGCATCATGGCAGTGGCCAACGCCAGCGCACCCAGTCGTTTTCTGCTCTTCTGCATCGTCTTTTTCATCTGTTGTACCTCTCTTTCCAGTTCAGTATGGTGATTTAATCAAACATGGATTCGGCGTCCCAGCTGCGGATGGCGCCGCTGTAGCCGTCGATCTCAAACTCGTACTCCATGCCGTTGTAGTAGATCTTGCCTTCGTACTGGAGGCGGCCATCGTCGTAATCGGTCTCAAATTCCCGGATATCGGAAACGGTAGCGCCGGGAACCTGGGACAGAGCCTTCTCCTTGGCCTGATCGGCGGTGATGGTTCCGCTCTGGCCATTGCCTGTGGCAGGAGGTGCATAGCCTTCGGTGTCAAAGTCGTAGCTGACTACTTCACCGGTGGAAGCATCGATCTCATAGTCATACTCTTTATAATCGCTGGTGTAGAACTCCACATCGTACACCTGACGGCCATCGTCCCAATCCAGCTTGCTCTTGACGAAAGTCACCTGATTGGCTTTCAGTCCCGCATGGGCCAGAGCTTTGTCCTTGGCCTGATCGGCGGTAAGAGCGGCAGATGCGGTACCGGTGCCACTGCTGGTATTGTTATTGGTGTTGCTGCTGCCAGCGGTGTTGGCAGCGGGTATTGTATTGCCTGCTGTATTGTTATTGGTGTTGCTGCTGCCAGCGGTGTTGGTATCGGGTGTTGTATTGCCTGCTGTATTGTTATTGGAGGCCGTGTTCTGCTGGGCCTGGGCACCAGCGGGCAGCTTGCTTTCGATGATGGCACCGGTGAGGGCGTCGATATCGTATTCATATTCCTTGCCATCGGCGGTGAACTCGACCTGATAGTAATGAGTGCCGTTTTTGTCATCCAGCTCCACATCGGTGAACTTTACCTGGCTGGCTGTGAGACCGGCATTTTCCAAAGCCACATTCTTGGCCTCCGCTGTGCCGATGTAACCGGCCATTCCGTCCTTGCTGCATCCGGCCAAAACCAAAAGACTGAGCGCTGCGGCGCTTATCATCAAATTTTTTCTTGTCATAGTAGCGGGTTCCTTTCTTGTTTCTGATGTTACTATAACCCCTGAACATGAAATTTACATGAAATTCCCAAAAAAATTTTTTCAGAAAAAAAACCGGCTCGTCCCCAGGGGGAAAAGCCAGTTTTTTCATTACGCTTCCTCTTTCCACAAGGGCAAATGCAGAGCAAAGGCGCTGCCGATCCCTTCCACGCTGTCCAGCGTCACGGTACCTCCGTGGAGCTGGGCAATCTGGCGCACCATGGACAGTCCCAGCCCTACACCATTGCTTTCATCGCTGCGGGACGGGTCCACCTGATAAAACCGCTGCCAGATCTTTTCCTGCTGGTCTTTGGGGATGCCGATGCCATCGTCCCGCACTTCCAAAATCCCCTCTTCACCCTGGGATTTGACGGTGACCCATACATGGCCTCCCGGTTTTCCATACTTCAGCGCATTTTCCACCAGGTTTTCCGTCAGCCGGGCCAGCAGCGCCCCATCTCCCCGCACCTTCACACCGGGGGAAACCGACAAAAAGAGCTTGTCCTCCTCATATCCCCGCTCCCGGATCAGACCTTCCACCAACACCCCCAGGTCCACCGGCTCCAGCCGGGCCCCTTCGGTGCCCTGGTCCAGACGAGTCATGCTGAGAAGCTGGCCGATGAGCTGAGCCATTTTTTCCGCCTGCCGGGCGATCATCTCCAGGGTCTCCTGGCGCTCTTCCGGGGTCTCATCGCATTTCAGCCCATATTCGCAGGCTCCCTTAATGATAGATACCGGCGTACGCAGTTCATGGGATGCATCAGCAGTAAATTGCTTTTCCGCTTCAAAGGACCGCTCCAGACGGGCAAACAGCTGATCAAAGGTCTGGGCCAGGCGGGAAAACTCGTCCCGCCCAGGGGGCAGACCGATGCGCCGGGACAGGTCCTTGGCTTCTCCCATGGCCTGGGCGGTGGCGCTGATCTGCTCCAGAGGGCGAAAAGCCCGGCGCACCAGCAGATAGCCTCCCACTGCGGTAAGGAGAATAAACACCGGCAGGGCAATGGCGGCGATTTTGATCAGGTTTTCGGTGGTTTGCTCATTGCGGGGCACTTCCATCAGCCCACGCACCCACACGCCCTCTTCCCAGCTGCTGGGCAGCCACAGATCCAGCACCACATAGGAAATACTAGCTCCCTCCACTGTACGCACCTGGCCATTCTGAAAAGGCTCCTTGGCCGTGAAAGACACCGGCAGCTGACCGGCCAGCAAGGATTCCGCCTGACTGTATACCAAAATGGATACGCCGTTCTGATAAAAGGAAAAGCCCTCTGTGGTGCTGAGCTTCCCTTGAGAAAAGGAAATATTCCCCACACTGTTCCGGGTGGTGGATATCAACTGCTGCCGGGCGCTGGAAAGCACCACCGTCCGGCTGATAAACAGGGTAAAGGCCACCAGAAACAAAAACAGTATGGTCATGAGCAAAGTGATCCACAGGGTGATTTTCAGTTTCACCGAGATTTTTCTCATGTGTTCCCCTTACCTTCTTCGGTGCGCAGCACCCAACCCACGCCCCGGATGGTGTGAAGCAAACGGCTCTGGCCGTCTCCATCGATCTTTTTCCGCAGCTTGCTGATGTAAACATCGATGTTGTTGGAAGAGCCGGAGTGCTCATAGTTCCAGATCTGATTTTCCAGCTGCTCCCGGGAGAGTACTGTCCCCTGGTTGCGGATCATATATTCCAAGATGGTAAATTCCTTGGGTAGGAGATTGATCTCCTGGCCGCCCCGGGTGACGGTGTGGCTTTGGGCATCCACCTGCAGATCCCCCAGGGTGAACACATTGCTCCGCTTCCCGGCTTTTTTCCGGGTCATAGCCCGGATGCGGGCCAACAGCTCTTCAAAATCAAAAGGCTTGACCAGATAGTCGTCGGCCCCTAGATCCAGCCCCTTCACCCGGTCAGAAATGGCGTCGCGAGCGGTAAGGAACAGGACCGGTGTATCCATCCCCTGGCTGCGCAGTTTTTCCAACAGAGCATAACCGTCCATCTTGGGCATCATCACATCCAGTAAAATGGCGTCATATTCCGCCCCGGCCAAAAAATCCAGAGCCTCTTCCCCGTTGTAACAGCCGTCCACACTGTATCCCGCCCGGGTCAGCGTCTTGACGATCAGCCGGTTCATATCCTTGGCGTCTTCCGCCACCAGCACCCGCATCGATTTTTCCTCCTTTGATCCGCTATGAAAAGACAAATGAAAAAAGCCCGGGGATACGGCCAAGACCTCCCCCGGGCTTTTGCAATGTAAGCAGTCTGATTAGCCTTTGTGAACGATCTGGCCGTCGATGATGGTATACGCGACGGTATACTGCAGATCGGTGATGGGATTGCCCCGGAAAATAGCCACATCCGCGTCTTTGCCCACTTCCAGAGAGCCTACCCGGTCCGAAATACCGGTGATGACGGCGGGATTGATGGTGATGGCCTTCCAGGCCTCCTCCTCCGGCAATCCGGCGTTGACGGCCAGGCCG
Organism: Intestinimonas sp. MSJ-38; assembly: GCF_018917925.1. Lineage (NCBI taxonomy): Bacteria > Bacillati > Bacillota > Clostridia > Eubacteriales > Intestinimonas > Intestinimonas sp. MSJ-38. The sequence goes on along the minus strand of NZ_JAHLPO010000025.1, from coordinate 8,686 downwards.
GCGCACAGGGACAGATACTCCAGAGGAATCACCGGGGCATCGGTGATGATGCAGATATTCAGCCCGGCCTCGCTGAGCACCCGAGGTGTATCAAAGCTCTTGTTCTTCAGCTCGAACTTGCTCTTGTCGCCCAGAGTGGGGCCAACCAGGCAGCCCTTGCCCTCTTTCACCAGCTCGTCGGCGATGAGATGGCCTTCGGTGCAGTGATCCAGTGTGATATCCACATCGAATTCCTTGGCAATGCGCAGAGCGGTGAAGATATCGTCCGCCCGATGGGCATGGGCCTTCAGAGGAATCTCCTTGTGAATGACCGGCAGCATGGCCTCCAGCTTCACATCAATGGCAGGCTTCTTGTTGTTTTTGGGATCGGCCTTGTAATCCTTCCAGGCCTGATCATATTCCACGGTGCGGGCCAGCAGATCCCGCAGCAAGGCGGAAGTGCCCATCCGGGTCATAGGCATCTTCTTCTGGGTGCCGTAAACCCGCTTGGGATTTTCGCCGAAGGCGCACTTCATGGCAGCAGGGTATTTGAGGATCATGTCGTCCACCCGCTTGCCGTGCATCTTGACGGCCACAAAGGTGCCACCCACCACATTGCCGCTGCCCGGGCCGGTAACCGCTGTGGTCACACCGGCCGCCGCTGCCTGGGCGATGGTCTCGTCCATGGGCTGGATGGCGTCGATGGCCCGCACCTGGGGAGTCACCGGATCGGTGCATTCGTTGCCGTCGGTGCCTTCAAACTGAATGGCGGCCTCTTCCAGGCCGATGTGGCAATGGCCGTCCACCAGGCCAGGGGCCACGATGCAGCCGGCGGCGTCGATGACCTGTGCATCGGCCGGAGCGTTAACCTCTTTGCCCACAGCCACGATCTTGCTGCCATCCAGCAGCACCTGGCCGTTTTCGATATCTTCCCCAGCCATGGTCTTTACCAGGCCGTTTTTGATCAGGATCATGGGAAACATCCTCCTTTTTCTAAAAACCGGGCCGGAGAGCCTTGTGACCCTCCGGCCCTATGGAATGATTTCTTATTCTGCCTGATAAACGATCTGGCCGTTGATCAGGGTGTACTTTGTGGTGTACTGGAGGTCGGTGAGAGGATTGCCATTGTAGATGACCACATCGGCGTCCTTGCCCACTTCCAGAGAGCCCACCCGGTCAGCAATACCGGTGATGACGGCGGGGTTGATGGTGACCGCCTTCCAAGCTTCCTGCTCGTCCAGGCCGGCGTTGATGGCCAAGCCAGCGCACAGGGGCAGATACTTCAGAGGAATAACCGGAGCATCGGTGATGATGGCGGTCTTCAGGCCATGCTCCACCATGGTCTTGGGAGTATCCCAGCACTTGTTCTTCAGCTCGAACTTGCTCTTGGCGCCAAAGGTGGGGCCAACCAGGCAGCCCTTGCCCTCTTTTTCCAGCTCATCGGCGATAAGGTGGCCTTCGGTGCAGTGGTCCAGAGTGATATTCAGATCAAACTCCTTGGCGATGCGCAGGGAGGTGAAGATATCATCGGCCCGGTGGGCATGGGACTTCAGAGGAATCTCCTTGCGCATGACAGGCAGCATGGCATGGAGCTTGCAGTCATATGTAGGCTTCTTGTTGTTCTTGGGATCGGCCTCATAGGCGTCCATCTCTTCCCGGTAGTTCTGGGCCTTGACCAGCAGTTCCCGCAGCAAAGCAGCGGTACCCATACGGGTCATGGGCATCTTCTTCTGGGAAGCACCATAGCAGCGCTTGGGGTTCTCGCCGAAGGCGATCTTCATGGCAACAGGGTTCTTCACCACCATGTTGTCCACCCGCTTGCCGCACAGCTTGACGGCCAGGAAGGTGCCGCCCACCACATTGGCGCTGCCCGGGCCGGTGACGGCGGTGGTCACGCCATGGCTGTATGCATCAAAGAATGCCTCGTCCATGGGGTTGAGGCCGTCGATGCCCCGCATCTGGGGAGTGACGGGATCGGTCATTTCGTTGTAGTCATCGCCTTCAAAGCCGATGGCCTCTTCGTCCAGGCCGATGTGGCAGTGGCCTTCCACAAAGCCGGGAGCCACGATGCAGCCGGCGGCGTCGATGACCTGTGCATCGACGGGGGCGCTCACTTCTTTGCCCACAGCGGCGATCTTGTCGCCATCCAGCAGAACCTGGCCGTTTTCGATATCCTCGCCGGCCATTGTTTTAACCAAACCATTTTTAATAAGAATCATGGGAAACATCCTCCTTTTCAATCTTACTACCTTATAGCTTACCTTTTTCCCGGGAAATTGTCAAAGAAAAGCCCCTTTTTTTGGTGCCAAATTCCCCGGCTTCTTTTTATGCAATTTGCAAAAAAGCTGCTTTATCTTTATTCCTTGCCCTTGCGGTAATATTCCTCCATCACCTCCGGAGGGACCATGCTGCCGCCGGTGCCCCAGGGCATGAAGTGGGCCTGTTCCATCTTGTCTGCAAGGCCCTCTTTTTTCAGATAGGCCTGTCCGTCCTTGCTTTCCAGCAGCCAGCGGACCCCTTCCATCCCAGCCAGGGCCGAGGGCTCCAGAGCCAGGTTTTCGGTATCCCGCAGAAGAGCCAGGCGGCGGTACAGCGTGCCATCGTCCACCGTATAGCTGCCGCTGAGGAAGGGCTCGATGGTCTTGCCCACAAAGCTGGAGGGACGGCCCACGGCCAGGCCATCGGCGGCGGTGAGATTGTCGATGCCGAAGTCCTGGACGCACACCTTGTCCTGCAGCCCGGTCACCAGTCCCAGCATCATGCAGGGAGCATGGGTGGGCTCGGCAAAGAAGCAGTGGACCGCGTCTCCATAGACCAGCTTGAAACCAAAGGCCACGCCGCCAGGGCCGCCGCCTACGCCGCAGGGCAGGAAGGCGAAGAGGGGATGCTCTTTATCCACCTGGACGCCCATCTGTTCCAGCTGCCCTTTCAGCCGCTGGGCCGCCACAGCATAGCCCATAAACAGATTCACCGAGTTTTCATCGTCTACGAAATAGCACATGGGATCGCTTTCCGCCTGACGCCGGCCTTCGGCCACCGCCTTGCTGTAATCCTCCGGATATTCCACCACGGTGACTCCTTTTTCCCGCAGCAGATCCTTTTTCCACTGGCGGGCATCGGCGGACATATGCACACTGACCCGGAATCCCAGCCGAGCACTCATAATGCCGATAGACAGCCCCAGATTGCCGGTGGAACCCACGGCAATTGAATACTTAGAGTAGAAATCTCTAAATTTATCACTATCCAACTGGGAATAGTCATCCTCCAGGGTGAGCATCCCTTCCTGAAGAGCCAGATCTTCGGCGTGCTTGAGCACCTCATAGATGCCCCCTCTGGCCTTAATGGAGCCGGAGATGGGCAGATGACTGTCGCACTTGAGGAGCATCCCGCCGGGGATATGAATGCCCCATTCCTTTTCCAGAGCCTTTTGCATCTGGGGAATGGCCTGCACCGGAGATTCGATGATCCCTTCCATTTTTGCCGTCTCCGGAAAGGCTTTGGCGATAAAGGGGGCAAACCGCTGGAGCCGGGCTTCGGCCTCCTTCACATCAGCCAGAGACAGGCTGCATTGTTTCAGGGCCTCCTCCGTTCCCACCTTCTTGGGATTGACCCAGAAGGTCTCCTTGAGTTTCACCAGATCCCCCACCACCGGGAATTCCTCTTCCCACTGCCGGGGGCTTTTGCCGCAAATCAACTGTTCCATGGTTTCCTCCCTCTCCAGGGCGCACCCTGGGGATATTGTAATTTTCATCTTTAATTAGACTTTTTGTATAATTTTTCTTTTTCCTTTTCTCCCCTATCACTATACCAAGTTTTCCGGGAAAATGCACGAAGAATCTTTTCTGTAAATTCCAGAGGAAATTATGAAAATTGAAAGATTTTCGCAAGAAAATCATCGAAAGGGCTGTGCTATACTGTGCCGGTAGTAAACCCCGACCCTTCCGGCCGGGTGAAAGGAGGTCCTTTGATGGATCTGTTCCGCGTTTTATCCCAGCACGCCCAGCAGCGTGGAGACCAAATTGCGGTGTCCACAGGGGAAGAAAGCATCACCTACCGGCAGCTGGAGGAATATTCCGACCGGCTGGCCGCCTGTCTTCTCTCCCGCTTCGGCCCAGGAAAAGAGCCATTTGTGGTGTATGGGCACAAAAGCCCCTGGATGCTGGTGTGCTTTCTGGCCTGTGCCAAAGCCGGACGGGCTTATTGTCCCATAGACATCTCTCTGCCCGCCCAGCGCCTGACGGAAATTCTGGAAGAGACCCAAACGCCGGTGCTTCTGTGTACCCAGCCGCTTCCCGTTCCCCACCCCCGGGCCTTTTCTCCCGATCTGATCCAATCCCTGGCTCAAAGCCCCGGCCCTAAGCCTCCCCAGGAGGCCCGGGTACAGCCGGAGGACATCTTCTATATCATCTTTACCTCTGGCAGCACCGGACGCCCCAAGGGAGTGCAGATCCCCCGCCGGTGCCTGGAAAATTTCCTGGACTGGTCCAGTGAACTGGCAGGCCCCCGGGAGGAAAAAGCCGGCGCCGTCTTTTTGAATCAGGCTCCTTTTTCCTTTGATCTTTCGGTGCTGGACACCTACACCTGCCTTTTCTGCGGCGGCACGCTGCGTCCCATGACCCGCAGTGTGCAGGAGGACTATGGCGCTCTGATGGATTTCTTCCGGGCGTCTCAGGGGGCTTATTTCGTCTCCACTCCCTCTTTCGCTGCTCTGTGCCTGGCCGATCCCCGCTTTTGCCAGGAGCTTCTGCCCCGGCTGCGGGCCTTCCTCTTCTGCGGTGAGACGCTGCCTCCCGGCACGGCCCGGGCGCTGCTTCAGCGGTTCCCCCGCTGCCAGGTGATCAACACCTATGGCCCCACCGAAACCACCGTCTGCGTTACCCAAACCCCCATCACCCTTTCCATGACAGAGGAACAGGCCCTCCCGGTGGGCCGTCCCAAAGAAGGGATCGCCCTGGAGATCTGGTCCCCGGACGGTACGCCGCTGCCTTATGGCGAGCAGGGCGAAATCGTCATTTTAGGCGATACTGTGGGCGCAGGCTATTTCCGCCGCCCCGATATGACAGAGAAGGTCTTTTGCAGTCCTGTGCGTCAAGGGAAGCCCATTCCCGCCTACCGCACCGGAGATCTGGGATTCTTGTCCCCCGATGGGATGCTCCATTTCATCGGCCGGGGAGATCACCAGATCAAGCTCCATGGCTACCGGATCGAACTGGGGGATGTGGAAGAAAACCTGTTGAAGCTGCCGGGGGTGCGCCGGGCGGTGGTGCTGCCCCAAATGCGGGAAGGCACCGTCCACGCTCTAGTAGGCTTTGTGGAGCGGGAAGGTGGAGAAGATTCCCTGGCCGCTTCCCTCCAAATGAAAAAACAGCTGCGAACCTTCCTTCCCAGCTATATGGTGCCAAAAAAGCTGGTCTTTCTCCCCAAGATTCCGGTGACGCCCAACGGGAAAACCGATCGTAAGACCCTGGAGGGGATGCTGCCATGAGTTTTTTCTCCGGTGTTCCCTTTTTCACTCTGATGACCCTGCTGCTCCTGCCGGCCCTGTTTCTGGGGCTGCGGGGCAAGGCCATCGGCCCTTATGGTCTGTTTGCCTCTCTGGTGATGATTCTGGCGGTATTGGCCGGGACGCCCTTGCAGCTTGCGTGGCTGGGGGCATATCTCCTGTGGGAAAGCCTGCTGGTGTGTCTCTATATCCCTCTGCGGCAAAAGAAGGGGCCTGTGCCCTGGTATTACGCCCTGGCTCTTTTCCTCAGTCTGATCCCCCTTTTATTGATGAAATGGAGTGAAGTCACCACTCTTTCGCTTTTTTCCTTCCTGGGGCTTTCCTATCTCACCTTCCGGGTGGCCCAGATCATCATCGAAACCTATGACGGACTGATCTCTTCCCTTTCTCTTCCCGCCTTTTGGGCCTTTCTCCTCTTTTTCCCCACTTTCAGCGCCGGGCCCATTGACCGCAGCCGCCGTTTTGAAGAGGACTTCCGGCGGCGCTACACCCGGGATGAATATCTGACCCTTCTGGGAGATGGGCTGGAACAGCTCCTCATCGGTCTGGTCTATAAGTTCGTGCTTTCGGCTCTGGCCTTTCGCCTGCTCAGCCTGTGCGAACCCAAAGGCGGGCTTCTTCTGGCCCTGGCCTATGGCTGGTGCTACGGCATCTATATGTTTTTCGATTTTGCCGGTTACAGCCGCATGGCGGTGGGTTGTGCCTATATCCTGGGGGTACGCACCCCGGGAAATTTCCATCTTCCCTTCCTCAGCCGGGACATGAAGGATTTCTGGAACCGTTGGCACATCACTTTGTCACATTGGTTCCGTGATTACCTCTTTTCCCGCTTTCTCATGCGCGGCATCAAGGGGAAATGGTTCAAAAGCCGTCTGTCCGGGGCCTGCTGGGCCTTCCTGCTCAATATGCTGGTGATGGGTGCCTGGCATGGGCTGACCCTTTATTACCTGCTTTATGGCCTTTACCACGGCGTGCTGCTGGCCGCCACCGAAGTCTATCAGAAAAAGTGTCCTTTTTATAAAAAATACCGGAACTGCACCTGGTATGGGCTGCTGTCCTGGTTTGTCACCCTTAACCTGGTGATGGTGGGCTTTTTGATCTTTTCCGGGGCCCTGTTCACCTGATTCATTCCAAAGGAGGAACTATCCATGAACAACACACAAGAAAAAATCCTTTCCATTCTCTCCGTCGTCTGCGGCGAAACATTGGGGGAAGATGAGCTGGATCTGGATCTGTTTGAAAACGATCTGCTGGATTCTCTGGGACTGGTGGAACTGCTGGTGGAGCTGGAAATCCAGTTTGATGTGAAACTTTCTCCCTCTGAGGTGAGCCGCAGCCAGATCGCTACACCCCGGCTCATCGCCGATCTGGTGGAAAGCCGGATAGCCCAATGAAAAAGTGCAATGCCCTGGGGCTGGCCTTTCTCCTCTTTTCTTTTACCGTCCTTGTGATCCATCTGGGAATCAAACGGCTGGATTTTACCGGTCCTTCCTTTGACGCCTGGATCAACGACGACAAGCTGCTGTACAGCCGGGCCATCACCGAAAACCTGACCTCCACTTCCATTCCGGTTTTCGGCTCTTCGGAATTCCGCCACGGCCGCTCCACTCCCTATCATCCAGCCAAAGTCCTGTCGGGCCAGCCCTTCCGGCTGATGCTCATCGGTGCGGGATACTATCAATCCCTTTACCACGCCACCGCTTTGGCGGCCATGGGAGACGAACTGCCCCAGAAACAGGCGGTATTCATTCTCTCTCCTCAGTGGTTCCGGGGCAAGGGTGTATCCAGCCAGGTGTATACCTCCCGCTTCTCAGAATACAACTACATTCAGATGCTGCAAAATCCCCATCTGTCGGATGAGACCAAAAACTACATCTTGGAACGCACCGACAAACTGCTCAAGGCCGATCCGGCCATGGCCAAACGGGTGAAAAGCTATCAGCGGGTCTATCTCACAAAAGATGCCACCTTTCTGGAGAAGCTGTCCTGCAAGATCTATCTGAGCTTTTTGGAGGATAAGCTCATGGTCTCCCTTTCTCTCAAGGCCCTGGCCGGGGGCGTTTCCTCCCAAGAATATCCCCAGGGCGCCCCTGAACCCAATTGGAAGGCCCTCAGCGAAAAGGCCGCGGTGGACGGCGCCAAGGCCAACACCACCAATCCCTTTGGCATGGACAACGGCTTTTATAACCTGTATAAAAACAACTACATCAAAAGCAAAAAAGACTCTGCAACAAAAGCCGACTATTTAAACTCCCAGGAATATGGGGATATGATTTGCTTTTTGAAGGTGTGCCAGGATCTTCAGATAAAGCCTTTGCTGGTCAGTCTGCCGTTCAACGGCCCCTGGTATGATTATATGGGATTGTCCGCCGAAAAGCGCCAGGAGTACTATGAAAAGATCCAGGCCATTGCCCAGGACTATGGAGCGGAACTTCTGGACCTTTCCTCCTATGAATACACTCCCTATTTCTTTGAGGACAACACACACATCGCCAGAGAAGGGTGGGTGAAACTGAATGAAGGGCTTTATCAATTCGCTTCACAGGGTCTGTCAGAATGAGCGCTTCCGCTTTTTTGCTCAGGTAGCTTTCTTTTACCTGCTGCTCCTGGTTTTTTACGGTTATCTCATGCTGGCCAACCTGTCCAGCGCCCCTCAATTCGTCTATTCCCAATTTTGAAAACATGAAAAAGTCCCTCGCTTTTCTAAAAAGCGAGAGACTTTTTCATTGGCGGAGAGAAAGGGATTCGAACCCTTGGTCCCTTGCGGGATCACTGGTTTTCAAGACCAGCTCCTTAAACCACTCGGACATCTCTCCATTTTAGGATACATAAATGATATTTTATCTCTTTTCTGCATCCCTGTCAAGATTGTCCCCAAAAGATCCCAATCTATCCGTGTAGGACTACAATACATCTTGGACGAGTGAATAAAAAGATATGAGGAACATGGTCTCAAGGGTTATAGTTAAGTTACCACACCAAACTAGCCCGAAAGGAGACCATATCCCTCATGAGCAAAAATATAACACAAGACATGGCCTATCGGCAATCCCTAATGAAGTACACAGAGAAATACGGCGTCAGCCGCGCCAGCCGGAAGTACAACAAGAGCCGGTCGTATATCTATTTCTGGAAGCAGCGCTGGGATGGAAGTGTGGCATCCCTGGCCTGCCAGTCCAGACGCCCCCACAGCCATCCAAA
>NZ_JAHLPO010000024.1:0-39663 GCF_018917925.1 Intestinimonas sp. MSJ-38 | reverse complement strand
CTCATGAGGGATATGGTCTCCTTTCGGGCTGGTTTGGTGTGGTAACTTAACTATAACCCATGAGACCATATCCTTCATAGCTTTTTATTCACTCGTCCAAGATGTATTGTAGCCCTACAAGGCGGCTTTTCTTCCCTGATTTGTGCAGGATATCCTCTTTTATTTTGGTGGTTTTATGGTATGATGGTATCAGACTGTCCCAGCAACCCTTATGATGAAAGGAGATCACATGAAATCCATTACCCGGCGAATTGTCGCCTCTTTTTGTGCTCTGGCCCTGTCGGCGGCCTTCCTGCCGCTTCCAGCCCGAGCGGAAACCCTATCCTATTCCGATTCCTATGATATTGCCAACGGCCTGCGCTATACCGTAGCCTCTTCGGAAAATGGAAGCCTGCGCCAGCAGTCCTTCCGCCTGGAATACACCCCCGGCAGCGATGTGTTCCCCATGGTGGCCTACGGCAGTAAACTCTACGGCAAATCCTCCATCGAGGAAATCGTGGACTATGTGGAAAACCAGGGCCAGAGCGTCTATGGTGCGGCCAATGCGGACTTTTTCGTCCTGTCCACCGGCCTTCCTTCGGGACTTGTGGTCAACAACGGCCGTCTGGTCAGCTCCGACGGCATGTGGAACGCCGTGGGCGTCAAACCCGATGGACGCATGATCGTGGGCGCCCCTCAAATGGCCATGAGCCTCTATTCCTCCATCACCGGCGATTACCCGGTGTACGCTTTGAACAAGCAGCGTTCGGGCGCGGGGATCTATCTGCTCAACAGCGATTTTTCCTCTCAGACCCGCTCCACCGGTACCGGTGTCAATGTGGTACTTACCCCGGTGAATGACGAACCTTTGAAGATCGGCCAGGAGAAACAGTTTGTGGTCACCGCCGTCAACCAGGATGTATCCGGCTCCACCCCCATCGGGGACAATGAATACATCCTCACCGCCAGCAATGCTTACAGCAATCGCGGTTATACCATCTCCTCCCTTCAGGTGGGAGAAACCGTCACCTTCAAAGCCAATGTATACAACGAAGACTTTACCGATGTAGTCTATGCCTGCGGCGCTGGAGATATGGCCGTTAAGAACGGCGTGATGCAGTCGGGCCTTTCCTCTTCCAGCAATCCCCGCACCCTTCTGGGTGTTCGCCCGGATGGCAGCGCCGTGGCCCTAGTGGTGGACGGCCGCCAGGAGATCAGTCAGGGCATGAGCGTGAAAAACGCCGCCCAGCTTCTGTTGAACAAAGGCTGCACCAATGTGGTCAACCTGGACGGCGGCGGCTCCTCTGCTGAGGTGGTGCGTCAGCCCGGCTCCAAGGAAACCGAAGTGGTCAACAGTCCCTCGGACGGCTCTTTGCGCAAGTGTGCCAACTATCTCCTCTTTGTCAACACCGCCGCTCCCACTGGAGAAGAAACCGGTGCTTTCGTCTATCCTCACAGCGTAGCCACCCTGTCCGGCGCTCAGGTCTCCCTGGGGGCCAACACCTTTGACCAGCATTATTATCCTGTGTCCTCCTACTATTCCGGTTTCCGGGTGACCTCTCCCACGGAGCAGGTCCTGGAGGGCAATGTATTCACGGCCCCTCAACAAGCAGGAGAATACCTGATCTCTCTGGATCATGAGACCGCTGCTTCCATGCCGGCCTCCATCACGGTTTACCAGCAGCCCGACCGGGTGGTGGTAAAGAACAAAAGCGGCACTACCGTCACCTCTCTGTCCATGGATGTGGGAGGATCCATCGATCTGGATATCGATGCCTATGCCCAGTCCCGTATTCTTTATGAACAGGACAACCTATTCACTTGGCAGGTAACGGGCAACGCCGGTACCATCACCCAGGACGGCGTATTCACCGCTTCCAAAACAACCGGCGCTTCCGGAAACATCGTCATCTCCCACAATGGCTTCTCGGTGTCCATTCCGGTGCGGGTGGGCAAAATGCCCTCCATTCTGGAAGATTACGAAGACGATGTGACCTATTATGCTACAGCGGACACCCAGGACATCTCGGCCAGAGCCCAGGTGACCCATTCTTTGGATCAGGTGCGTTATGGCAGCGGCGCTCTGTCCATGACCTATAAAGGCGCCTCTTCCATGGACAAGGCCCACGCCGCTGTCTTTACCGCCGCTTCCTCTGCCAAGCTCTCCGGCGCCAAGAACCTCACCTTCTACGCCAAAGCATCGCCGGGCAAATCCATGTATATCAATTTCCTCACCAGCAGCGGCTCCACGGTGCAGCGGGCCTTCTATGCCGGCGAGGACTGGACCCTGGTCACAGTGGAAGTCCCCTCGGGTGCTACCGCTGTCAAGGGCTTCAGCACATCGGTATCCCCCGGCCAGTCGGGCAACATCTACATCGACCAGCTTGTGGTGCATTATGCCGCCGCTCAGCCCGATGTAACTCCGCCGGAGATCACCATGCCGGAGAGCGTCACTTCTCAGGCCTTCTCCGCCACCGTCAAGGATGCCACCGGCTTTGCCATTTCCTCTGGAAACATCTCCCTGACCTATGACGGAAAAAACTGCAACTTTACTTACAACAGCCAGACCGGTGCTCTCTCTGCTACTTTGCCGGAAAACATCGGCGGCCTGCATCGTCTGACGCTGGAAGCCACCGATTCCTTTGGCAATATCGCCCGCAAAAGCATGACTCTGGGCACTTCCGGCGGCACCACTCCCTATGAGGATATGAACGGGCACTGGGCCCAGGATTATGCCGAATTCCTTCGGGTTCAGGGCATCTTCTCCACGGACAGCCAGTTTATGCCTCAAAACAACACCACAAACGAAATGGCTGCCACTTTGCTTTCCCGATACCTGGGTATCGACACCGATGACTACGCCGATGTAAAACTGCCCTATACCGACGCTTCCCAGATCTCCGATTGGGCGCTGCCCCATGTGAAGGCCCTCTATGCCCAGGGGATCATGATCGGCAGCACCGACGGCAAGGGCAATTCGGTGTTCCTGCCCTCTGCTCCGGTGAGCCGGGCCCAGGTGATGACCCTTCTGGGCCGCACCCTGGAGCGTGGCTATGCCTATTCCAATGTGAGCTTTGATGATGCCGGAGATATCCCCGCCTGGGCTTCGGACCATGTGAAGATCCTCTCCTCCCTGGGTATCGTTCAGGGCTATGGCGGCACAAACTCCCTCAAGCCCCTCAATTCCATCACCCGGGCGGAGTTTGCTTCCCTGCTCTTTAAACTTTACTAAGCGATCTCCCCTTTTATCCCCCTGGCGGAACCCATCCGCCAGGGGGCTTTTCTGTATACTATATCGGTTTCCCTCCCCCCTTTTCTCCGGGGGATTGTGCGATATTCCGCTTGACGGAAATAGGCACAGCCATTAGAATGTTTACAAAGGCTAACTCCATGGGAATCTATGTTTTCCCATTTGATTTTTACCAAAAAGAGGGGGAATCTTCATGACATTGGATCAACTGCCCATCGGCGATACCGCCGCCATCACCTTTGTGGGCGGCGAAGGAGCTCTGCGCCGCCGGCTGCTGGACATGGGCCTGACGCCCAAAACGCTGGTCTCCATCCGCAAAACCGCCCCGATGGGAGATCCCATCGAGCTTCATGTCCGCAGTTACGAGCTGACCATCCGTTTGGATGATGCCCGCACCATTACCGTTTGTCCCCTGCCCCAGCAATTCAGAGAAAAGGACTGCGACAGCTGTTCCCGCCGTGAAAAATGCGACTCGGTGCCCTCCTTTACCCCCTCGCGGCACCACGGACACCGCAGTGAAAATCCGGCGGCAAAGGAGGAAGCATCGGTATGAAACTGGCACTGGCCGGCAACCAGAACTGCGGCAAAACCACCCTTTTCAACCAGCTCACCGGCAGCAATCAGCATGTGGGCAACTTTCCCGGCGTGACGGTGGACCGGAAAGACGGCATCATCCGCGGCCATGAAGATGCGACGGTGGTGGATCTGCCGGGAATCTATTCTCTTTCCCCCTATACCGCTGAAGAGATCGTCACCCGGGATTATCTGCTGAAGGAAAAACCAGACGGCATCATCAACATTGTGGACGCCACCAACATCGAACGCAACCTGTATCTCACCATGCAGCTGATGGAACTGGGCATCCCTATGGTGCTGGCCCTGAACATGATGGATGAGGTACGGCAAAACGGCGGCTCGGTGAATGTATCCAAACTGTCCCAGGAATTGGGGATTCCCGTGGTACCCATCACCGCCAGCAAAAATGAGGGCGTCAGCGAGCTGATCGATGTGGTGCTGCGCACCGCTCAACAGCGCCAAAAACCCAAACGGCTGGACTTCTGCCAGGGCGCTGTACACCGGGCCATCCACTCGGTGAGCCACATGATCGAGGACCATGCCGCCGCCATCGGTGTGCCCTCCCGCTTCGCCGCCACCAAACTGCTGGAAGGCGACGAACCCATGATGGCCCAGTTGTCCCTCTCCCCCAACGAGCGGGAGCTGATCCAGCACTCGGTGGAAGAAATGGAAGAGGAAAGCGGCATGGACCGCAACGCCGCTTTGGCCGATATGCGCTACACCTTCCTGGATGAGCTGTGCGCCGGTACGGTGGTACGGCCCCATGAATCCAAAGAACACCAGCGCTCGGTGCGCATCGACCGCCTTCTCACCCATAAGTTCCTGGCCATCCCCATTTTCCTGGGGATCATGCTGCTGATCTTCTGGCTGACCTTCGGCCTGGTGGGCTCCTTCCTCAGCGATCTTCTGTCCCTGGGCATTGACTGGGTCACAGACCTGGCCGACCGAGGGCTCACCGCTTACGGCATCAATCCGGTGGTCCACTCTCTCATCATCGACGGCGTGTTCGCCGGCATTGGCAGCGTACTGTCCTTTTTGCCCATCATCGTCACCCTGTTTTTCTTCCTCTCTTTGCTGGAAGACAGCGGTTATATGGCCCGTGTAGCATTTGTGATGGATAAACTGCTGCGGAAGATCGGCCTGTCCGGCCGCTCCTTCGTGCCCATGCTCATCGGTTTCGGCTGTACGGTGCCCGCCGTCATGGCCACCCGCACTCTGAGCAGCGACCGGGATCGGAAAATGACCATCCTGCTCACTCCTTTCATTTCCTGCAGCGCCAAGTTGCCCATTTACGGCGTGTTTACCGCCGCCTTTTTCCCGGAATACGGAGCGCTGGTGATGATCGGCCTGTATGTGCTGGGGATTCTGCTGGGCATTCTCTCCGGCCTGATTCTGGGCCGTACCGCCTTCAAAGGCAATCCGGTGCCCTTTGTGATGGAACTGCCCGCCTACCGTCTCCCGGCCCCCAAAAGCGTGGTGCGGTTGGTGTGGGATAAGGCCAAGGACTTTATCACCCGGGCCTTTACAGTGATCTTCCTGGCCACCATCATCATTTGGGTGCTTCAGACCTTCGACAGCCGGATCAATGTGGTGTCCGACAGCAGCCAGAGCCTTCTGGCCCAGATCGGCCGGCTCATCGCTCCGCTCTTTGCTCCTCTGGGCTTCGGCAGCTGGCAGATGTCCACCGCCCTTCTCACCGGCTTCACCGCAAAGGAAGCGGTGGTCAGCACCCTGACTGTGCTCACCGGCTCTTCCATGGCCACTCTGCCTCAGACCCTTTCCGGCGCACTGCCCCTCCCTGCTGCTCTGGCCTTCCTGGTGTTCACCCTGCTCTATACTCCCTGCGTGGCAGCCATCGCCGCTGTCAAGCGGGAAATGGGCGGCGCTAAAAGTGCTTTGTTCGTGGTGTTTTACCAAACCGCTGTGGCTTGGGCTGCCGCCTTCCTTGTCTACCGGCTGGCTCTGCTGATCTGGTGATCCTATGGGATTCGGCGATATTCTTCTCCTACTGCTTTTGGCATTCTGTGCAGTTCTGGCCTTCCGAGCCATCCGCCGGGGCCAGACTTCTTGCTCTTCCGGCTGTTCCGCTTGTCCCATGGCCGGAAAATGCCATAAACCGCAAAAACATAAAAGCAAGCAAAAGTAAAGTCATTCATCATAATAAAAGACCCGACGCTTGGCGTCGGGTCTGAGCGTGTCGAAAAAGTGGCTTAGGCCACTTTTTCGACACGCTCATGGGAGCAAGCAAATGCTTGCTCCCATTTTATTTCATCTGTTTGGAGACTACGGCACATTATTGACTGAGACGATGCCGCAATTCGTCCATACGGGCATATCCGGCGTCGTCTTCCACATCGGCTGACAAAATCTCCATGACGGCCACGATGTCCTCTATCTTCTCCTGACTTTTCTCCGGTGCCAAAACCAAACTTCCATAAACCTCATTGCAGAAAGTGAAGTTCGTCGCCTTATTGGTGTCCTCCACCAGCATATGATAGGCCGTCTGGAAAGCCCGGAACTCCGCTACTCCATACCAATAGCTACTGCTATGCCCTGTCTTTTGATATTCCACAAATTCTTCATAGGCATTGGCGGCGCTCATCTGGGCCATCTGCCGCCGCTCTTCCCTGCGGCCCGATTCCCTTCCATACCATATACCAAAAATCGCCCCGCATAAAGTACACGCCACAAGCAATGGAATATACCATCTCTTTTTCATGCGAACCTCACACAGCTATGGCTTTCAATTTCATAATTGCTCTTTAATTACCCGATGCATCTTCTCCGGTGCCCTCACCCGGATTTTGGCCATCGGTATTATCCTCGCCTTCATCCGGATTGGGATCAGGCTAATCATCCAGATTCACATAAAGACGGCGGGCCATGGCAGCGGCTTCCGCCCGGCTGGTGGGGGCAAAGGGATCGAAAGTTCCATCCTCCCGACCTGTCAGCAATTTGGATGTATACATGGCCTTTACCGCATCCAATGCCCAATCGCTGATGGAGTCGGCATCCGAATAGGGCAGGACGGTATTGTCATTGCCATAGATAATGCCCATGCTTTTGAGGAACTGATAGCTCATGGTAGCCATCTGCTCCCGGGTAACAGCGCCGTTGGGGTCAAAACGACCATTTCCCACACCGGATGCAACGCCCATACGATGGGCCCAGTTCACGGCCTGGGCATACCAGGCTCTTTCGGCCACATCCTGAAAATCGCTGCCGGGATACCGGCTCAGCTGCACATTGCCCACCCGGGCCAAAATGGAAACAAACTCCGCACGGGTCAGCGTATCCTCGGGATGGAAATTGCCGTCCTCCCGGCCCTGGAGCAAGCCCCACTGGCTGGAATACAGAATATCCAGATATGCCCAATATTGATCATTTACATCCCCATAGGGCAGGCTATATGCTTTGGCCGGCGCCGAAGAGGCCGCCAAAGTCAGGGCCAAAGCGGCCGCTGTCATTCTTGTTCCCCATTTCATGCTGTGATCCTTCCTTTCCACAGAGACAGGCCCTCTGGCCCTTGATTGAATGGATTCATTCTACACTATCTTCTCCCTTTTTTCAAACAAAATGGGCAAAAAGAAAACCGGACTCCGGGGATATTCCCAGGAGTCCGGCAAAGAAAACAATCAGTTCTGGCTGTTCAGTTCCGCAATGGCCTGCTGCACAGCCTGGCTCGAAGCCTGCTGCACCGGATACCAGCCCCGGCTGTTCATTCCGGTGAAAATGTCGTTCTGGATCTCGTGCTCGTCCCGCAGCAGCTCCATCATAGCGCTGCGCAGAGGATTGTGGCAGCATTCCCCTGCCGCCGTATTATACAGGGAAGTCAGATGCTTCTGGGTGTTGAGGGCATTGGTGATGATGATCTGGTCGTTGCACATGGCGCTTTCTCCTTTCTCAGTTTTGCATGAAACGGTACAGAGTGTCATAATGGCTCTGATGGCGGGAGGCGATGCCAGCCAGCATATTTTTCAGCTGGGGATCGGTGCACTGCTGGGCCATCAAACTGAATTGGGCCACTTCGCTTTGTTCTCCCTTCAACTGCTCTTTGAGAAAAGCCAGTTCCTTTGTGGTCAGCTCGGGCATAAGGCCACTTCCTTTCATTGATTTCCCTTCCAGTATTCCCTGGCTTCTTTCACATTATACGCCAAAGAAACCCGGCCCTCTTCGTCGCAGACCACCAGACCATAACGCTTCCCCCCCATCTCCAAGGGCGTCACTTTTTGAAAAAAAGGAGCCAACGCAAAAGGCTGCTCCTTTTCTAGAGGGGCCGCTGCATACCATTGATCCTGGTACCGGCAGACCCTGGCCTTTTCATCGACCAGCAGCTTTCCCAAAAGACTTTTCTCCCAAGGAGCATGGGAAAGATCAAAGGGGCGGAATTTTTCCAAAGGAAAAGGCAGCGGACTGAATCCGGTATATTCCCCGGGCCTGGATCGAAGAATAAAAGCGCCTCTCACTTTTTCCGGCGCAAAATGCCCATCCATCTTTTTTTTCAGGCGGAACTCCCGGCCCTGGGGCAGCATGACTCCGGCCACCAGAACATCCTCATTCTCCTGGTCCAATGCCACCCGGTAGATATACCCCTCCTCTGCGGGGCAGGCGGCCCACAGGGTATACCCCCATCCGTTCTCCCTGCAGGAGACCTTTCCCACCCGCTCTTCTCCCAGCCACAGATCCCATTGCTCCATGGGGTCTCCCCCTTTCCCTCCATCATCGCCGCAAAAGAAAAAGCCTTCTGCACACCATTGTATGCAGAAGGCTTTGAAACCATGCGTCTCAGCCGATGGTATAGGTTCCGTCCACCAAAACGGTACATTCCCCACTGGCGATAAAACCGCAGCCATCCGTGCCGATGAGATACATATTGTTCTGAAGCACAGACTGTCCATGGGTCAGGATCTCCCCGCTGGACAAGTTGATCATGCCGGAATAGCAGCTGGCCGTGCCCCGGCGCAAAAGCAGCTGGGTTCCCACCCCAGCCTTGATCTGCTGGCCATTCTGAAGGGTGATCATCTTCCAGGTGCTGCTGCCGGAGGAAGAACCAATCTGATCCTTCACCAGCTCCACCACCTGATTGATCACATCCTGGCTCACATTCTGAAGCTGGGAGATCTGGCTTTCCAGCTGGGAACGCACCGAATCCATTTTACTCTGGATATCCGATTTGATGGCCGTCTCCTTCTGGGAAAATACCGAATCGATCCGGGCATTGGCCTCCGGCACCGCTACATCGGTTATGTAGCTCAAGGTCACCAGAGGGTCATCCTGGGAACCATATCCGCCGGCGGCCAGCGCCGTAAAGACTCCGCCCACGGCCAAAACGCACAAAGCGCCCAAAGCCGATACCATAAACTTCCTCTTCATTGCAGTCGCTCCTTATCGCTGGGTACTTTCCTGCCCGCCGCTTCGCAATCCGAAACTGACGGCGATGGCATCATCCACCTGGCCCATCACTTGTTCGTCCAGGCGTCCCATCTTTTCCCGCAGCCGCCGTTTGTCCAATGTTCTCACCTGCTCCAGCAAAATGACAGAATCCTTGGAAAGGCCATAGGTGCGGGCCTCGATCTCAATATGGGTAGGCAGTTTTGCCTTGTTCAGCTGCGAGGTGATGGCCGCCGCGATGACGGTGGGGCTGAACCGATTACCCACATTGTTCTGCACAATGAGAACCGGGCGCATCCCGCCCTGTTCGCTGCCCACCACCGGGCTCAGGTCGGCATAATAAATGTCACCTCGTCTGACATTGGAAGAAAAATGATCCAATTTCACTCACGCTCCGCCGGTAAAAGTCGGTTAAACCGCTTTTTTATTTTTCCACACAAATCCCGGTTTTAATCATCTTGGCCGGAATTTGCACCGGTGGGCGGCGCGCAGTCTCTTCCCCCGCTTGTATTCTATGCAGGCAGGAGCTGGCCGGTGTCTCCCTGAAAAGCCGAACTTATTTTTTAGTGTACCACACTTTTCTTTTTGGAGCAACCTTCCCCATCAAATACCATTTTTATTCTTTCATCGCTGAAAATCCGGAAAATACGGCGTGCATGATCTGATCTCCCTCCAGGAACCATCGGGCACATACCGGCTCCAGAGTGTCCTCCCGCAGCCACACCTGCTTGACGGCCTCCTTGCCGTCGGCCTCCATTTCATAGGTCAGGCTGATGCACTCCTGCCCTTCCTTTTTCTCCCTTCCCCACTGGGTGGGTGCCGCTCCGGCCAGGGTGCGCAGAAGGCCGTCGGTGCAGTCCACAGGAGTAAATCCCCGGATGGGGGCCAGCAATGTATCCAGCTGAACATCCTCAAACTGAAGGGTGGCTCCCCCTTGGCTGATATGACAGCTGACCCCGGCGATCTCCTCCGGAGATACCACAGTACACTGGCTCTCCTCCCCTTCCCAGGACACCGACAGCTCATATTCCATGATCACGCCGGAGTCGGCCGTGACGGTGGCCCCCACCGAGCCCTGGGCCAGGGAGCTATAATATTCGCTCACCTTCTGCTGAGGGCCTTCCTGGCCTTTGCAGCCGCTGAGGGCAAAGAGCAAAACCCACAAAAAGACCCCGATCCTTTTCTTTCGTTTCACCACTTTTTATCACTCTCCACCCTATCTATACGGCGTCCATACCGGTTTATGCCGGAGGGCTTGCAATTTTTTCGCCCTTGTGCTATATATAATAGAGATGTATTTTTACCGCAAACAACTGGAAAATGCGATGAGAAAGAGAGTACCTGCGCCCCCTCCGGCGAGAGAATGGCGGTCACCGGCTGTAAGCCGCCTGCGGAAGAGCGTGGAGAAGTTCACTTTTGAGCACCGGGCTGAACGGAGTAGGCCACGGCGTCCGGCCGCGTTAAGGCTGTGGAGTGCCCGCTTTTTTGAGGCGGGAATCAGGGTGGTACCGCGGAAGCTTGGCTTTCGTCCCTTTTTGGGGGCGAAGGCTTTTTTTATACCTGCCCCTGGCGGCAGCATCAAACCTATCCAAACTCACAAAAGGAGTGCAGAACATGAAAGAGCAGCTCAACCAGATCCTTTCCCAGGCTCTCGGGCAGGTGTCTTCGGTGACTTCTCAGCAAAAGCTGGAAGCGGCTCGGGTAAAATTCCTGGGCAAAAAGGGAGAACTCACCGGCATTTTGCGGGGCATGGGCAAACTCTCCGCCGAAGAGCGGCCGGTGATCGGCCAGCTGGCCAACGAGGTGCGGGCGCAGATCGAACAGGCCATTGAAAAGGCCCAGCAGGACATGGCCCAGCGTCTCATCACAGCCAAGCTGGAAAAGGAACAGATCGATGTGACCATGCCCGGCCAGAAGGTGCTTCTGGGCAAACAGCATCCCCTGAACACCGTGCTTCACGAGCTTTATGACATCTTCACCGGCATGGGCTTTTCCATTGCCGAAGGTCCGGAAGTGGAATACGATTACTACAACTTCGAAGCCCTGAACATCCCCAAAAACCACCCGGCCCGGGATACCCAGGACACATTCTATATCAATGACAACATCGTCCTGCGCACCCAGACCAGCCCCATGCAGGTGCGTACCATGGAGAAACAGCGTCCTCCCATCCGGGTCATTGCTCCCGGCCGCGTATACCGCAGCGACGCTGTGGACGCCACCCACTCCCCTGTGTTCCATCAGATCGAAGGCCTTGTGGTGGACAAGGGTATCACCATGGGCGATCTGAAGGGCACTCTGGAAGTGTTCGCCAAGCGTCTGTATGGCGAGGACACCGGTGTGCGCTTCCGTCCCCACCACTTCCCCTTCACCGAGCCTTCCGCCGAAATGGATGTGACCTGCTTCAAGTGCCACGGCAAGGGCTGCCCTCTGTGCAAAGGCGAGGGCTACATTGAGATTCTGGGCTGCGGCATGGTGCACCCCAAGGTGCTCCGCGGCTGCGACATCGACCCGGAGGTCTATTCCGGCTTTGCCTTTGGCATCGGCCTGGAGCGCATCGTCATGCAGCGGTACAAGATCGACGACCTGCGGCTGTTCTATGAAAACGACCTGCGGTTTTTGACCCAGTTTTAAGTGAAAGGAGCAAGTGGGAAATGAATCTGCCTTACAAATGGCTCAATGACTATGTAAAGATCGACAAAGACCCCAAAACCTATGCCGCCCGTATGACCATGACCGGCTCCAAGATCGAAGGCTGGGAAAGCGCCGCCGATGCGATCGAAAATGTGGTGTGGGGCAAAATCCTCTCCATTGAAAAGCACCCCGACGCCGACAAACTGGTGATCTGCCAGGTGGATGTGGGCGCAAAGCAGGTGCAGATCGTCACCGGCGCCAAGAACCTGAAGGTTGGCGATGTGGTGCCCGCCTGCCTGGATGGGGCCAAGCTCCCCGGAGGCGTTGTCATCAAGAAAACCAATATGCGGGGCGTGGAATCCAACGGTATGCTCTGCTCCTTTGCCGAGCTGGGCCTGACCCACAACGACCTGCCTTATGCCGACCCCAACGGCATCCTGGTGTACCAGAACGAAGGGGAAGAAGCAGTGCTGGGCGAAAGCGTCACCAAGGCCCTAGGGCTGGACGATACCGTCTTCGAGTTTGAAATCACCCCCAACCGCCCCGACTGCCTCAGCATCATCGGTCTGGCCCGTGAGACCGCCGCTTCCTTTGAGCTGCCGCTGAACCTGCCCAATCCCCCGGCCCGGGAAGAAAAGGGCGAAATCAAAAACCTGCTGAAGGTGACCATCGAGGACGCTGACCTGTGCCCCCGTTATTGCGCCGCCATGGCCAAAAACATCAAGATCGCTCCCTCTCCCAAGTGGATGCGGGACCGTCTGCGGGAAGCAGGCGTGCGGCCCATCAACAACATCGTGGACATCACAAACTTCGTCATGCTGGAGTACGGCCAGCCCATGCACGCCTTTGACTACCGGTGCATCGCTGAGGACGCCATCATCGTCCGCAGGGCCCATGCCGGAGAAAAGACCACCACTCTGGACGGCGTGGAGCGGCAGCTGGACGAAAACATGCTGCTGATCACCGATCCCACAAAGCCGGTGGGCATCGCCGGTGTCATGGGCGGTCTCAACAGTGAGATCACCGAAAACACCCAGATGATCGTCTTTGAATCGGCCACCTTCCAGGGCCCCTCCATCCGGGTGACCTCCCGGAAGCTGGGCCTGCGCACCGAGGCATCCGGCCGGTATGAAAAGGGCCTGGACTGCGAAAACACCATGCCGGCCCTGATGCGGGCCTGCCAGCTGGTGGAAGAGCTGGGAGCCGGTGAGATCATCACCGGTGTCATCGACGCCTACCCGGAGAAAAAACAGGTGCGCCAGCTGCCCCTGGAGCCGGAGAAGATCTGCCGCTTCCTGGGTGCTCAGATTTCCGAAGAAGACATGGTCCGCTATCTGCGGGACCTGCAGTTCACCGTGGAAGGCCGCACCATCACTGTGCCTTCCTGGCGGGACGATGTGGAGACCATGGCCGACATCGCCGAGGAAGTGGCCCGGATCTATGGCTATGACAAGATTGAGCCCACCCTCTTTGCCGGTACCACCACCCAGGGTGGCCTCACCCCTTACCAGCAGTTCGAGCGGGATCTGTCGGGGGCCTGTATGGCCGCAGGGTATAACGAAGTGATCTCCCTGTCCTTCCTCAGCCCCAAGGCCTTTGACAAACTGCGCCTGCCGGAGGATTCTCCCCTGCGCATGGCCACAGTGATTTCCAACCCCTTGGGCGAGGACCAGAGCCTGATGCGCACCACTCCCCTGCCTGCCATGCTGGAGATCTGCGCCCGCAACTACAACCGCCGGGTTCCCGCCGGACGGTTCTTCGAGCTGAGCAAAATCTATCTGCCCCAGGTAAAGGACGGCAAGGCCGACCTGAACACCCTGCCCGACGAGCGTCCCCAGCTGGTGATGGGTCTTTATGGTAACGGTGATTTCTTCACTTTGAAGGGCGCTCTGGAAGCCATCTTCCAGCAGCTTTCCATCCATCATATCGAGTTTGTGCCCTGCACAGACGATCCCTCCTACCATCCGGGCCGCACCGCCGCCATCATGGCCGGCGAACAAAAGATCGGCACCGTGGGCCAGGCCCATCCCCTGGTGATGCGGGAGTACGGCCTGGGCAGCGAGACCTATCTGTGCCAGGTGGATCTGCCTTCCCTCTTCGGGCTGGTGGACCGGCGGAAGGAATACAAGCCCCTGCCCAAGTTCCCCGCCGTTACCCGCGACCTGGCTCTGCTGTGCGGCGAAAAGCTGCCGGTTCTGGCTTTGGAAAAAGCCATCCGTCAGGCGGCCGGCGATCCTCTGGAGCATCTGGAGCTCTTCGATGTATACCAGGGCGAGCAGGTGGAAACGGGCAAGAAGAGCGTAGCCTTCTCCCTAGCCCTGCGCTCCCCCGACCACACTCTCACCGACAAAGAATCGGATGAAGTGATGCAGCGTGTGCTGGATGCTCTGGAAAAAGAGTGCGGCGCTCTGATCCGCCGCTGAGCAAGCCATATTCAAAGACCGGCTCTTTTATAGAAAGAGCCGGTCTTTTTTCTTTGGATGCCAGGATTTCCTCCTGTCTTCGCCTTTACATTTGCCCCAAAACTGTGTATAATGGGCTATGGGTTTCATTTGGGATACACACCCACAAAAGGAGGGCACCAACTTGTTTGACGGAACACGAAAATTTGCCATCACGGATGACTCTGACAAAGAGATGAAGCGCATCCTCACCGCGGTGTATGACGCTCTCCGGGAAAAGGGTTACAACCCCATCAACCAGATCGTGGGCTACATCCTCTCCGAGGACCCCACCTATATCACAAACCACAACAACGCCCGCAGCCTGATCCGCCGCATTGACCGGGACGAGCTGCTGCAGGAACTGGTACGCCACTATCTCAACGATTGATCCATGATGGGTCTCAGCGAGGGCTCCTGTCCGGCCAGGCAGGAGTCCTTTTGACGCCTATCATGCGTTTTCCCGCATAACAATGCACATTGATAACAAAATACCGCCTTTGCCTTTTGCCAATTTATTGCATTTTGTACCTCCAAACCCCTTGGACCCCAACAGGTTACAAAAAAGCAACAGAATTTTTGTTTATCTTTTGTAACTATTTTGTTTGACATTTGTTACTCTTTTGATATAATAATTACTGTCGGAGGTAAGCACATGACGACAAAGAACACAACAGCGCAGTGGCCCCTCACTTATAAGGGCCGCCCTTTGATGAGAAAAGACGACACGATCTACTATGGCAGCATGACGGAAAAATACATCATCATGCTCAAGGTTCTGGAGAGCGCCAAAAACAAGGACTTGCCTGTGGGCACCAAAGTCCGGGTGGAACTCCAGCTCACCGACCCCGACATTTCCGCCACAGATAAGGTCGTAAAATCCACCGAGAAAGACGGGCTTTACAATGCCATGGACATCGCTTCCATCTGGCTGGAACGGGCGCTTCACCAGAAGTAATCCGTCTTTTGCAACCATAGGAGGTACAAATGCTTTACGAAGGTATCAAGGTTTTGAAAACGGCTATGACTTCCGCGGCCCTGGCCGTGACCGTCATGGCCACCGCTCAGGCCGCAGAAGTCAAGGGCGGCATTGTGGACACCACCACTTCCCTGAATTTTCGCAGCGGTCCCTCTCAGTCGGCGTCGATAATCGATAGTCTGTACGACGGTTACAGGGTATGTATTCTCGGCGTTGAGAACGGCTGGGCCAGCATCACTTGCAATGGCAATCCCGGCTATGTGAGCGCCGAATATCTGGATGTTCTGGATGTGATGGATGTGAACGGCGGCGGCGCCAAAGTCACCGCTTCTTCCCTGAATGTCCACTCCTATCCCTCCACCAGCAGCACCGTGCTCACCCAGATTCCTCAGGGCACTGTGGCCACCATCGACGGTGTCAACCGCGGCTGGTACCGGGTCACTTACAACGGTGTGCAGGGCTACATCAGCCCCGATTATGTGGAAGTGGTTCCTGTAACCCAGACTCCTCAGTCCACCGTCACATCTGTGACCAGCGGCATTGTGGATTATGCCAAGCAGTTCATCGGCACCCCGTATGTTTACGGCGGTTCCTCCCCCAGTGGCTTTGACTGCTCCGGCTATACCAGCTATGTGTACAAGCAGTTCGGCATCACCCTTCCCCGCTCCTCTTCGGCTCAGTACAATTATGTGACCAAAGTCAGCCGCAATGAACTGAAGCCCGGCGATCTGGTGTTCTTCGGAAACGGCAGCGTCAGCCATGTGGGAATGTGCATAGGCAACAACCAGTTCATCCATTCCCCCTCCCGCGGCAAGACTGTGTGCATCGAATCCATGAGCAGCAGCTATTACACCAGAAACTACATCGGCGCTGGCCGTGTATTCTAACAATTAAAAATCTGATACCTTTTAAAAGGGCGCCGGGAAACCGGCGCCTTTTCTTTCTATCTGTTTCTTTTTTATTCCACCTACGAAGGGAGTGTTCCTATGTCCCAAAAACAAAAGGCTTTGCTTTGTCTGCTGGCCGCCAATGTAATTTTTGGCTTCAGCTTTCTTTTTTCAAAAATCGCCTTTTCCCAAACCAGCCCCATGATTGCCCTGTCCATCCGTTTTCTGTTGGCCTTTGCTCTTTTGAATGTGCTGGTTTTGTGTAAAGTGGTGCGCCTGCGCATCGACGGACAGGATATCCGCAAACTGATCCTGGTCAGTCTGCTGGAGCCCACTTTGTATTTTATCTGCGAAAGCTATGGCATTAAATGGACTTCCACCTCCTTTTCCGGAGCGGTGATCGCTCTCATCCCAGTAGCGGCCATGGCTTTGGGCGCCATCTTTCTCAAAGAAAAACCCACTCTGCTGCAAACCCTTTCCATGCTCTGCTCTATTGCCGGCGTGGTCCTCATATCCGTGTGGGGGCAAAAGGGCGGCACGGTCACACTGCCTGGTTTTCTCCTGCTGATCGGTGCTGTCATCAGCAGCGCCTGCTATACCTTGCTCACCCGGAAGTATTCTCAGGATTTCACCGCCTTTGACCGGACCTATGTGACCTTTGCAGTGTCCTCCTGTTCCTTCGTGTTGCTGGCCATTGTGGAAAACCGGGGTGAGCTTTTCCATCGCACAGCCCAGGCCCTGTCCTCCCTCTCTTTCTGGGGAGCCATTCTGTATTTGTCGGTGATCTCTTCGGTGGTAGCCTTCCTGATGATCAACTACGCCCTGACCCATATCAGCGTCACCATCACCGCTTCTTTCAGCAATCTCACCACCGTCGTATCGGTGCTGGCCGGCGTGCTGCTGCTCCATGAACCCTTTTCCATATTGCAGGTCATTGCCGTTGCTTTGATTTTGCTGGGCGTTTACGGGGTCAACAAGCTGGGGGCTCGACCCGACGCTCCCCAACAGGAACAAATGCACAGTCCTTCCACCCTTGAGCAGGAAAGCGATTCGTGATACAATAAAATTTGCCAATCCATTTCCCAAGGAGGTCATCAAGTGAAAATACTGGAATCTGGTGAAAACTATCTGGAAACCATCCTGATGCTGAAAGAAAGCAAAGGATCGGTCCGTTCTATTGATATCGTCCGGCAAATGAATTTCTCCAAACCCAGCGTCAGCCGGGCCATGAGTCTTCTGCGGGAAAACGGATATATCACCATGGACAAAGAAGGCTGGATCCAGCTGACGGAAAGCGGCATGGAAGTAGCCTCCCGCATTTATGAACGCCATCGTCTGCTCACCAAATGGCTCATGGCCTTGGGTGTATCCCCTGAGGTGGCCGCCGAAGATGCCTGCCGTATGGAGCACGATATCAGCAACGAAACTTTTGAAAAACTGAAAGCCCACATTGAAAAAGCCGGCTTCTAAAATGTAACCCCCCTCCGCTCTGATGCGGAGGGGGGGGTGCAAATGAATCAAAAAGCACGATCACAACAGGAAGGCCAGCGCCATCATTCCATAGGATTTGAGGCCATCCCGCCCTAACAGCAAATAGATTCCTCCATAGCACAGCGAAAAGGCCATGACCCCTGCGCCGGTGTACAGGCTCCCCTGGCTGAAAATGTGGATCATTCCCCAAGTACAGCACAGAACCAGTCCGCCAAAAGAGAAAACCGTCTTTTTCCCCAACAATCCTTCTCTCCATTTCTGGCCAAAGGCCACAATGAGAAAGACCAAGCCCACTTCCGCCAGATAATATAAGTATTGAAACAAAAACAACCAGGGACCTTTTCTTTGCCATTCGCCCAGGATCTTCAAGGTTCCCAAATCCATCGCATTCAAAAGAACACAGCCTATGGTAAGCACCCAGGCCCAGATCCATTGCACTTTTCCCTTGTTTCCCTAGCCAGAGGATCAAACCCCAGATGTTTTTGGGATGCTCTCACAAGCCACAGCATCATCGCCAGCCGTGTATTGGGAAAAACCTTTTCCCTTTGTCCATAGAGGCTCTATCACCCCGGCCAGCAGCAATTCCAGCCCCAACCCCGCAAAGGCATAAAGCGCATACCACAGAGGCTCTCACAGCCCTTTTTCCCTGTTTTCATATCAACCTTCCCCTTTCTCTCTTTTCCCTTCATGTCGCCCCGAAAAGGCCCCAAGAAACGCTCTTGGGGCCTTTTGCGATTCATATCTAGTTTTTCTTTGTCTCCCAGGCGTCATACTGCACAATGTCCTCCATGGGTTTGCGGCTGCGCACCCGGCCTTCCTCGGCGGGATAGCCAAAGGGGGATACCGCCACCACCTGGAACCCGGCGGGGATTTTCAGCAGCTTTGCCACATCGGGAGCGGAAAAAGCCCCCAGCCAACAACTGCCGATGCCCAGTTCAGCCGCCTGCAGTTGCATATAGGACAGAGCGATGGAACAATCAATGGTGCGGGCCGGCTGTCTGCAGGCCATATCCCGCACTTCATCGGCACAGAGAACCATCACCACAGGAGCCTGCTCCACAAAGGCCTGATTCCGGCAGGCCGCCACCAGTTCATGGCGCAGAGCCGGATCGGTGACCACCACAAACTTCCACGCCTGCTGGTTTGTAGCCGAAGGCGCCAGTCTCCCGGCTTCCAGAATCTTTTCCAGCTTCTCTTGCTCGATGGGCTTATCCTGATAGGCCCGAATGCTCTTCCGCTGCAAAATGGCTTCCATAACGCTCATGAGGATCATCCTTTCTCTTCTCCACCTTTGCGGCCAGAGGCCGCGATGTGATCTCTTCATTTGATCATATTGTAGCATGCCCTTCCTCCCCGGGCAACCAACTTGATTTGAAAAAATCCAAATTTCCCTTGACATCACCTCTATGGCATGCTATTATGTACCCGTGGTTAGCGTTAGCTAACTCACAAATCAGTGGGAGTTCGCTCCCTTTGTTTTTTGAATCACGGTTAGCATTAACTAACCGCAGGAGGTATTCATGGAACAAACCTTGGATCGGCTGCTGGCCCGTCACTGTGCGCCGGCCCTTTTAGGGGTCAAGCCTGCCAATCTGGTCAGTCTGCCCCTGGAGGAATACCGGCTGCTGGCTCCTCAGATCGCCTGGTACAGCCATGTACTTCGACAGCGGGGATTACGGTTTCTCACCCTGGACCGCCGCTGCAAAGCGGTACTGCTTCTGATCTATTCGCCTGTGAAGCTCAAGCGGCATCTGGAGCAGGAGTCTTGCCGTCAGATGTTGTCTCAAGTGGGCTATCCATCGGAAGGACTCAGCGAAAAATTGCTTTTCCTCCAATCCAGGCTGGCCGAAAACCAGGATTTTCCCCATGAGATCGGCCTGTTTCTGGGGTATCCCCCCAGAGATGTGCTGGCCTTTCAGCAAAACCAGGGACGATGCTGCAAACTGTGCGGCTACTGGAAGGTGTATTCTGGCCTGTGCCGTGCCCGGCTTTTGTTCCGCCGCTACGACTCCTGCCGGGACTATCTCTGTTCCCGGGTGGCCCGGGGCGAGACCATTCCCCAGGTTCTTGAATGTGCTTGATCGTATCCCATCTATGATATAGGAGGCAATATACCTATGAAAAAAGTCGCTGTAATCTATTGGTCCCAAACAGGCAACACCCAGCAAATGGCCCAGCTGATCGCCCAGGGCGCATTAGAGGGGGGAGCCCAGGTGGAATGTATGCCCGTGTCTTCCCTCACGCCGGAGCAGGCTCTGGAGTATGACGGACTGGCTCTGGGTTGCCCGGCCATGGGAGCGGAAGTGCTGGAAGAAGCCGAATTCGATCCCTTCTTCACCCAGTTGGAAGGCCATCTGCAAGGGCGTACTCTGGCTATCTTCGGCTCGTATGGCTGGGGGGACGGAGAGTGGATGCGCTCCTGGCAGAACCGGTGTGCCGCGGCCGGGGCCTCTCTCGTCGGCGGTGAGGGCCTGGCTGTCTGCGGCACTCCTGCTGGTGAGGACGAAGCTCGCTGCATTGCTTTGGGCAAAGCCCTGGCCTGATTGCTTTTTCTTGATCCTTTCTTGATCCTTTGATGTGATCTTTCTGTTTAGCGGGGTTGATCTCCGCCGGTGGGGGCCGGAAGGCCCCTGCCGTCCTCCTTCTGAAAAAGGTGAATCTTTATGCTTTCATCCACTGTCATTCGTTATTTGCTCACGATTTATCGGCTGAGCCCGGATAACCGCCCCATCCCTTCGGTTTTCATTTCCCGCCAGCTGAATGTGACCCGCTCCAGCGTGGCCAAAACCCTTTCCCAGCTTACGGAAGAAAATTTGGTGGAAAAAGCCCACTATGGGAAGGCTCGCCTGTCCCCTTTGGGCCGGCGATTGGCCCTCCAATATCAAAGAGAACAACAGACTTTCCATCGTCTGTTTGTCCAGTTGGGCCTTTCTCCCCAATCGGCGGAACAAGAGGCCATGACTGTGGTTTCCGCCCTTTCTCCTGAAGGGAAACAGGCTCTTGTTGCTCTTTTGCCCCATCCCATGCCTCTGGCCTCAGGAAACTGAGCGATGTTCTCCTTCTTCGCTTCCAAAATAACCGAAACGGGTGGTATCAAGCCCCTGGTTTCATGCCATCCGTTTCCGCTATTTTCCCTGGACTGCCCTCCAGGATGGGCGGAGATCCTTCTGTACTCTTATCCTCATCATCTCACACAGCAAAAAAGCCGCCTGTATGGGCGGCTTTTTGCTGTTTATTCATATTTCTCCCAGTACTTGCTCCAGCAGAGACGCGCCTCCTAAGATGTTGATCATCTCCAGAAGTGCTCCGGCCGTCATATTTTCCGGCAAATCCAGCTTTTTCAGCAGCAAACGGCGCTTCTCTTTGCTGTCCGGTCCGCCGGACAGGCCCAGGGCATAAAGGTCCGCTTTGGTTACCGGCTTTTCTTCCCTGGTTTCCTTCTCACCGTTCATGGCCACGCCGCTGCGGCGCACCGCCTGAATGATCTCCTCTTCGGTGACCCCTTCCACCCCCAGCTTTCCCTCCCGGGAAGGATGGGCCTTCCGCTTTTCCTTCCCCAAACGGTCGGGGATGTAGGCATGGTACACCTTTCCCTCCGCTGCTATGTTTTTCAGATAGCCACGGATGAGAAACCCGGCGTAATCCGGATCGGTAAGCACCAGAATTCCCCGCATCTGCGCCAGACGGCGGATGAGGGCGGCCTTTTCCTTGTCTTTGAAAATGCCAAACCCTGCAGTCTCCAGCACTACGGTATCAAAGATCTGTTTGATCTTATTCTTGTCGTAACGGCCTTCCACAATAATGACCGGTTCAATGGAGATCACGATACCCGCTCCCTTTCGGCCGCCATGCGCAGCAGCAATAGTTCCAGCACCCGGGCATCATCCGGGGTATTGCTTTTCAGTTCTTTGTCCGCCTGATCGCACAAAAGCAGCGCCCGACGCAGCCAGGGAAGGCTGCGTTTTCCTGCCGCTTGGCGTAAAAGCTTGGCCGGGTAACTAGAGCGCATATGGAAGAGCTCCATCAAGGCACTCTCTCCCAGCCCGGCCTGCTGAGCCAGTTTGGCCGCATACAGCTTCTGTACCTGTTTGCCAATGGACCCGGCCAGCACCACCGGCTCAAACTTCAGTGCCAGCAAATCCCGCAATGTGCGGATGGCGGCCACCGTATCCCCCTTGGAAATATAGTCGGTGAGCTGATAGATCTGGGCTTCCAGAGCCCGGGAGGCCAGTTGGTCAATGGCCTGGCGGTCGATTCGTTTTTCCATGGTCCCAGCGGCGATTTTGTCGATCTCGCTTTGGAGATTGGTCATCAGGCTACCGCAGACAAAAGTGAGATACTCGCACTCGCCGCTGTCGATCTCCTTTCCCAAAGCGGCAAAGCGCCGCTTGATCCAGGCAGTCAGCTCTCCTTGGGGCGCCTTGGCAAATTCCACCGCCTGTCCGGCCTTGAGGGCGGCCTGCCAGGTTTTCAGCCGCTTGTCCGGCTTATATTCCAAAGCGTCAAAATAAAGGATCATGCACAGGGTATCCGGTAGATTTTCCAGGATCTCCGGCAGCTGCTCCCGCAGCCCGGCGGGCGGACGGCTGAGATTCAGATCCCGGATGAGGATCAGCTTTTTTTCACTCATCACCGGCAGACTTTCTACGCTATCAACCAGGTCATCCAGGGTCAAACTGTCCCCATCCAGCACCACCTGATTGAACTGGGCGAAAGCCTCTCCACCGATCAGGGAAAAGATCCGATCCCGATAATGCTCTTTCAGATAGCTTTCTTCCCCATAAAACAGGTAAAGCTTTTCCAGGCTGCCCTGATCCACATCCTGACGCAGTTTATCGTATGCAGTGTTCTTTTCGCCCTTTTTCATTCTTCGTCCTCCCCGGCGGCCCCTGCCGCCCATAACTCCATATCCATCCGCTCCCCATCCTCCAGATAGAGAACGGGGCCGGAAAAGGCCGCACCCAATGAGGCACTTTCTCCCCCATAAGAGGAACGAGTGCACACCAGCATCTGACAGCCTGTACGGCGGCAGATAGCGGCCAGCCGAGGCAAATCCTCCGCCGCCTTTTGATCCACCAGCAAGACCTCACACTGAAGATCCTGTTCTTTCACCGCCGTCAATACCTCTCCCATGTCCTGACCACAGGTGGCCAGCACTGTGCAGGAAGGTAAAGCCAGCTGGAGCAGATAGCCCTTCTCCCCAGGAATCAAAGCACCCTCGCCGCTGGAAAAGGAAAACCCTCCTCCTTCTCCGTAGACCTGTTTCTCCTCCCCCAGCATCAGTGAAGAGAGAACCCCCTTGGGTGCGATCACCCGCTGAACTCCGGCCCACCGATCTTCCGGCGGCGCAATGGGAGCGATCCCTTCTGTGCTTGTGAGCCACAAATGGGAGACCTGGGCCAGGCCCATCCGATCCAGGGTATCCTGAGCACCCCGGTAAAAATCGTCCCCTTTCAGATCCCCGGCGCTAAAAGCGGTAAGCTGTCCCGCCTCTCCCACCAGCAAAAGGCCGCTGCCGCCGCAGTTGACCACCGACAGAGAAAGGGTCAACGCCTGCTCCATCCCCACTCCGCTGAGGCAAACAAAACCGCAGAGGAAATAGGTAGCAAGCCCTCGACCCACGCCCTCCTTCTTTCGGAAGAAGAACAGGGCCACGCCCAATCCCAAAAGGGAAAAGAACAGCATCACACCGCCGCTGCTCACCGAAGAAAAGGGGAGCGCCGCCGTCTTTCGCTGCACCAGATCGATCCACCAAAGCAGGGGGTGAAGCGCCAGGGAAAGCATCTTTCCCAATATCGGCCAAAAGCTGCCCGCCACCACAAAGCAGAGCCCCAGCACAAGCACTGGCGCCAACAACGGCACAATGAGCAAATTGGAAAACAAGGCCAGGAAGGACACCCGCTGAAAGGCCAGCACCGAAATGGGCAAAGTGAAAGCCTGGGCCGCCAGCGTCACCGCCATGCCTTCCAGGATCTTTTCCAGTAAACGATGCTTCCCACCCAGCTTCTCCCGAATGGCCTGCTGCATCGGCGGAAAGAGCAACCCGATGCCCAACACCGAAGCAAAGGAAAGCTGCAGTCCCACATTCAGCACGCTCATGGGAGAAAATAGAAGCAACAGCAAAAGGGCCGCTGACAGAGAAGACAGTGTGTCTTTCTCCCGGCCCATCCAAAAGGCGGCCATGGCGAAAAAGGCCATGATCACCGCCCGCAGCACCGAGGGCGTTCCTCCGGCCAGCACCACCATCATCAGGCATAGTGGAATCCCCACAAAGCTCCCGCCCTTTTTTCCAAAAAGGGCAAAGGCCACTCCCAGCAGACTGGACACATGAAGCCCGGACACCGCCGCCAAATGGGCTGTGCCGCTGAGGTTCAGATCCCGCTTTTGCTGGGCGGTAAAGTCCTCCTTATTCCCTGTGATGATGCCGGTGAGCAAGGCACTTTCCCTTTGGGGGAGCCATTTCCCGGCCACCTTTGCCACCTGCTGGCTCAAACCTTGCAACCGAAGCCACCAAGGCGTTTCGCCGTCCTGCGTTTGAAGCTCTCCGGTCTGGGATGCCTGCAAAAACATCCCCTCCGATGAAAAGCCACGCCAGGGTTCCAACGGTGCCCGGGACAGACGCACTTCCACTGCAAAGTGCTCTCCGGCTTTTATTTCAGGAGAGGCATCCTCCAGATACAAAGGCAAGGAAAAATTTACTTCTTCTTCCCCCAAAGCCAGAGCGCGCACCTGCACCTGGCCATAGCTGCCTTTGCCCTGGGCCTCCTCCAAGGCCATGCACTCCATGGTTCCCGACCAGCCGCTGAAGGCCAGCTGGGGCTCTGCCCGGACAAGGCGCCAAAATCCGAAAAAGGCTGTGCCCAGCCCCACAAAGGCCAGGCACAGCAAAAGCCCGTTCCGCCGGCCCCGAGGCAGGGTCAGCAGAAACAAACCGCAAAACAGCGCCCCGGCCAATGCCAGCTTTCCCAAAGCGAAACCGTGGCAAAATGCCAAAGCGCTGCCAAAAATGGCGCAAACGGCACCGGCAGCGGCCCAACAAAGGGGCCGCTGCGCCGGAAACCGTCCCAGCCACTCTTTCATCTCAAATCAGGCCATCTTGCCCAAAGGCCCGCCGGCCAGCACATGGAAATGGATGTGCTGCACCGTCTGCCCAGCATCTTCGCCGCAGTTGGTCACCACCCGATAGCCCTTGTCCAGCTTCAGTTCCCGGGCCAGTTTGGCAATAACCTGATAAATATAGCCGATGATGGCGCTGTTCTCCTCGGTCACCTCGCCGCAGGAGCTCATGATGTGCTCCTTGGGAATGACCAGGAAGTGTACCGGCGCTGCCGGCTCAATGTCATAGAAGGCATAGACCTTCTCATCTTCATAAACCTTCTTGGAAGGGATCTCTCCCTTTACGATCTTGCAAAACAGGCAATCATCCATTGTCTATCCCTCACTTTACCATTTCTTCCACGATGTTGTTCACTGCTTCCAGAGCCGCTTCCAGCTTGGAGGGGTCTTTGCCGCCCGCTGTGGCGCTGTCCGGGCGTCCGCCGCCGCCACCGCCGGTCATCTTGGCCACCTGCTTGAGGATGTTGCCCGCATGGGCGCCCTTCTTCACCGCTTCCTTGCCACAGGCCGCCACAAAGTTGATCTTGCCTTCCTCCGTGACCAAAGCCAGCACACTCACCAGGTTGGGAGCCTTGTCCCGCAGGTCGTCGCTGAGAGTACGCAGCATATCGGAACTCATATCGTCCACCTTCATGGCCAGCACATTGACACCGCTGTCCCCGGCGGTGTGGGCAAAGTTGAGCATCTCCACCGAACGGAGAGCCGCTACCCGGGCGCTGAGCTTATCCACCTTGTGGAGAGCCTGGCGCAGGTCGTTCATCGTCTGCTGGGCCTTGTTCACCAGCTCCATGGGAGAGGACTTAATGACCGCCGCAGCCCGGGCGATCATCTGCTCTTTTTCATGGAGCATAGCCGCCACCTGGCTGCCCACCACCGCTTCGATACGGCGGACGCCGGCGGCCACTGAGGTTTCGCTGACGATCTTCAGCAGACCCACCCGGGCAGTGTTGGGCACATGGGTACCGCCGCACAGCTCGATGGAATAATCCCCCATCTGCACCACCCGGACCCGATCGCCGTATTTCTCGCCGAACAGAGCCATGGCCCCCAGCTTCTTGGCTTCGTCGATGGACATTTCCGAAATATTTACCACATCGTCCCGCAGGATCTCTTCGTTCACCTGCTTTTCCACCTCCATCAGCTCTTCCGGAGTGACGGCGCTGAAATGGGTGAAGTCAAAGCGGAGACGGTCGGGCTCCACCAGGGAACCGGCCTGCTCCACATGGTTGCCCAGCACAGTGCGCAGAGCTTTCTGCAGCAGATGGGTGGCCGAGTGAGCCCGCATGATGGCCCGGCGGCGATCCTCATCCACATGGGCCTGGAGAGTATCATCCACATTCACCGTTCCCTCCAGGGCTTCCACCTGGTGGAGGAACTTTCCATCGGCTGTCTTGCGCACAGCCAGCACCTGGAGAAGGGTGCCTTCCCGGCGCATCACGCCGGTATCCCAGCTCTGGCCGCCGCTTTCCGCATAGAACGGAGTCTGATCCAGCACCAGAGTGCCCTGAGCCCCCTGGCCGAGGGAACCGGCCAGTTCCCCTTCGGTGACAATGGCCAGCACCTTGCCGGTGTCCTCCAGCTTGTCATAGCCGGTGAACACAGTGGCGGGCAGCTCCTTGAGGGACACATCGTCTCCGGCCCAGCCCAGCCCTGTGGTGTTGCCCCGAGCCTGACGGGCCCGCTCCCGCTGGGCACGCATCATTTCTTCAAAAGCCTGACGGGCCAATTTGAAGCCCTGCTCTTCCAGGATCTCCACCGTCAGATCCACCGGGAATCCATAGGTGTCATACAGCTTGAAGGCATCCTCGCCGGACAGGGTGTCCCCATTGCCACGGAGAGCGGCGATCATCTCATCCAGCTTCACAAGACCGCTTTCCACGGTGGCGGCAAAGCGCTCTTCCTCGGTGCGGATGAGCTTTTTGATATATTCCTCTTTTTCCCGCAGCTCGGGATAGGCGCCTTCGTTTTCCTTGATGACGGTTTCGGCCACTTCTGCCAGGAAGGGCTGGGTCAGCCCCAACAGGCGGCCATGGCGGGCGGCCCGGCGCAGCAGGCGGCGCAGCACATAGCCCCGGCCTTCGTTGGAGGGGATGACGCCGTCGCACACCAGCATCACGCTGCTGCGGATATGGTCGGTGATGATCCGCAGGGATACATCCTGCTTTTTGTCCTTGCCATAGGTGACACCGGACAGCTGTGCCACATGATCCAGAATCCGGTGGACGGTGTCCACATCAAACAGACTGTCCACATCCTGCATGATGCAGGCCAGACGCTCGATGCCCATGCCGGTGTCGATATTCTTCCGGGCCAGAGGGGTGTAATTGCCCTTGCCGTCGCTGCTGAACTGGCTGAACACCAGGTTCCAGAACTCCACATACCGGTCGCAGTCGCAGCCGGGAGCACAATCCGGGCTGCCGCAGCCATACTTTTCGCCCCGGTCGAAATAGATCTCCGAGCAGGGGCCGCAGGGACCGGAACCGATCTCCCAGAAGTTGTCCTCCCGGCCCAAGCGAACCATATGATCCTCCTGGACGCCGATCTCCTTTGTCCAGATGTCATAGGCCTCGTCATCGTCCAGAAATACCGATACATACAGTTTGTCCACCGGCATCTTCATTTCCTGGGTAATAAACTCCCAGGCCCACTGACAAGCTTCCCGCTTGAAGTAATCTCCAAAGGAGAAGTTGCCCAGCATCTCAAAATAGGTGCCATGACGGGCATCCTTGCCCACGCTGTCGATATCCAGGGTACGGATGCACTTCTGGCAGTCGGTGACCCGGGGGGCCGGCGGGGTGAGCTCGCCGGTGAAATAATGCTTCAGCGGCGCCATACCGGCGTTGATGAGCAACAGGGAATTGTCGTTCTGGGGCACCAGGGGAAAGCTTTTCAGCCGCAGGTGGCCCTTGCTTTCAAAAAAGCGGAGAAACCGCTCTCTGATTTCATTAAGTCCCAATTTTTCCATGGTTCTTCTCTCCATCCTTGCTATTTTTCTTCCTTTTCCACCCGGCGGCGCAAAAAGGCTTTTTCGTGCACTTGTGTTAATTGAGGCAGCACCAGATGCTGGTGGGGATGAGGGGCACAGGTGAGTTCCTGCCCTTCTTCATCCAGCAATCTTTCCACCCGGAGGGCCTGGGGCGGCCCAACAGGGTCGATGAGCTCCAGCTCATCCCCCAGGGAAAAGCGGTTTTTCTGAAGGAACACCGGCCCATAGGGCCCCTGCTCTCCCAAAGACAGAGCGCAGACCTCCCAGGGCCGCTGGTAGCCGCCATCTTCCGGCCGCTGGCTGTCCTTGTCTCCAAAATAGAAACCGGTGTAATATTCCCGGTGGCTGACCTTCTCCACCTCCTGCCGTACCCAGTCCGGCAAAGCATACCCCACCGGATTCTCACAATACAGGTCGATGGCCCGGCGGTAGGCATTGGCGGTGATGGCGGTATAATAGGCGGTTTTGGCCCGGCCTTCGATCTTGAAACTGTCCACCCCGGCTTCGATCAGCTCCGGGATGTGGTCCAGCATGCAAAGGTCCTTGGAGTTGAGGATATAGGCCCCTTCCTCCCCTTCGAACACATCCATCACTTGCCCTGGCCGCTGCCGTTCCACCAGGGAATACTGCCAGCGGCAGGGCTGGGCACAGGCTCCCCGGTTGCCGTCCCGTCCGGTGAGATAGGCGGACAGATAGCACCGGCCGGAATAGGACATACACATGGCCCCGTGGACAAACACCTCAATGGCCAGTTCCGGCGAAGTCTTTTCCCGGATCAGAGCCACCTCCTGGAGGGAAAGCTCCCGGGCCAGTACCACCCGGTGGGCCCCCAGTTTGTGCCAGGCCTCTGCGGCCTGATAATTTGTGATGTTGGCCTGGGTGCTGATGTGCCGCTCCAGTCGTGGAGCGTACTGCTTGCACATCTCCAGCACACCCAGATCAGCAATGATGGCGGCATCGGCCCCCGCTTGCTGGAGGAAATCCAGGAAAGCGGGAATTCGCTCGGCCTCCTCACTGCGGGGCATGGTATTCACCGTCACATACACCCGTTTCCCCAGGCTGTGAGCCAGCTTGCAGGCTTTTTCCAGCTCCTCGCCGGTGAAGTTGCCCGGGGCCGTGCGCATCCCAAAATCCTTGCCCGCCAGATAGCAGGCGTCCGCCCCATAAGCAAGGGCGTATTCCAGCCGTTCAAAGTCCCCGGCCGGGCTGAGCAGTTCCGGCTTTCTCATCCCATCTGCTCCTTCTTTTTCTGCATGGCCGCCACATTGGCTTCATGCTCGCTGTAGGTCTCAGCAAACACATGACTCTGGTCTTCCGGATCGGCTACATAGAAGTAGTAATCATGATTCTCCGGCTGCAAAGCGGCCAAGATGGCAGGTACGCCCGGATTGCAGATAGGCCCTTTGGGAAGGCCGGTGACCTTATAGGTGTTATAAGGACTGTCGATCTCCAGATCCTCATAGGTCAGGTTTTCCTTGTGTTCACCCAGAGCATACTGCACGGTGGCGTCGATGTCCAAATGGGGGAAATTAGTAGGATCATTCAATCGGTTATAGATGACTCCGGCGATGGTGGCCTGCTCTTCCGGCAGCACCGCTTCCCGTTCCACCATGGACGCAATGGTCAGAATCTGCCGCATGGAGTAGCCCGACTGCTCGGTCAGCTCCCGCATTTCGGAAGTGTACTTGTTATTGAAGTTGTTGAGCATGGTGTTGAGCACCCGCACCGGATTGTCATTGATATAGAACTGGTAGGTATCAGGATAGAGGAAGCCTTCCAGACGATTTTCCTCCATGGGCACATCCTGAAGCATCTCATGCTTGAAGGGATAGGTGTTGGCCGTCTCGATCAGGTCCTCGGCCCCGCACACCCGGGCATCCTCCAAAAGCTGAGCGATCTGCTGGATGGTATAGCCTTCGGGAATGGTCACCTCGGCCACCTCGGTATAGGTGGACACCCGGTTGAGGGTGTTGATGATCTGGCCATAGTCCATGTCCGCATTGACCTCGTATTTTCCCGAATCAAAAGTCTTGTCCTCGTTGGAAAAATTGGCATAGAGCGTAAAGGCCCAACGGCAGCGAATAATTCCTTCTTTCTTGAGCATCTTGGCCACTTCCCCATGGGTGGTGTCCTCACTCAATTCCAGCATGGCCGTCTTTTCCGGCTTGACCAGAGCAAACATATCGTTTGCTATGTAGATGCCGAAACCGGAAATAATCAGGGAGACACCCAGGACAAACACCAGGTAGCTCACCGCATGCATCATACTCCCCGCCCGGTTTTTCCGGCGTTTTTTTCTTCTTTTGCGAGTCCGGGGAGCCGGGCTCTGCTCATATTCTCCGCTGGTACGGCTCATGATACACCTCCTATTGGTTATCGGTTAAGTCAACAGAGTTTTCAGCACAAACAGCACAAGTGTGACCAGCACGCCGGGGCAAAGCACCGAGCGCACAATGGCTTTGCTGCCACCGCTGCCCCGCAGCCGCGGCACCCGACCTTTTTCGATCAGGTTTTCCAGGCAAGAGGCCGCCCCATAGATGCTGAGGAACAGCACCGCCGCAGCCAGCATGACAAAATAAGGCCAAATGCCGAAAGCCGCATACCGTTTGAGCAAATAACTCATGGCCAGATAAAATAAACTGTTGAAAAAGTGTCCAAACACCGCCGGCCATAGAGAACCGGTGATGATGGTCATATACCCGAACAAAAGCCCCGCCGTGAGAGGCCCCAGAAAATTGGCCGTGGAGCCATGGATCATGGCAAAACACAGGGCCGAAATGAGGATGGCCGCCGTCTGCCCCCATCCTTCCAGGCCGGAAAGCAATCCGCCCCGGAAAAACAGTTCCTCGGCCAGAGCGGGCAAAAAGG
Organism: Intestinimonas sp. MSJ-38; assembly: GCF_018917925.1. Lineage (NCBI taxonomy): Bacteria > Bacillati > Bacillota > Clostridia > Eubacteriales > Intestinimonas > Intestinimonas sp. MSJ-38. Next base: position 9,065 of record NZ_JAHLPO010000024.1, on the reverse strand, counting down.
CGATGACCAGCACCAAAAGCCATGTGGGGGTACCGCCATACCGGCTCCAAGCGCTATAGGCCGTGTCCTCCAGCAAAGCGCCTCCGGTGAAAAGGGCCACCAGATAATTGAGGAAAAAGGACAAAAGGGACACTGCCAAAGCAGAAAAAAAGACAAAAGGGGCAAAGCGCAGCCGGCTTCCCCCAAGACGAAGCTTCATGGGGGATTGGCCCTTTCTCCCCAACAGCCAAAAGACCAGAAGAGGCAGGAAAAATGCCACGACTTCTCCCAGGGCCGCCATCACCAAAGGTGGCAGCCACCGGTTGTTCTCCGGCAGCGCACCCAGGATGAACAAAATGCCCATGGACACCGGCGGCATCAGAGAATAGATCAGTGGATTCATTCTCCATCCCGTCCTTTCCCAAAGGTCAGGACCCTGGATTGGGTGCAGATCAGATCCATCTTCTCGTCATGCTCTTCTGTGGGCACATGGGGAAACAGCAATTCCTCATGGCACAAGGCCGCCCGGAAAAACCGTCCCTTCTGCAAGAACCGGTCATAGAATCCGGCGCCGTGCCCCAGGCGGGTGCCATCCTCGCCGCAGGCCACGCAAGGGATCACGGCAAAGTCGATCTCTTCCGGCTCCACCCAGTTTTCCCCTTCCGGCGGCACCGGGATGCCGTACTGTCCCTCTTCCAGCTTGTCCAAATTAGAAAGCTGACGGGCCCGCATCACGCCCTTGCCGATGCACACCGGCGCACACACCCGCTTCTCATCCTGCAATGCCATGCGGAGAAAAGCAAAAGTGTCCGGCTCTCTGCCCACCGACAAATAGCAAAACACTGTACCGGCCTGCCTGTATTCCGGCCTCTGTCCCAGCGCCTGGGCAAAGGATTCCCCTCTCCCCCGGACATCGGCATCGGAAAGGCTGGTCAGCCGGGAGCGTGCCTGCTGGCGGCATTCTTTTTTATTCATCCATGGTCTCCTTCTTCTCAGTTAAACAGCAGATTGCAATAGCCCGCCTTCTGTTCCAGGAGTTTTTCTCCTACCGGTGTCAAAGGCAATGCCATAGCAAAAGGCCTGGGATCGTTTTGCGGCGGCAGCCGGCACAGACCTTCTTCGGCCCCCACCCGATCCAAAGCAGCAGCGGCCAGGCGCAAAGCGTCCGGCCCCAGGGCTTCACAGACCCGCCAGGCTTCTCCCACAGGTTCGATGCAGCCCCAAGCCGTGATCCGGCCGTCCCGCCGCAGCACCAGGGCCTTGTCTCCATAGAGCTCCTGCTGGATGGCGAAATCCTCCGGCGTGCGATCCACGGAAAACAAAAACCCCAAAGCCTTGCGATATAGTTCCACCACCTGGGGCAGATCTTCCGGCTGGGCCACAGACAACAGGCCTTCTTCTTCCCTGCGGGCCTTGATCTGCCGTTTCTCCACCCAAAAGGCAGTGCGGTAGCCAAAGCGCCGGTAATACTCAAACAAAGAGGGCTCCTGAGGAATGAGCATCAGCAGGTCGATCCCCTGCTCTGCCCCTTTTTCCCGCGCTTCCTCCAACAATGCACCTGCCAGGCCTTTGCCCCGGCAGGAAGGGTGGGTACCTACCCCATATACATAGAGGCCCTGTCCATGGATCTCCCCCTGGCGCAACCGCACCGGCAAAAGCTGAAGCATGGCCTGAATGTGTTCTTTCTCGCAGAGAAGAGTGTTTTCCGGCTTCCAAATCTTTTGGAAAAACCAGTGGGTAAAGTCCTTTTCCCCAGGAAAGCACAAATCAAACAGCTCTTCCAAGCCGTTATGGTCCTCTTTTTTCCCCAGCCGGATCATGGCAGAGGCTCCATGCGGTATTTGGCCGTCAACTCCACCGGGCGATAGGAGAGCTTAGCCTTTCGCAGTCCTTCGATCCCCATATCTTCCTCCCGGTTCACATAGGGGAAATCCATCCCCTCATGGGCAATAAATTCCCGGTTGATCAAAGGATAGGCCCCGGGGATATCGGCCATGGCTTTTTCGATCTGCACCGTCAGAGCATCGCTGCAAGAAGGGCTTCCCATGGTAAAGGCAGCCATACGCCCATCCACATAAAGCACCCCGCCCCGCATAGCCAAGTCCTCGTAATGCTCCAGGGCCTGCCACACCGCACAGTGTTCGTAAACCACGGTATCGGCTGTATTTGCATCGTGACGCTCACACCACAGATGATGGAATTTCAAAATCTCATCCCGATGCTTTGCAGGGTCCAGCTTTTCATAATGCCAGTTGTTTTCATGCTCCTGCAAAAAACGATTGATGAAATTTCGCTTGGAGTGAAGCTTTTTTCCTTTGAGGGTGGCCAGATCCTCACTGCGGTAAATATAGTCGAAGTTGTCCCGATCCTCTGTAAAGGCATACCGGCCGGGGAGCAAGCTCTCCACTTCTTCCTTCTGGTCCTGGGTGCAGCCCAAAAACCGATAGGGCTTTCCTCGTTCCCTGGCATCCTGGGCGATGACTTCCAGCGCGGTTTTCCGGTCCCCTTTCCCCACGGGGAACAGATAAGTGAGTTCAGGAGCATCTTCTCCCAGGGAGAGCATATACAAAAAATCTCCCTGTATGGCAAACAATGTCCGGTACCGGCAGCGCCAGATGAACATATCGGTAAAGCACCGCTCTGTCATGCGGGCCGGTTCCAGACTGAGTTTTTCTTCAATCTGCTTCTTGTCTTCTATGGAAATTTCTCGGAAAGGAAGCATTATTTCACCATTTTCCTCTTTCAGTTTTGATCCATTACTGACCGGCCTGTCCCAGACGATGGCGCACCTGCTCCCAGATCTTCTCGTGGATCTGCTCCACCGTCAAAGGTGTCCCTTCCGGAGCGCAGGAGATGATCTGCCATCCGTAACGCCGGCAAATTTCCAGCGCACCTTCCCGGCAGCGGGACAGATAATCATGATCTTTTTCGTGGATATCTCCCTCATTCCCCTGGCGCTTTTGAAGCAACTGGAATGTCAAATTCGCCGGCATATCCAGGAAAAACACCAAAGTGGGCGCAGGGAGTCCAAGTTTATTATACTCAAAATCAAAGAGCCAATCCAAAAAAGGACCCTTCTCTTTCTGGGGGAGCTTGGCGGCCTGGTGCACCGCATTGGATGTGGTATACCGGTCGCAGAGCATCAGCCCACCTTTTTGGTGGTACTCCTGCCAATCGGTTTTATAAGAAGCGTACCGGTCCACCGCAAAAAAGGTGGACGCTGCATAGGGGTTGACGCTCTCCGGCTTTGTGCCGAAGGCTCCTCCCAGATACATCTCCAAAAGGGCCGCCGAAGGCTGGTGATACCGGGGAAAGACCGCTTTGCGAAAATCGATCTTTTCCTGCTGGAGCCGCTGACACAACCGGGCAAACTGGGTGGATTTTCCCGACCCGTCGGTGCCCTCAATGACGATCAGTTCTCCAGCCATCATTTCACCCCATACAACTGACGCACTTCTGCCATTTTGCCGCAGCTCATCTTTCCTTCCGGACAAGGGCCGTAAAGGCAGGCCGGACCGGCCTTCTGGAACAGATGGGGCGCTACCTTGCGGCACTCTTCCAACATCTGCCGGGCCACCTCCCGAATCTCCCACTGAGCCCGATTGCAGCAGCGCAGGCGGAAGAAATTATACAATGACCGGGTGTCCATGGTCATCATCATCTTGGTGCAGCAAGCATTGGGCAGTACAAACCGGGCGTCCTCATTGGCCATCTTCCGGGCCGTTTTCCGCGCTTCCTCCGGCGCCATTCCCTGCTCTTCCAGCCGGGCGGCCTGCCGGTCTGTGAGGGCCGCAGCCAACTCATCATACAGACGCTGATCCTCCGCCATCGCCTTTTCAAATATCTCCCGGCAATGGGGATCCTCCGCAATGGAGGGAGGCAGCACATATTCAAAGGCTTTTTCCCGCACATACCGCTGGGATTGCACACTGAAGGACGCAATGCGATGACGGGTGATCTGGGCCAGCAAAGAACGGGAGACACCTTCGATGGCAAAGGTGAAGCTAGCGTGCTCCACCGGGCTTTCGTGGCCAATCTCTGCCAGCATATCGATGAAATTCTGGGTTTTTTCCTCGTCCAGCCCCTCCCAGATGGTGTCCGCACTGGCGGCGGAATAGCACATCCGGGCCGCGGCGGCCACCAGCTTTTCCGGCTGGGGCGTATGAGAAAGCAAAGTCACTTTTGGCGTCATATCATTCTTCCCCCTTGATGCGCCAGCGGAAGGCCGCAAACATATACTGGGGCAGCTTCATCATGCGTCCCAGACGGCTGGGCTGCTTGAGCAGACGGTACAGCCACTCCAGACCAAGCTTGATGAAAATGTCCGGTGCACGCTCCACTTTTCCGGCGTACACATCCAGAGATCCTCCCAGCCCCACCATCAAAGTGGTGTTCAGTTCCTGGAAATGTTCATCAATAAAATACTCCTGGCGGGGAGAACCCAGGCAGACGAACAAGGCATCCGGATGAGCGGCATTCACCGCTTCGATCGCCTCACTGTCCTCTTTGAAATAGCCGTCATGGCAGCCGGCCACTTTCAGACCGGGATATTTCACCTGCATCCGCCGGGCGGCTTCTTCGGACACTCCCGGCTTGCTGCCCAGGAAATAAATACTCTTGCCTGTATCCCGCAAAGCGGAGAGAAGATTTTCTCCAAACTCCACCCCGGGTACCCGCCCTTTCAGGGGACGGCGAAGGATGCGGGAGGCATAGATCACTCCGATCCCATCGGGCAGCACCAATCCCGCCCGAGACACAACATCCCGCAGCTTATCGTTGGTGACGCAGGCCTGGGCGATCTCCGCATTGGGTGTGACCACCATGCATTTGCTCCGGCTCTGGATCTGTTCCATGGCATAGCCCACGGCCTCATCCATGGTCACATTGTCAAAGGCCACAGCCATAATTTTGATACGAATAACCGACATCCCTCTCTATATCAGATATACACCGCTTATTTTACCCTATTTTCCCTTTTGACACAAGGGAAAAGGTATACAAATATCCTTTCCCACAAGCTTTCCCAGCCATGGAAAAGCAAAACAGATCCAGTGCTTGGATTGCCGTACTTTTCTTTGCTTCCAGCTTGTACAAAACAGATTTTGTCTTTTCAGGGTCTTGTTCTCCGGCTGACCGACCGACAATTTACTTTCATGCCAATGAAAAAAGCCCGCCATAGATGCGGACCTTTTTCTGCAATCTTTAGTTTTCCCACTCTGACGGCTCTTCCTCGTCCGGCCCTTGCTTCAATCCCTGGAAGGCTATGGACAAAAATCCAGCCAGCATAATGCCTCCCAGCAGCGTCATCGAAAGCTGGCCCAGGAAATTCTGAGGGGCCAGATAAAAGACGATCCCCATAAAGAAGGAGGACAGATTGAACCCCATATGGAGCAAAATGCTGGCCTTGAGACTGTCGGTACGCAGGCGTACATATCCCAGCAAAAGGCCGAACAGCGTGGCATAGACGATCCACACCAGCTGCCCATGGACAAAGCCGAACACCAGTCCCTGCAGCAGCACCGCCAACCAGGCGGGCATGGCCTTCCGCAGCCGGGAAAGCACCAGGCCCCGGAAAATCAGTTCTTCCACTAAAGGAGCAAAAATGGCCACCGACAACAAATCGGCCCACAAAAGAGAGGTGTTCAGTCCTTGGGAAGCCTGGTTGTAAGACTCCATCAGCTGCTGGGGCAAAGGCAAAAGCTCCATAGCGCCAGTGGTCAGAATATTGCCGCAGGCACCGGCCATCAGCAAACAAACCACCTGACGCCGTCCAATGTTCTGTCCGCCCTGTACCAGATCCCACAGGGGCATCCCCCGCAGCTTGGCTAAGACCATAATGATCAAAATGGTGAGCACCTGACTGCTCAGCAAAATCACTGTGCTGTAGTCACTGGCAAAGGCATCATACAACTCTGCAGCCCGGTCGGACGCCGTCGTTTGAAAATAGACCTGCGCACCGATACTGGCCACCAAGGAACAGGCAAACTGGACAGCCAAAAACAGCAGCACATAGCCGATGGCCCGGCGAAGATTTCGTAGTTTTTCCATGGGCATCTCCTCTCAAAGGGAACAAAAAGGGCGCAAGGCCCAGCCTTGCGCCCTGAGCGTGTCGAAAAAGTGGCTTAGGCCACTTTTTCGAGTTTTTGCAAGGGGCTGGCGGAGTGCCTCCGCTCCCATACTGCGCTCCCGCGCTGGGCAGGTCCGATGCAGAAAGGCAAAGAAAGTATGGCCGTCCGGCCACCGGACCAGCGGGGCGCCCCGCCCTTGAGAAGTGCAAAAAGCCACGCACAGGTCGCGGCTTTTTGCGGATTTATAGGGGTAGGGCGGACGACTCTTTTCGTTATATAGGTTTTTCGACAGTCTGAGGGCGCAAGGCCCAGCCTTGCGCCCTTTCTCTTTCTAATTTAGTCGAACAGGGGATATTTTTCGCACAGCTTGTTCACTTCGCTGCGGATATAATCGGCCTTGTTCTCAAAGTCCACCGCGGCCAGCTTGATCAGCTCAGCCACCTTGGGCATATCCTCTTCCTTGAAGCCCCGGGTGGTGATGGCCGGTGTACCGATACGGATGCCGCTTGTGACAAAGGGGCTCTCCGGATCGTTGGCGATGGAGTTTTTGTTTGCAGTGATATACACTTCGTCCAGCCGCTTCTGCATCTCCTTGCCGGTGACATGGAAGTTGCGCAGATCCACCAGCATCAGATGGTTATCAGTGCCGCCGCTCATCAGGTCAAAGCCTTCCTTGAGCAACGCATCGGCCAGAGCCTTGGCGTTTTTCACAACCTGCTCCTGATAGGTCTTGAACTCCGGCTTCATGGCTTCGCCGAAGCAGACGGCCTTGGCGGCGATGATATGCTCCAGCGGGCCGCCCTGGGTGCCGGGGAACACGGCCTTGTCGATCTGCTTTGCCAGCTCTTCCTTGCAAAGAATCATGCCGCCGCGAGGACCACGCAGCGTCTTATGGGTGGTGGTGCTCACCACATCAGCATAAGGCACCGGACTCATATGCAGTCCAGCTGCCACCAGACCGGCGATATGGGCCATATCCACAAAGAGATAAGCGCCCACTTCCTTGGCGATATCGGCAAAGATATCAAAGCGGATCTCCCGAGGATAGGCGGAAGCGCCAGCGATGATCATCTTGGGCTTATGCTCCTTGGCCAGCTTGCGAACCTCATCATAGTCAATGGTCTCGGTTTCAGGATTCAGGTTATAGGGAACCACATTATAATAATTACCCGAAATATTCACCGGGCTGCCGTGGGTCAAGTGACCGCCGTTGGCCAGGTTCATGCCCAAAACAGTATCGCCAGGCTTGACCAGCGCATAGTAAACGGCAATGTTGGCCGAAGCACCGCTATGGGGCTGCACATTGGCATGGTCTGCAGAAAACAGCTTGCAGGCCCGCTCCCGGGCGATGTTTTCCACCACATCCACACATTCGCAGCCGCCGTAATAGCGTTTGCGAGGATAACCCTCCGCATATTTATTGGTCAGGACAGTGCCCATGGCCGCCATGACCGCGGGGCTGACGATGTTTTCTGACGCGATCAGCTCGATATTGCGGCGCTGCCGGTTATATTCCTGCTCAATGGCCTGGCCCACCTCCGGATCGAACTGCTTCACCAAATCCATATTCTCTCGAAACATGGCGCATCCAACCTCCTTATTTTCATTCATCAAAGGCCGAAACCTTGATTCTATTATATACTCGAATTGTTTTTATTTCAACTCTTTGCTATAATAGAATCCATCCTCTCATTCCCGCTAAAATTCCTGTTTTCGGGCATATTTCACATCACAGGATGAGGAAAACAGACTTTTCCTCGGTTTCCTCCTTTTTCTTCGTCGAAATACCCAAGGCACTCCCTTGGCGCTCTGTGCACTTTGCCTGATTTTTTCTGCCGAACATGGGCCGAACATGGAATGAGATACCATATGACAAAATATTTTCTCTGGACGGTGAAACGCTATGCGGAAAAAAGAACGCGCGGCTCTGATCGTGGAAGCCCTGAAAGAACATTACCCTGCATCCTGTTCCCTGGTGGCCCGGAAGGATTACGAGCTTTTGTTTGCCACCCGGCTATCGGCCCAGTGTACCGATGCTCGGGTGAATGTGGTGACCAAAGAACTGTTTTCCCGCTGGGACAGTCTGGAAGCCATTGCCGGAGCGGATCTTTCGGAGCTGATGGAAGTGGTCAAGCCCTGTGGACTGTACCGAGTCAAGGCCATGGATATTCAGAAATGCGCCCAGGCCCTGCTGGAAAACCATGGAGGCAAAGTGCCTGACACCATGGAAGAACTGCTCAAGCTGCCCGGCGTGGGGCGCAAGACGGCCAACCTGATCCTGGGAGATCTGTTCGGCAAGCCGGCCATTGTGGCCGATACCCACTGCATCCGTATCTCCGGCCGGCTGGGGCTGACCAAAAGCAAGGACCCCTATCAGGTGGAGATGGATCTGAAAAAGCTCATTGCTCCGGCCGATCAAAATGACACCTGTCATCGTTTTGTCCACTTTGGCCGGGATATCTGCACCGCCCGCTCCCCCAAATGCACCGCCTGTTTCCTGCTGGACATCTGTCCCCAGGGACAAGGGAAATAACAGGCCAGGTATCTCAAAGGAGGAAGCCTATGGATTCAGATTATGTTTTCCTCATAGAAAAAGAAGCCATGTGGGCCAAAATGCTGATGGAAGCACTGCAAAAGGCAGATATTCCCGCGGCTTCCGTCCCGGCCTATGGGGCCGGCCTTGTTATGCGGGCCGGTGTGCAGGAGCGGCTCCGGATCTATGTCCCCCTGGCGAATAAACCTCAAGCGGAAGAGCTGCTGGAAGAACTTTTCCCCGAAAACCAGAAATGATCTCATTTTGACAAAAACCCCGGCCATTAAACTGCACCCCATTTGTTAGACAGTATGGTATACTATCTAACAAGTGGGGTGTTTTGCTATGCCAAAAGGAGTACCAAACAAACGATATACGCCGGAATTCAAAAAACTGGTGATTGAAACCATGCAGAAAGAGAAATTGAGTTACAGAGAAACCTGCCGTAGATTTGAGGTAAACAGCAGAGATCGAATCAAATCATG
>NZ_JAHLPO010000023.1:0-39840 GCF_018917925.1 Intestinimonas sp. MSJ-38 | reverse complement strand
CCGCAGGATCAAGGCAAAGCTAAAGGGCTTGCCGCCTGCAATTCACAGACAGCAAGCCCTTTCGGCTGCTTGAACAATTTTTACTTCAAAATATTGTCTAACTTTTTGGGGTCACTTCAGAAGGCAGTCCTTTTTTGCGCTTTTTATTCATTTTTACCGCAGCATTTTTTGTACTTCAGACCGCTGCCGCAGGGGCAGGGATCGTTGCGGCCGGGCTTCTTGTTTTTGTGCACCGGCTGACGGGTCAGAGTGCCGTCGCCGGAGGTGGCGGTGGGCTTCATCAGCTGTTCCCGCTGGGGCGCGGACTGACCGATGATCCGGGCAATGAAGATCATCCGGGCGGTATCGTCCTTGATCTCATTGATCATCTCATCGAACATATCAAAGCCCTGGCGCTTGTATTCCACAATGGGATCGTGCTGGGCATAGGCCTGCAGGCCAATACCCCGGCGCAGCTCGTGCATGGCGTCGATGTGATCCATCCAGTGGGTGTCCACCACTTTCAGCAGAACCACCCGCTCCAGTTCCCGCATCACATCGCTGCCCAGGTCGGCTTCCTTCTTTTCGTAGAAGGCGTGGGCCTTTTCCTCCAGCTGCTCCTGGATGTCCTGGGGAGACAGTTTATCCAGCTCTTCCCGGGTGTACTGCAGCTCGCCGGGAGCCAGGAAGATCTTCTCCCACCGCTTCACCAGCTCTTCGGCCTGCCAGGTATCCAGATATTTGTGTTCTCCGGCCACCCGGGCCACTGAGCGGGCAATGGAGTCGTCGATCATGGACAGGATATTGCCTTTCAGATCTTCGCCGTCCAGCACCTTGCGCCGCTGGTCGTAGATGATCTCTCTCTGACGGTTCATCACATCATCGTATTCCAGGGTGTATTTCCGGGACTGGAAGTTCCGGCCTTCCACCTTGCTCTGGGCCGATTCAATGGCATTGGACAGGAATTTCTGATCGATGGGGGTATCTTCGTCCAGGCCCAATTTATCCAGCATGCCGGTGAGCCGGTCGGAGCCGAAGAGACGCATCAGATCGTCTTCCAGAGAGATATAGAACCGGCTTTCGCCCGGGTCGCCCTGACGGCCGGCACGGCCGCGCAGCTGGTTGTCGATACGCCGGGATTCGTGGCGCTCGGTGCCCAGAATGCACAGACCTCCCGCCTGACGGACGATTTCGGCATCTTTCCGGGTGGCTTCCTTGTGCTTTTCCAGAGCCTGGGCGTATTGGGCCCGGGCCTGAAGCACCTCTTCGTCCTGGGTGTCGGCATAGCCAGTGGCTTCGCTGATGACCTCTTCGGGGATCTGGGCTTTCACCAGATCTTCCCGGGCCATGGCTTCCGGGTTGCCGCCCAGCATGATGTCGGTACCACGACCGGCCATATTGGTGGCGATGGTGACAGCATAGGGCTTGCCGGCCTGGGCTACGATGGCCGCTTCTTTTTCATGGTATTTGGCATTGAGCACCTGGTGTTTGATGCCCTCTTTTTTCAAAAGACGGCTCAGCTCTTCGGATTTTTCGATAGAAATGGTACCCACCAGCACAGGCTGGCCTTTTTCATGGCACTCCACGATTTTCCGGATGACGGCGCGGAACTTGCCCTGCTCGGTTTTATAGACGGCGTCGGGCAGGTCTTTCCGGGCCAGAGGACGGTTGGTGGGGATCTCGATGACATCCAGCTTGTAGATCTCCCGGAATTCGTCCTCTTCGGTGAGGGCGGTGCCCGTCATGCCGGAGAGCTTTTCGTACAGGCGGAAGAAATTCTGGAAGGTGATGGTGGCCAGAGTCTTGCTTTCCCGCAGCACCGTCACCCCTTCTTTGGCTTCGATGGCCTGATGCAGGCCCTCATTATACCGGCGGCCGAACATGAGACGGCCGGTGAACTCGTCCACGATGACGATCTGACCATCTCGCACCACATAGTCCACATCCTGATGCATACAGCCGTGGGCCTTGATGGCCTGGTTGATGTGGTGCATCAGAGTGGTGTTTTCCGGGTCGGTGAGGTTTTGCACATTGAAGTATTTTTCTGCCTTGGTCACGCCACGGGGGGTGATGGTGGCGGTTTTGCCCTTTTCGTCGATGATATAGTCGGCCTGGATATCATCCTGGCTCTCCTTGGCGTCCACCTCGATGACCTTCAGAGGGGTAAGGGTGCGGACAAAGGCGTCGGCCTGCTTGTACAGGTCGGTGCTTTTGTCACCCTGGCCGGAGATGATCAGCGGCGTACGGGCTTCGTCGATGAGGATGGAGTCCACCTCGTCCACGATGGCGAAAGCATGGTCTCGCTGGACCATGTCCCGCTTGTAGATGGCCATGTTGTCCCGCAGATAGTCAAAGCCCAGCTCGTTGTTGGTGCCGTATGTGATATCGCAGGCATAGGCCTCCCGCCGCTCCTGGCTGCTCATGTCGTGGAGGATGGTGCCGCAGGTCAGGCCCATGAACCGGTAGACTTTGCCCATCCAGTCGCTGTCGCGCTTGGCCAGGTAATCGTTGACGGTGACGATGTGCACGCCCCGTCCGGTGAGGGCGTTGAGGTAAGCGGGCATGGTGGCCACCAGGGTTTTGCCTTCACCGGTTTTCATTTCGGCGATGCGCCCCTGATGGAGCACGATGCCGCCGATGATCTGCACCCGGTAGGGTTTCATCTCCAGCACGCGCCAGGCAGCTTCCCGGCAGGCGGCGAAGGCTTCGGGCAGAAGATCGTCCAGGCTTTCGCCCTTCTGATACCGGTCTTTGAACTGCTGGGTTTTGCTTTTCAGCTCCTGATCGCTGAGGGCGGCGTATTCCTGCTCCAGTGCTTCCACCGCCTGGACTTTGGGTTGGATCTTTTTCAGCTCTCGGGTGCTGGAGTCGCCAAAGAGCTTTTTGAGAAATGCATTTGCCATTGGGTTTCACCTACAAACTTCTCTGATAATATGATTTTCGGCCCCGGGCCGGGAATTATTCCACTGTGCTGCACAGGCTGCCGATGGGCGGGATGCGGCATTCCACTTTGTCCCCTTTTTTCAGAAAACGGGGAGGATCAAAGCCCAGTCCCACGCCGCCGGGGGTGCCGGTGGCGATGATATCTCCCGGCTCCAGCGTCATGCCCTGGGACAGATCGGCGATGATCTGGGGCAGGGAAGTGAGCAGAAAACGGGTGTTGGAGCTTTGGCGCACCTCACCGTTGACCAGAGAGCAAACATCCACTTCCACCGGGAAGGGCAGGGCGCTTTTGTGGAGGATGCAGGGGCCCATGGCGGTGTAGCCGTCCAGGCTCTTGCCCCGCAGCCACTGGCTGTGCTGCTTCTGGATGGTGCGGGAGGACAGGTCGTTGAACACCGAGTAGCCGAAGATGTAGTCCTCCGCCTGCTCCGGGGAAATGTCCCGGCCTTCTTTGCCGATGATGACCGCCAGCTCCACTTCATAATCCAGCTGGCTGTCCAGATCCAGCCGGGCGGGAATGGGTTCCCCATCGCCTAAAATAAAATGGGCTCGCTTGCCGAAATAGACGGCGTGATGTACGGCGCCCTCTGTGGGAAGATCGGTTTTGGTTTCCTCCCGGTGGTCCCGGTAGTTGACGCCCACGCACAGGATATCGTGCAGTGGCCGGTCAATGGGGGCCAGGACATTCACCTGGGAAAGGGGAATGCCATCGCCCTGGGAGGCTTTTGCCAGCAACGGCAGCTCTTCTTCTTTCAAAGAGACGATCAGCTGCTGCATGGTGCGCATTTCCCGGCAGAGCAGGGAAGAGAGGGGATGCACCGAGGTTTCATTTTGGGAGAGAAGCCCTAAAACAGGCTGCGCTCCAGGAACTTTTTCCACATAGCGAAGAAATTTCATAAGCCGTCCTTTCCGGCCGAAGGCTTCCGCCAGCGCCTGGTATGAACATAAGAGCATACGGGAATATTCTAACACAGTATACCACATTTTGAAAAGAAAGATATAAACAAGATATAAAATTATTGGCAGAGGAGGGGTGCATGGGTTCTTTTTTCTGCACCGGGCCCATCCCGCCGTATTTGGATGCAAAAAATACAGATGCGGCCTGGCACGGCATGAAAAATCTGTAAATACGACCAAAACCATATAGACAGAAACCAGGGGAATCATATATAATGGTAGATACTTATGGGAGGTATCGGAATGATACAGTTAGAAGAACTGCGTACCAATTTGACCAATATAAAGCCTGAGCTGATGGAGCTGCGGGGGGCGCTGGATCTGGAGAACGGCGCCAAGGAAGCTGCCGAGCTGGAACAGAAGACCTCGGCCCCCGGCTTCTGGGATGAGCCGGAGCAGTCCCAGAAGGTGCTGCAGCGGATCAAGCAGCTCAAGGACAAAGCCGCCCGCTATGAAAAGCTGGAGGGCCTGTATAACGACACCCTGGAGCTGATCGACATGGCTCTGGAGGAGGGCGAGGAAAGCCTGTACCAGGAAGTGCAGCAGGATTACGACAAATTCCAGGCCATGCTGGAGGAAGAAAAGCTCTCTACCCTGCTCAAAGGGGAATATGATAAAAACAACGCCATCATGTCCTTCCACGCCGGGGCCGGCGGCACCGAGGCCCAGGACTGGACCGGCATGCTGTACCGGATGTATACCCACTGGGCCGAGCGCCGGGGCTTCCGCTATAAGATCCTGGACTATATCGGCGGCGAAGAAGCGGGCATCAAAAGTGCGGATATCCTCATCGAAGGGGAAAATGCCTTTGGTTATCTGAAAAGCGAAATGGGCGTTCACCGTCTGGTGCGGGTTTCGCCCTTTGATGCGTCGGGCCGGCGGCACACCTCTTTTGCAGCAGTGGAAGTGATGCCCGAAATGACCGATGATGTGGACATCGACATCCGCCCCGAGGATCTGAAGGTGGACACCTACCGTTCCGGCGGCGCCGGCGGTCAGCATGTGAACAAGACCGAATCGGCCATCCGCATCACCCACATCCCCACCGGCATCATCGTGGCCTGCCAGAATGAACGCAGCCAGCACCAGAACCGGGAAGTGGCCATGCGGATGCTCAAGTCCAAACTGATGGAGATCAAAGAGCGGGAGCACCTGGACAAAATCGAGGATATCAAGGGCGAGCAGAAAAAGATCGAATGGGGCAGCCAGATCCGCTCCTATGTGTTCATGCCCTACACCCTGGTGAAAGATCACCGCACCGGCTGTGAAAACGGCAACATCCAGGCGGTGATGGATGGGGATCTGGACAGCTTCATCAATGCCTATCTGAAGGCTTCGGCCACAGGAAACTGGGCGAAATAAGGAAAACAAACAGGGGCGGGCCACAGGGTCCGCTGGGGAGAGCCGTCCTGCTGGGGCGGCTCCCTGCTTTTTCAGCAAATTTTCTGAATGCAAAGGAGAACAGTATGCGTATTGCGGCCATCGGTGATGTGTGCGGCCAGCCGGGGCTTTTGACTCTGGAAAAAAACCTGCGTCTTCTGCGGCGGCAGGAAGGAGTGCATTTCATCGTCGTCAACGGGGAAAATGCCTCTATGCGGGGTATCACCCCCAAGCAGGCCCGGTGGATCTTTGACGCCGGAGCCGATGTGATCACTCTGGGAAATCACGCCTATGCCCAGCGCTCCATCTGCGATTATCTGGATGACGGAGACCCCATCATCCGGCCCCACAACCTGGCGCCTCAGCTGGCGGGAACTGGCTTTTGCCATGTGGATCACAATGGAGTGGACATTTGTGTCATCAACCTGCTGGGGCGGCTCAATATGGATTTCCGCACCTCCGATCCCTTTGAGACGGCGGACCGGCTGCTGAAACAGGAGAAGGCCGACATTTTTCTGGTGGATTTCCATGCCGAGGCCACCAGCGAGAAAAAGGCTCTGGGCTATTTCCTGGACGGCCGGGTGTCAGCGGTGTGGGGGACCCATACCCATGTGCAGACCGCCGATGAGCGGATCTTGCCCCAGGGCACCGGTTTTCTCACCGATGCGGGGATGACCGGGGCCCAGGAGTCGGTGATCGGCGTCAAATATCAGCAGTCGGTGTCCTATTTCCGGGGAGAACTGGGGCCCCGTTTTGAATCCAGTGATCTGGACTGCGCTTTGCTGGGAGCGATTTTTGACATTGACGAAAAAACCGGCCGCTGCCAGAAAGTGCAGCGGGTGAACATCCGGTAAAGAGAAAAGCGGCAACCATGGAAAAGGCGGGAAAACCGCCGGAAAGGAGGGACCTTTTTGTCCCAATTTATCGCGGAAGATCTGGGGGATATGGCGGTGCGGTGGGCCGCACCCATTCTGGAAAGCCCCGGCGTGCAGCATTTGTATACCACCCGCCAAGGCGGCGTCAGCCGGGGGGAGTTTGAAAGCCTGAATTTCCGTCACACCGGCGACAGCCCGGAGAACATCCGGGAAAACTGCGTGCGGGCTGCGGCGCTTCTGGGGTGTGATTATGAGGATATCGTCCGCACTCGCCAGGAGCACACCGATCTCATTGATGTGGTGCGCCAGTGGGCGCCTGGGATGCGCATCGGCTTTGATAACAAGCAGTCCAGCGACGGCCTTGTCACCAATGTGCCCGGGGTCTGCCTCATGGGTTTTTACGCTGACTGTCAGCTGCTGATGTTCTATGACAAGCAAAACCATGCCATCGGCTGTGTCCATTCCGGCTGGCGGGGCACCGCCCAGGCCATCGGCGAAAAGACCATCGCCCTGATGAAAAAGGAGTATGGAACGAACCCGGAGGATCTGGTGTGCGCCATCGGTCCTTCCATCTGCCAGGATTGTTTTGAGACCGACCGGGATGTATACGATCTGCTCATGGCCCGCTTTGGGAAAGAGGCAGAGCGGTTCTGCCAGGTGCGGGGAGACAAATTCCACTGGGATACCAAAGGGCTGAATTTCTGGCGGCTCACTCAGGCGGGTGTGCCTCCGGAGCAGGTGGCCGTCAGTGAGGAATGCACCTGCTGCGGTGAGGAAAAACTGTGGTGGTCCCACCGGCGCCAGGGGACCCACAGAGGCGTTCACGCCGGACTGATTGCACTGGAACGGTGAAGCCTATGAGACGATCTTTTTTGGCGCTGCTGCTGATTTTGTCTTTGGTGTGCGGCGGCTGCCATACCACCGAAGCGGGAGGAGAGACAGAGGAAAACCAGGATGCTGTGGGCCTTCCCCAGCAGCAGCCGGAGGAGGAAACGGAGACCACCGTGCCCGGCCAGAAAACCGCCATTGCTTTGGCTTATAATCCTTCCGATTCTCTCAACCCCTTCCAGGTGACCACGGAATACAACTATTACTTGCTGCCGCTGATTTACGAAGGCCTGTTTGCCATTGGCCCGGATTTTCAACTGGAAAATGTTCTTTGCGAGAGCTATGAGGTGGATGGTGACCAGTGGACCTTTTATATCAAGCAAGGGGTTCTGTTCCACGACGGCACCGAGATGCAGGCCCGGGATGTGGTCTATTCCATCAACCAGGCCCGGGAGAGCACCCTGTTTGCCTCCCGGTGCGCAAACATCACTTCCTGCACTTACAGCGGAAGGTATACGGTGCGCATCCGGCTGGGCACCCCGGATTCCCAGCTGCCCCGGCTGCTGACCATACCGGTGGTGCCCCGGAATGACGGGGATGAGGAAAATCCTCTGGGCACCGGGCGGTTTATGGTTCAGTCCCAGGATGGCACCGTCACTTTGCTGCGCAATGACAGCTGGCACGGAGGCGCGGTGGGCGTGGAGAGCATCCGTCTGTCCGCTCTGTACCAAGACAGCGAATTGTCTTATGTGATAGGTGCAGGTGTCATTGACGGGGTTTGTTTTGAAAAGCCCTTTGCCACCGACACGGCCATCCGGGGCAATTTTGATGTGACCACTTTTTCTACCAGCGATTTCCACCACCTGGGTATTAACAAAAACAGCGGGCCCCTTTCCGATCCCCTGGTGCGCCAGGCCATCTCGGCGGCGTTGGATCGGGATCTTTTGGTGCAGAAGGCCTTTTCCGGCTATGGAGACGGCGCATCCCTCCCGGTGTCCCCTGAGCTGGAGCAGTTTGAGGCCGAGAAGAAGGACCCGGATGCCCTTTTGAAGCAGGCCGGCTATGCCGACACCGATGGAGACGGCATTTATAACGACCCGGAGGGCAATAATCTTACTTTGGAACTATTGGTGCCGGAAGGCAGTGAGATGAAGATCCAGGCGGCGGAGATCGTCTGCCAGTCCTTGGTGGGAAGCGGTATCCAGGTCACTGTGCGCACCCTGCCCCAGGAAGACTTTCAGCAGGCCCTGAACCGGGACGATTTTGACCTTTATTACGGGGAGACCATTCTGAACGACCAGTTTGACATCAGTCAGATGGTACAGCGGGGCGGAAGCCTGTGTTACGGCGGGGCTAGTGAAACGCTGACCCAGGCCATCACCGCCTGGAAAAGTGCCCTTCCCGGTGAGGAAGAACAGGCCCAGCAGGCCCTTTATGACGCTTTCCAGGAAGAAATGCCCTTTGTGCCCATGGCTTTTGGCCGGGGCTGCGTGGTCACCGGCCAAGGTGTGATGCACCAGGTGGTAGGGGCCAACCGAAATCCTTATTACAATCTCCACCAATGGGCAGGATGAGAACTTACCCAGGGGAAAAAGCAAAATATTCGTGCATTTTCCATGGGGATATGATACAATAGCCCAAGAATCAGATCCGGAGGCCGAAAGGCCCCGGAGTTTCCATAGAGATCCATGGGTGACATGGCTGTGTTTCTACCTGAATAAGGGGGTACTAATGTGAAATTGACAACGGAATATGGAAATGTGACGCTTTCGGCGGAAGTAGTGGCCTCCATCGCGGGCATCGCGGCCACCAACTGCTTTGGCGTCAAGGGCATGACCCATACTTCGGTAAAGGACGGCATCGTCTATCTGCTCAAGCGGGAGGCCATGACCAAGGGCGTCAAGGTGGCCGAGCGGGATGGGAAGATCGACTTGCAGCTCCACATCGCCGTGGATCACGGCATCAACATCGCCACAGTGTGCCAGTCCATCATCAGCGAAGTGCGCTATAATGTGGAGCGCCTGGCGGGAGTGCCTGTGGGGCAAATCGAGATCTGCGTGGATTCCATCCGGGTGGATTGACAGGAGGCGTAGGAATTTGGTTAAGATTATCGACGGTGAGAATTTTAAGAATATGATGCTGGCGGCGGCCGCCGCCATTGAAGAGAAGAAGCAGGAGATCAATGAACTGAATGTGTTCCCGGTGCCCGACGGCGATACCGGTACCAATATGTCCATGACCCTCAACGCCGCTGCGGCCGAACTGATGAAGTTCGAAAAGCCCACTCTGGGCAAAGCGGTGGATCTGACTTCTTCCGCTCTTCTTCGAGGCGCCCGGGGCAACTCCGGCGTCATTACATCCCTGCTGTTCCGGGGATTTGGCAAGCGGCTGAAAGAGCTGGGCGGTGCTAACGCTCAGGAATTTGCCGAGGCTCTGCAGGAAGGGGTCAACACCGCTTACAAAGCGGTGATGAAGCCCACCGAAGGCACCATTCTGACGGTTTCCCGCCTGGCGGCCGAAGGCGCGCTGAAGGAAGCGGCCAGCAATGGGGAAGTGGATGAAGTGCTTTCGGCCGCCATCACTGCGGCCAGGGAAGCGCTGGAAAACACAGTGGAACAGAACCCGGTGCTGAAAAAGGCCGGCGTGGTGGATGCCGGCGGCTATGGCTGGGTGCTCATTCTGGAAAATATGCACGCCAGCCTGACCGGAGTCAAGCCCAAGAGCAAGTTCTCTTTCCTGGCTCCCAAGCAGCCCAAAGTGGAGATGGCCGCTGCGGATTTCTCCCAGTTTGACGAAGGGGAGATCAATTTCGCCTATTGCACCGAATTCATCGCTGCCCGGGAGGACCAGAAAAAGAGCGTGGATAAATTCCGCCGCTTCCTGGAGACCATCGGCGATTGCGTAGTGGTTGTGGAGGACGATGAGATCGTCAAGGTCCATGTGCACACCGATACCCCGGATAAGGCTCTGGCCGAAGGACTGAAGTTCGGCCAGCTGCTGACGGTGAAGATTGAGAACATGGTTCAGCAGCTCCACCGGAAGAATGAGGCTCCCGCCGAAGTGAAGCGGCAGGTGGCCGCCCCGGAGAGAAAGTACGGTTTTGTGGGCGTCGCAGCGGGCGAAGGGATTTCCTCGGTGCTCAAAGACCTGGGCATTGACAACCTGGTGGAAGGCGGCCAGACCATGAACCCCTCCACAGAGGATATTCTCAACGCCATCGATCAGACTCCGGCGGAGATCGTCTTTGTGTTGCCCAACAACAAGAATATTATCATGGCGGCCGAGCAGGCTTCCGAGCTGTCGGAAAAGCTGGTGTATGTGCTGCCCACCAAGATGGTGACCCAGGGCATCACCGCCATGCTGGCCTTTGATCCAGACGCCGAGCCGGAGCAGAACCGGGCTTCCATGATGGAGGCCGCCAGCAAGGTCTCCACTGGTCAGATCACCTATGCCGCCCGGGACAGCGAGTTTGATGGCAAGAACATCAAACAGGGCGACTTTATGTCCCTGGTGGAAGGCAAGCTTCTGAGCAACAGCCCCCGGTTTGAAGATGTGGCCCGGCGCCTAGCCCGGGATCTGTGCAGCCGGAAGAGCGGCTTCATCACCATTTTCTACGGTGAGGGTGCCGATGAGCAGCAGGCCGAACAGGTGAAAGAGATGTTCGCCAAGGAAGCCAAGAACGCAGAGATCACCGTGATCGAAGGCGGTCAGCCGGTGTATTCCTACATCATTTCAGTGGAATAAGATACCGGAGAGTTTTAAAATAAGATAAAAAAACCGGCTCCTTTTCACGGGAAAAGGAGCCGGTTTTTTGTGTTTTGATTGGTTTGCCCTTATTCTTCTGTTTTCACCGTGCCGTCGGGATTGAAAAGGGGGAGTTTTTCCAGATAGATGATGTCCTCCCGCTTCTGGGCGTCGCCCTCAGCCAGAATGGCCATACGGCCGCAGACAATGCCGCCGGCCTGGGTGACAAGGCTTTCGGTGGCAGCCAGGGACTGACCGGTGGAAATCACATCATCCACCAGCAAAATACGCTTGCCCCGCATCATTTCCGCATCGGCTGTGTCCAGGTACAGGCTTTGTTTGCCCCGGGTGGTGATGGAGTGAACGCTCACTTCAAAAATACCGGTCATATAGAGTTTGGGCTTTTTCCGGGCTACAAAATAGTGGCGGTCACCATTTTGACGGGCCATTTCGTGGGCCAAAGGAATGCCTTTGGCCTCGGCTGTGATGATGTAATCGTATTCCGGAGCCCGCTCCAGCAAGGCTTTGGCACAGGCTACCGTCAGGGGTGCGTCGCCAAAAATGACAAAGGCCCCGATGGACAGGTTTTCATTCACCGGACAGATGGGGAGCTGACGCTCCAGGCCGGCGATGGTCATGGTGTGATAATGCATGGCGATGACGCCCCTTTTCACTGAGTTTGTGTGGGAGAGATACGAACTCCCAAAATATTATACTGTTTTCAGGAGAAAAGCTCAAGAGGATGAAAAAATTTTGGGGAAAAAAGAGAAGAAAGCAAATAAAATGTGAATTTTTTATGAAAAATTCCAGCTTGCTTTTTTTCTTAGTCTCTTGTAGACTAAAATCGGTGAGCCATCCCCCTCTGTCCGGATGGGCTGGCTTTCCAAATATTTTTTGGAGGTATTTTGCCAATGAGCCAAATGGAAAAGCTCTTCAAGCTGAAAGAGAATGGCACTACCGTCCGGACCGAGATCGTGGCAGGCCTGTCCACCTTTATGACCATGGCCTATATCGTGGCCCTCAACCCCAACCTGCTTACGGGGTTTGGCGCAAACGGCGGCCAGACACTGTGGAATGCGGTGTTTATGGCCACAGTGCTGTCGGCGGGTATCGGTACGCTGGTGATGGCTTTTGCGGCCAACAAGCCTTTTGCCATGGCCCCCGGCATGGGTCTCAACAGCTTCTTTGCTCTGGTGGTGGGCAACATTGCCGCTATGACCGGAATGGAGTATACCGGCGCTTACAATGCCGCCCTGTGCATCATTCTGGTGGAAGGCATTTTGTTCCTGGTGCTGTCCTTCCTACGGGTGCGGGAAAAGATCGTGGAGGCCATTCCTCTGGGTGTGCGTATGGGCATTGCCCCGGGCATCGGCCTGATGCTGATGAACATCGGTTTCGGTTCCAATGCCGGTGTGCGCACTGAGGACGGCGGTCCCTTCTATATGCTGGGCACCTTCTTCACAAACCTCACTTCTTCCATTACCCGGGACACCATGGGTAAGGAAGGCTATGCCACCATGGTGCTCTATGTAGTCACCACACTGGTGGGCCTGTTTGCCATCGTGGCTATGAACCACAAGGGCATCAAGGGCTCTGTGCTCTATGGTATGCTGGTGGCCGCTGTGGTTTACTGGGTGGGCGGCTTCATCTTCCTGGATGGCTTTGCTCCCTTTGCTTCTCTGAAGGATGCTTCCTTTGTGCCTCCCTTCGCTGATATGATGAATACCACCTTTATGAAGTTTGACTTCGCCGACTTCTTCCAGATCGGCTGGGGCACTGCTGTGATGCTCATCATCACTTTCTGCATGATCGATATGTTTGATACCATCGGCACCTTGGTTGGCACAGCCAGCCGTGCGGGTATGCTGGACAAGGATGGCAAAATGCCCCAGATGAAGCAGGCCCTGGTGGCCGATGCGGTGGGCACTCTGGTCGGTTCCATCACCGGCACATCCACCGTCACCACCTTTGTGGAATCGGCTTCCGGCGTGGAGGCCGGCGGCCGTACCGGTCTGACCAGCCTGACCACTGGTGTGCTCTTCCTGCTTTGTATGTTCATTGCCCCCATCGCCGCGCTGATTCCGGCGCCGGCCACTTCGGCCGCCCTGATTTATGTGGGTGTGCTGATGATCGGCGGACTGAAAAACATCGACTGGAACGATATCAGCCAAGTGGTGCCTGTGGCGCTGATGCTCATCTTTATGCCTGTTACCGGCTCCATCGGCCACGGTATCGGCATCGCTCTCATCGCCTATACCGCCATCAAGCTGTGCTGCGGCAAGGCCAAGGAGGTCACGGTGCTGACCTATGTGCTGGCCATCCTCTTCCTGCTCAAGTTCTTCTTGGTGGTCTAAGTCCTGACAACCTAAAAACCGGCGGAATCCATCCGCCGGTTTTTTGTTTCAGACCCCTTCTGTGGCTTCCAGCTGCATCCGGGCGAAAAAGTCCTGGGAGGACAGACCGTGGGGACGGTTGAAGCGCCCCAGGAGAAACAGGGAAGAGGGGTCCCTGGTAATGCGGGACACCCGGCTTTCACAGCTGAGGGTGATCTGATACCCCAGGCTTTTTAAAATTTCTTCGCTTTGGGCGGTGTAAAAACCAAAGGGATAGGCGTACAGCGTGGGTTCTTTTCCTGTGGCGTCGGTAATGGCCTCATGGATCTTTTGGGTGTCTGCGGTAAAGACCTGGGCGTAGTGCTCGTTGGTTTCGCCGGGGAGCTTTTTGGCCCCGGAACGGCTTTCCTGTCCGGCGGCGTCGTGCATATTGTAGCTGTGGCTGCCGATGGATACATAGGGGGATTGGGAAAGGGTTTTCACCTGGTCCCAATCCAAATGGGAATAGTTCAGGTGGCGGACGGCATCGGGCTGGGAATACAGGTCGGAATAGCGGCCGATGACGCTGACCACGGCAGGCATCTGGTATTTTTGCAGCAAGGGATAGGCATTGGCAAAAAAGCTCTCGTAGCCATCGTCAAAGGTGAGCAGGATGGGGTTCTGGGGAAGTTCGCCTTCTCCGGCGGCGTAAGCGATGAGCTGATCGGGGGAGACCGGGGTGTAGCCTGCTTTTTGCAGCCATTGAAGGTCGCTTTCCAGTTCCTGACGGGAGATCACATAATCCCCCAAAAGACTGCTGTCTTCTTCCAGCACATGGTGGTACATCGCCACCGGCACATCCACGCCTTCCTGGTTACCAGTGGGGAGAAAGGGAGACTCCGGCTCGGGCCAGGCCCGAGCGAACAGAAAGCAAAGAAGGGAGAGTAGGGCTGCATAGCCCCAGGACTTTTGCCAAAACTTCTTCAAAAAAAGACCTCCTTTTGAAGCGATCCATGGGAAATGGATATGCGCAAAAGAAGGCCTTTATGTGTTTTGGATCAGGAGAATGGAAACTTACATTTTCGCCTTTTCTTCCACGATAAGCTGACGGATATGAGTATCCAGATCTTTCAGAGCTTCCCGATCCAGCTGGGCGGTGTGCACCGGAGGCAGGAATTTGATGCGCACTGTGGCCGGATGAATCCAGAAACCATGAGCTTCCATCACCTTGTAAGAGCCGCTGATGCACAGGGGCACAATGGGCACTTTGGCTTTGGAGGCCGCCCGGAAAGCGCCGGTTTTGAAAGGGCCCACCTGCTCGCCGCGGCTGCGGGTGCCTTCGGGGAAGATGAGCATGCTGTACCCCTCTTCCAGAAGAGCGGTGGCTTTGCCCAACGATTCCACCGCCTTGCGGGGATTGCTCCGGTCCACAAAGACGCAGTGGAGCAATTTCATCCAGCTGCGGATAAAAGGCACCTTTTCCAGCTCTTTTTTTGCCAGAACGCCGCAGGGCTTGGGCAGATAACCCAGCATCAGGGGAATGTCGAAATTGCCCTGGTGGTTGCCCACATAGACCACGGCCCCCTGGGGAATGTTCTCCAGACCGGTGATCTCCACCTTGACGCCGGCCGCTTTCAGAAGCCGCCGAGCCCATTTCCGCACAGCATCTTCCATAATGGCGTCGCTTTCTTTGATGCGTCCTTGAGCGGTGAGCTTTTTGCACCGGTAGAACTTGGGCAGCACAGCCACCAGATAGGCCCAGAAATAAATAAACCAAAGGATTGTTCGCATAAAATACCCCCACAGGTTGTTTTTGTCGCTTCGCACATTGTATTGTAACCCATTCCGCCGCCCCTGTCAAAAGCCTTGCCTTTTTGGGGCAGGGGGTCTACAATGAAACAAAAAGCAAAAGGGCGGTATTTTTTATGGACGAGCAGGGAAAGCGTATCAAAGAATATGTGGAAGCCCATGGGCAGGAGATCATCGGGGATCTGGTGGAGCTGACCAAAGCCCAGTCTCCCACCACCTGCAAGGAGCTGGCCGATGCCTGCGGCCAGAAGATCCGGGAGCTGGTGAAAGAGCGGGTGGGCATCGATGGGACGATCTACCCCCAGGAAAAGCGGGGCGACCATATGAGCTTCACTCTGGGTGAGCAGAAGGAACAGATTCTAATGCTGGCCCATTTTGATACCGTGTGGGACAAAGACGCTCTGCCTCTCAGGCAGGAGGGGGATGTGCTCTATGGCCCGGGAGCTTATGATATGAAGGCCGGACTGGTGTCGGCCATCTGGGCTATGAAGATCTGCAAGGAGCTGGAGCTGCCTTTGCAGAAACGGCTTTGCCTGCTGTGCAATTCCGATGAAGAGGTAGGCAGCGGCACTTCCCAGGCCCTTATTGAGGAAAAGGCCAGGGAGAGTGCGGCAGCTTTGTGTCTGGAGCCCAGCCAAGGCCAGACAGGCAATCTGAAAACCGCTCGGAAGGGAACCGGCAAATATGTGGTCACCGTTCATGGCCGGGCGGCCCATGCGGGCAATGAGCCGGAAAAGGGCGTCAGCGCTCTGGAAGAGGCGGCCCGGATCATTCTGTTCCTCCACAGCCTTACCGATCTGGAGAAGGGAACCACCGTCAATGTGGGCGTGACCCACGGCGGTACCCGGGCCAACATCGTGGCGGCCCAGGCGGAGATGGAGATCGATGTGCGCACCTGGACCATGGAAGAGGCTCAGCGCATCGACGGCATCATCAAGGGGCTGAAGCCCAGCCGGGAGGGGATCACCCTGAAAGTGGAAGGGGATATCGGCCGTCCGGCGCTGGAGTTTACTCCCCGGAATCAGCAGCTGTTTGCGCTGGCCCAAAAAACCGCAGAAGAAATGGGCCTTTCTGTGGAAGGGGCCTTTGTGGGCGGCGGCAGCGATGGCAACTTCACCTCGGCCCTGGGTATTCCTACCCTGGACGGTCTGGGAGCTGTGGGCCAGGGTGCCCATGCTCAGCATGAGCAGGTGCAGCTCAGTGCCTGGCTGGAGCGGGTGGCTTTGCTGACCCAGCTGGTGACCCGAATATAATAAATATACATATTATATAATAATTATATAATAAGGAAGAGACGGAGAAGAACCATGGACAATCAAACAGTGGGGATCATCGGCGCTGGTCATGTGGGCGGCCATGTGGCCATGAGCCTGGTGATCCAGGGAATCTGCCGCCGGGTGATGCTCATCGATACCGATGAAAAGAAAGCCCGAGCCCAGGCCGATGATCTGATGGATGGCCTTTGCCATCTGCCCTAGCCGGTGGAGATCAAGGCGGGGAGCTATGAAGATCTGAAAGCCGCCAAAGAGACGGTGGAGACCGGCTGGCAGATCGTGCCGGGCAAAGGTTCCACCGAGTTTGGTGTGGCCGCTTGCGGCGCCGCCATCACCCGGGCCATCCTGCGGGATGAAAAGCGGGCGATGCCCTGCTCGGCCCTTCTCACCGGTCAGTATGGCCAGGAGGGTGTCTTTGCCAGTACTCTGTGCGTCATAGGCCGGGACGGAGCAGAAGAGGTGTGGCAGCTTCCTTTGAATCAGGAAGAGGAAGAAGTCCTGGTTCGCTCCTGTGAGATCATCCGCCGCTTTGTGAAAGAACATTAAATGGAAAGAGAGCCTTGGGAGTGATTCCTAAGGCTCTTGCTTTTGTTCAGGCGCTCAGTTCATCCAGGGTGCCAAAGGTGTAGCCCATATCCTCCCATTTGGTAAGCAGTTCATCCAGAATATCTGCGTTGGTCTGGGAGGTGCTGTGGAGCAGCACAATGGCGCCGGGATGGATGCGGGGCAGCAATTTATCATAAGCCTCCTGCGGGGAGGGCTGCTTGTCGGTGTACCAGTCTACATAGGCCAGGCTCCAGAATATCGTTTGATATCCCAGTGTCCGGGCCTGCTCCAGGTTGCTTTCGCTGAACTTCCCCTGGGGCGGACGGTAGTATTTCTTCATCTCTTCTTTGGTGATCTCCTTGTATTTTTCCTCCACAGCGGTAAGTTCCTTACGGAAACTGTCCAGATCGGCAATTTGGGACATATCCGGGTGATGATAGGTGTGATTGCCCACGATATGCCCTTCTTTGGCCATCCGCTGCACCAGCTCCGGAGCGGTTTCCAGGTAATTGCCTACCACAAAGAAAGTGGCTTTGGCATTGTGCTTTTTCAGCGCATCCAGGATGGGGGCGGTGCAGCCGTTTTCAAAGCCACAGTCAAAAGTGAGGTAAATGGTCTTTTGCTGGGTATTTCCCAGGTAACGGGCGTTGTAGCCCGCTAGATATTCGCTGGTGGCATTGCCCACCGGCGCTTCCCCCTTTTTTTGGAAACTCAGGCCCCAGTTGGTGTTGGAGGCCGAAGCCGTCACCGCCGGAGGGGAGGAAGAAAAGAAAGAGAGCACCAGGGCAAAGGCCAGGGCGGCAGGGAGCAGAAGCAGCGCTGGCCGGCGAAGGATTTTTTTCAGCAAAACACATCCCACCTGTCTGTCAAGATGGAACATCTCTATGAAAAAATCCGTCTATGTATGCGGGAAAGTATCTTTCTTACAAAATATTCACACAAAAACGGATGGGCTATGGTATGATGGGAAAAATCTGTCGAAAAAGAAAGGAGGGGAAGGGATGAAGCTATGGGGCGGCAAAAATCGCCGGAAACCTTCTCCCAAAAAGACCGAAAGCGAAAAAGAACCCTTTGAGATCGATTGGGAGCAGGTGTGGAAGAGGGAAGAGCTGGAGCGGAAAGCGCGGTTGACCGGCCGGCCGGTACCTCAGGACCAAAAGCCGGGGAAAAAGACCAAGAAGAAGAGGCGGTTTTGGAAAAGGAGTCTTGTGGCGCTGACTTTCCTGGCCGGGCTTTACTGTGTGGCGGTCTTTTCGCCCATCCCCTTCATCGCCAAATGGCGGGCCATTTACATCGAAACGGCCATGGGCACCATGACCCATCAGTGGCTGGCCACCGCCTTCATTCCCTCCTTTGTCATCGATGATGTGATGGGGAAGCGGGAACAAGTGGAGCAGGGACAGCAGGGGCTGGAAAGCCAGTGGAAGGAAAAGGGCTTCGGCGAGAGCCAGGCCACTCCCTGGGACAAACTGCGAAAGGACTTTTTCCAGCAGTATCCTCAGATCGAAGAAGCTTCCTTTGAGGAATATATGAAGGAACACGGGGAAGAGGCCATTGACGAAGAGGGCTATCTTCTCATCGATAAAGCGGGGCTGGAGGACGAGGACACCGGTATCCGCACCAAAAAGGGAGATCAGGTGCTGGCGGTGGATACCCGCAACGGTATCATCATCTGTAAGGTCACCGGGGAAGGCTATGTGGGACGGCTGGCTCTGGTGCGGGACCCCTCCCAGGTGGGAGTAGCCCTGGCCCCCAGCTATGGCAGCGTGGGGTCTCTGGCCGCGGACATTGCCGAAAAGCGGGATGCAGTGCTTCTGACCAATGCCAGCGGCTTTTATGACCCGGACGGCCACGGCAATGGAGGAACGGCTCACGGCCTTGTGATCTCCGGGGGCAAGAAGAAAAACGACGCTGTGGGCGGCACTTATAAGACCATTGGCATTGACAAAGAAAACCGGCTGCACATCGGCGCTTCAGAGAGTACCTACCGGGACGCAGTGGAGTTCAAGCCGGCGCTTATCGTCAACGGAGAGCAGGTGGTGGAGGGCAGCGCCGGTTGGGGCGTGCAGCCCCGCACCGCTATCGGCCAGACCGAAGAGGGAACCATGCTGCTTTTGGTGGTGGATGGCCGGGCGCCGGGGTATTCCATTGGCTGCACCGTGGGAGACTGCGCCGAGATCCTGGGGCGCTATGGGGCGGTGCAGGCCTGCAACCTGGATGGCGGCTCCTCCAGCATTATGGTCTACCGGGGGAGGGAGATCTCCCGGCCCTCGGCGGCCAACAAGACCCAGGGCCGCCATATTCCCAACGGCATCGCCGTCTATGGAGACTGAAAACCGGCCTTTTTCCCGGGCATTGCCCGGGAAAAGGGCAATGTGCCAGAAATTTTGAAAAAATTTTTGTACAATCTATTGACACAAAGCTGAAAATGATGTATTCTAATTAAGCGCCTGGAAGAGAATACTGTCCTGGCGTGAACATATATAATGCGATGAAGCTGGAGATTGCCGCCTTTGGCGGGTAACTTTGGTGGAGTATGTCCGACAATCGGGCGGCTGGGAAACAAACAGCACGCGAGTATCCGCGGATGGGAACTGCCTGCATCGTGCAGGAAAGCCCTTTCGGGAAACCAACGGGTGCATAAAATGCCGGAAGATTGCGTCTATGCAGCCGGCTTCTTTCATGCCCAAAGCGAGATACACACGGAAGCGTTGCAGGATTTCCCGCCGAACGCGGTCAACAAAATTTGATTACGTTCGCAAGTCAAGGAGGAACACACAGTGGCAAACACAGAGAAAATCAGAATTCGCTTGAAGGCCTACGATCATCAGGTGATCGATCAGGCGGCGGAGAAGATCGTTGAGACAGCCAAGCGCACCGGCGTGGAAGTCTCCGGCCCCATTCCCCTGCCTACCGAGAAAGAGATCGTGACCATCCTGCGGGCCGTCCATAAATATAAGGACAGCCGTGAGCAGTTCGAGCGCCGCACCCACAAGCGCCTTATCGATATCCTGAAGCCCTCGCAGAAGACCATGGAGGCTCTGACCAACCTGGATCTGCCCGCCGGCGTCGAGATAGAAATCAAGCTCTAAACCAAAAAGAGCGAGGAAGAAAACGCGCAGTACCCGAAATGCCCGCTTTCCGGCGGGAGGGTCAAGTTAAGGGCAGGACCCCCTTAACCAATAACCTGTAAGGAGGAAATACAATGCAGAAAGCCATCATTGGCAAGAAGGTCGGCATGACGCAGATCTTCGATGAAACCGGCAAGGTCATCCCTGTCACTGTCATCGAAGCCGGCCCCTGCACCGTTGTGCAGAAAAAGACTGTGGACAAAGAAGGCTTCGATTCCATCCAGCTGGGCTTTTCCGATGTCCAGGAGAAGAAGCTGACCAAGGCTGAAGCCGGTCACCTGAAAAAGGCTGGTGTCAGCATGAAGAAATACCTGAAAGAGTTCCGTCTGGACGATATCTCTTCTTACAATGTGGGCGATATCGTTTACGCCGATGTGTTCGCCGAAGGCGACAAGGTGGATGTCACTGGCATCAGCAAAGGTAAGGGCTACGCCGGTATCATCAAGCGCTGGAACGCCCATTCCCAGGAACACACCCACGGCGTGGGCCCTGTGCACCGCTCCGTCGGCTCCATGGGCGCCAACACCGATCCTTCCCGGGTCTTCCCCGGCAAGAAGATGGCCGGTCACCTGGGTTGCGAGCAGGTTACCATCCAGAACCTGGACATCGCCAAGGTGGACAAGGAACTGAACCTCATCGCCATCCGCGGCGCAGTCCCCGGCCCCAAGGGCGGCATCGTGTTCATCAAGAACACCGTCAAGGCGTAAGGTCGAGGGAAGGAGGAAGAGACAATGGCTAAAACAAATGTTTACGATATGAGCGGCAAGGTCGTGGGCGAGATCGAGCTCAACGACGCTGTGTTCGGCATCGAGCCTAACACCGCCGTCATGCACGAGGCCGTGAAGAACTACCTGGCCAACCAGCGTCAGGGCACGCAGAGCACCCTGACCCGGGCCGAAGTTCGCGGCGGTGGCCGCAAGCCCTGGCGCCAGAAGGGCACCGGTCGGGCCCGTCAGGGTTCCACCCGCGCTCCTCAGTGGATCCACGGCGGTATCGCCCTGGGCCCCAAGCCCCGGGATTACGGCTATCATATGAATAAGAAGTCCCGCCAGCTGGCCATCAAGAGCGCCCTGAGCGCCAAGGCGGCCGCCGGCAACATCATGGTCATCGAGAACCTGGATCTGAGCGAAGTGAAGACCAAGAACTTCGTCAAGTTCCTCAGCGATGTGGGCGCCGCCGGCAAGTCCCTGGTGGTCACTCCTGAAGTGCGCCGGAATGTGGTGCTCTCCGCCCGGAATATCCCCGGCGTGCGTACCACCATCTCCAGCATCATCAGCGTCTATGACATCCTGCGGGCCGACAAGTTCATCGTCGACAAAGCCGCGGTGGCCAAGATCGAGGAGGTATACGCATAATGAAAACTGCATACGACGTGATCCTCCGCCCGGTCATCACCGAAAAGAGCATGGCTGGCATCGCCGACAAGAAGTATGTCTTTGAGGTGGCCACCGATTCCAACAAGGTGGAGATCCGCAAGGCGATCGAGGAGATCTTCAAGGTAAAGGTCCTGAGCGTCAACACCATCAATGTTCGGGGCAAGGAAAAGAGAGTGGGCGTCCACACCGGCTGCACTGCGAAAAAGAAGAAGGCCATTGTGCGTCTGACCGAAGATTCCAAGGGCATTGAGATCTTCGAGGGCATGTTCTAAAAAAGAACGGCCTGGGGAACATTTCCCCCTCTGAATGTATGCCGCTTATGGCGGCGCAAAGCAAAAAGACAATAAGGAGTGAAACACAGTGGCTATCAAGACCTTCAACCCGACGACTCCGTCCAGAAGAAACATGACGGTGATCGACTACTCGGGCCTGAGCAAGGTTAAGCCGGAAAAGAGCCTCCTGGAGACTCTGAAGAAGAATTCCGGCCGTAACAGCTATGGCAGAATCACTGTTCGTCACCGCGGTGGCGGCAACAAGAAAAAATACAGAATCATCGACTTCAAGCGGGACAAGATGGACATGGCTGCCACCGTCCTGACTCTGGAATACGATCCCAACCGCAGCGCCAACATCGCCCTCGTGGAATATGAGGACAAAGAGCGCCGCTACATCATCGCTCCCAACGGCCTGAAAGTGGGCGATGTGGTCTATTCCTCCGCTAACGCCGATATCAAGCCGGGCAACTGCCTGCCCATCGCCAACATCCCCCTGGGTACCATCATCCACAACATCGAGCTGTATCCCGGCCGCGGCGCCCAGCTGGTGCGCTCCGCTGGCGGCGCTGCTCAGCTGATGGCCAAAGAGGGCGAAGCTGCTCAGGTTCGTCTGCCTTCCGGCGAAGTGCGGTATATCCGCATGAACTGCAAGGCCACCATCGGCCAGGTTGGCAACATCGATTATGAGAATGTTCAGATCGGTAAGGCTGGCCGTACCCGCCATAAGGGCTTCCGTCCCACCGTGCGCGGTTCGGTCATGAACCCCTGCGACCACCCCCACGGCGGCGGCGAAGGCAAGAGCCCCATCGGTCGTCCCAGCCCGGTTACTCCCTGGGGCAAGCCCACTATGGGTTACAAGACCCGTAAGACTAAGAACCGCACTGACAAGCAGATCGTCAGACGCCGCAACGGCAAATAAAGAAAGGAGACACAACTTATGGGCAGAAGCGTTAAGAAGGGCCCCTTTGTGGCTCCCGAGCTGATCAAAAGGGTCAACGAAATGAATAAGACTGGCGAGAAGAGAGTGCTCAAGACCTGGTCCAGAGCCTCCACCATCTTCCCCCAGTTCGTCGGGCACACCATTGCTGTCCATGACGGCAGAAAGCATGTGCCTGTGTATATCACAGAAGACATGGTCGGCCACAAGTTGGGCGAGTTTGCTCCCACCCGGACCTATCGGGGCCATGCGGGCAGCAAAACATCCAACAACGGCAAATAAGCCTTAGGAGGAAAGACAGATGGAAGCAAGAGCTTATTTGAAGCACGTCCGCATCTCCCCCCGGAAGGTCAAGATCGTTTGCGACCTGATCCGCGGTAAGGATGTCGGGGTTGCCGCTGCCATTTTGATGAACACTCCCAAGGCAGCCTGCGAACCCATGCTGAAGCTGCTCCGGAGTGCAGCAGCCAACGCTGAAAACAACCACAACATGAACACCGATCTGCTGTATGTGGATCAGGTCTTCGTTTGCCCCGGCCCCGTGATGAAGCGGGTTCGTCCCCGCGCTCAGGGCAGAGCGTTCCGCATCCTCAAAAGGACATCGCACATCACGATCGTCCTGAAAGAAAAAGAATAAGGTCAGGAGGTTAGTTATGGGCCAGAAAGTCAATCCCCACGGTCTTCGCGTGGGTGTCATCAAGGGTTGGGACTCCCGCTGGTATGCCAAAGACAACGCCTTCGGCGACCTGTTGGTAGAAGACTATAACATCAGAAAGTTCCTGAAGAAGAAGCTGTATGCTGCCGGTGTTCCTCAGATCGAGATCGAGCGCAACAGCAAGAATGTGAAGATCATCATCCATTGCGCCCGTCCCGGCATCATCGTGGGCAAGGGCGGCGCTGAGATCGAAAAGCTCCGCGTCGAGCTGGAGAAGATGATCGGCAAGCGCGTCAACATCAGCATCGTGGAAGTGAGAAGCCCCGACCTGAACGCTCAGCTGGTGGCCGAGAACATCGCCGCTCAGCTGGAGAAGCGCATCTCCTTCCGTCGGGCCATGAAGCAGTCCATCGGCCGGGCCATGAAGCTGGGCGCCAAGGGTATCAAGGTGTGCGTGTCCGGCCGTCTGGGCGGCGCTGAAATCGCCCGTACCGAGCACTATCACGAGGGCACCATTCCCCTGCAGACCCTGCGGGCCGACATCGATTACGGCTTTGCGGAAGCCAACACCACCTACGGCCGCATCGGCGTGAAGGTTTGGCTGTACAAGGGCGAGATCCTCACCGGCGGTCCTCGGACCACCGAAGTGGAAGCTCCCCGTCGTGACCGCCGCGACCGTCGGGATCGCCGGGATGGCGACCGCCGGGGCGGTGATCGCCGCAACTACAACAACAATCGGGGCTATAACAACCGCAGCCAGGGCGGCTATAACCGTCAGGGCGGTTACAACAACAATCGCGGCCAGGGCGGCTACAACCGTCAGGGCGGCGCTTCGGCCCCCAGAGCTCCCAAAACGGAAGGAGGCGCCCAGTAATGCTTCTGCCTAAGAGAGTAAAATACCGCAGAGTGCACAGAGGCCGTATGAAGGGCAAGGCCACCAGAGGCAACTTTGTCTCCAATGGCGATTTCGGCCTGATGGCGACTGAGCCCGCCTGGATCACCAGCAACCAGATCGAGGCCGCTCGTATTGCCATGACCCGTTATATCAAGAGAGGCGGTCAGGTGTGGATCAAGATCTTCCCCGACAAGCCTGTGACAGAGAAACCCGCCGAGACCCGAATGGGTTCCGGTAAGGGCTCCCCGGAATACTGGGTTGCCGTGGTCAAGCCCGGCAGAGTGATGTTCGAGATCGGCGGCGTCAGCGAGGAAGTGGCTCGTGAGGCCATGCGCCTGGCTGGCTATAAGCTGCCCGTCAAGACAAAGTTTGTGAAGCGCGCGGACTTTGATGAGAAAACAGGTGGTGAAGTATGATGAAGGCAAATGAGATCCGTGAGCTGTCGGCCGAAGAGCTCAACGCAAAGCTCGGCGATCTGAAAAAAGATCTCTTTAATCTCAGACTTCAGCACGCTATCAACCAGTTGGATAACCCCAACAAGATCGCCGAAGTCAAAAGAGATATCGCGAAAGTCAAGACCATCATCCGCGAGCGCGAGCTTGCGGCCCGGTCCTAAGCGGTAAAGGAGGTAACGCAGGTGAGCGAGAGAGCTTTCCGCAAGACGAGGGTCGGCAAGGTCGTCTCCGATAAAATGGATAAGACCATCGTTGTTGCGATCGAAGACAGAGTGCAGCATCCGCTGTATAAGAAGTTCATCAACAGAACATATAAGCTGAAAGCCCATGACGAGAAGAACGAAGCTGGCGTGGGCGACCGCGTGAAGGTCATGGAAACAAGACCCCTGTCCCGGGACAAGAGATGGCGTCTTGTTGAGATCATTGAGAAAGCGAAGTAAGGAGGGTTTGCCGTGGTACAGCAGGAATCTTATCTGCGCGTTGCGGATAACACCGGCGCGAAAGAACTGAAATGCATCCGTGTTCTCGGCGGCTCTACCCGCAGATACGGTAACATCGGCGACGTGATCGTCGCTTCCGTCCGCAAGGCAGCTCCCGGCGGCATGGTGAAGAAGGGCGATGTGGTTCGCGCTGTCATCGTGCGCACCAAGAAGGGCCTGCGCCGTCAGGACGGTTCTTACATCCGCTTCGATGAGAATGCGGCTGTAATCATCAAGGAAGACAAAAACCCCAGAGGAACCCGTATTTTCGGGCCCGTGGCCAGAGAACTGCGCGAGAAGGATTATATGAAGATCCTCTCCCTGGCTCCGGAAGTACTGTAAGGAGGACGCTATGAATACACTCAATGTGAAAAAGGGCGATACCGTCATAGTGCTTTCCGGCAAAGATAAGGGCAAGAAGGGCAAGGTCCTTTCCACCCATCCCGCCGCTGGCAAAGTGGTGGTGGAAGGCGTCAACTTCGCCACAAAGCATGTGAAACCCCGCAAGCAGGGCGATCCCTCCGGCATCATGAAGCAGGAGACCCCCATCCGCGCTTGCAAGGTGATGCGCGTTTGCCCCAAGTGCGATAAGCCTACCAGAGTCAAACATCAGATTCTTGCCTCCGGCGAGAAGGTCAGAGTCTGCGCAAAATGCGGCGAGACCATATAACGGGAGGAGGAAGAGACAATGGCTAATATCGCTGAGGAAAAGTATGTGCCCCGGCTGAAGGCAAAGTACCAGAGCGAAATCGCTCCGGCCCTGATGAAGAAATTCGCCTACAAGAGCCCCATGCAGATCCCCAAGCTGGATAAGATCACAGTGAATGTTGGCTGCGGCGAAGCCCGCGACAACTCCAAGGCTCTGGACGCTGTGTGCAACGATCTGGCTAAGATCACCGGTCAGAAGGCCCTGGTCACCAAGGCTAAGAAGTCTGTGGCTAACTTCAAACTGCGTGAAGGCATGCCCATCGGTGCCAAAGTCACCCTGCGTGGCGACCGCATGTGGGAGTTCCTGGATCGGTTCTTCAATGTGGCTCTGCCCCGTGTCCGCGACTTCCGCGGCATCAATGCCAACGGCTTCGACGGCCATGGCAACTATGCTGTGGGTGTGAAAGAGCAGCTGATCTTCCCGGAGATCGAGTATGACAAGATCGACAAGATCCGCGGCATGGACATCGTGTTCACCACAACCGCACAGAACGATGAAGAGGCAAGAGAGCTGCTCACACTGCTTGGCGCTCCCTTCGCCAGATAAGAGGGAGGATTGTTGGCATGGCTAAAAAGTCTATGGTTTTGAAGCAGCAGCGCGGCAGCAAGTTTTCCACCAGAAACTACAACAGATGCAAGATCTGCGGCCGCCCTCATGCCTATCTGCGCAACTATGGCATCTGCCGTATCTGCTTCCGTGAGCTGGCCTACAAGGGCCAGATCCCTGGCGTGCGCAAGGCCAGCTGGTAAAAACGAGGGGTAACCCCCGTTTGTATGTGAAAGGGGCCTTATGGCCCCGCCCAAAGA
Source organism: Intestinimonas sp. MSJ-38 (assembly GCF_018917925.1). Lineage (NCBI taxonomy): Bacteria > Bacillati > Bacillota > Clostridia > Eubacteriales > Intestinimonas > Intestinimonas sp. MSJ-38. The sequence continues at coordinate 13,475 of NZ_JAHLPO010000023.1, read as the reverse complement.
AAAGTGGAGATGGCAAGCCAATCTCTAACTTCTGCAAGGAGGATAATAAATGGTTATTACAGACCCTATTGCCGATATGCTGACGCGTATCCGCAACGCCACATCCGCCCGCCACAGCACTGTGGATGTGCCCACCTCGGGCATGAAGCGGGCCATCGCCCAGATCCTGCTGGACGAAGGCTACATCAAGGCCTTCGAACTGGTGGATGACGGCGCCCAGGGCATGATTCATATCACGCTGAAAAGCAACAAGGAAAAAGCGATCTGCGGCCTGCGCCGCGTGTCCAAGCCCGGCCTGCGCGTCTATGCCGGCGCCGACGAGCTGCCCCGCGTGCTCAAGGGCCTGGGTATTGCGATCGTTTCCACATCCAAGGGCATCATGACCGACAAGAAAGCTCGCGAGCTGAATGTCGGCGGCGAAGTCCTGGCATTTGTCTGGTAAGGGAGGATAACGGAATATGTCCAGAATTGGTAAACTGCCCGTTAGCATCCCCGCCGGTGTCACCGTGGATGTCAAGGGCAATGTGGTGCATGTGAAGGGCCCCAAAGGGGAACTGACACAGGAAATGCACAAGGATATGCTGATCGCTGTGGAAGATGGCCATGTGGTTGTCAAGCGCCCCAGCGAGGCTAAGCTGCACAAGTCGCTCCATGGCCTGACCCGCACCCTGATCGCCAACATGGTGGAAGGTGTGGAAAAGGGCTACAGCAAGGAGCTGGAAGTCAACGGCGTTGGTTATCGTGTTGCCAAGCAGGGTAAGCAGCTGGTGATGAACCTGGGTTATTCTCATCAGGTGATCATGGACGAGATCCCCGGTATCACCATCGATGTACCTGCCCCCAACAAGATCATCATCTCTGGCCCCAACAAGCAGATGGTTGGCCAGTTCGCCGCTGAAGTGCGGGAAAAGAGACCGCCCGAACCCTATAAGGGCAAAGGCATCAAATATGCTACCGAGGTCGTGCGCCGCAAGGAAGGCAAGGCCGGCGGTAAGAAGAAATAAGGGGGGTGCGCATCAATGGTTAAGAAGATCGACAAGAACGCTCAGCGCCTGAAGCGGCACAAGAGAGTGCGCGCCAACATTTCCGGCACCGCCGAGAGACCCCGCCTGGATGTGTTCCGCAGTGCGAACCACATCTATGCACAGGTCATCGATGATGCCAACGGTGTCACTCTTGTTTCTGCCTCCTCCACCGAAAAGGACTTTGGTTCTTACGGCGGCAACAAGGAAGCGGCCAGAAAGGTCGGCCAGATCGTGGCCGAGCGCGCAAAAGCCAAGGGGATCAGCGTCGTGGTGTTCGACCGCGGCGGCTACCTCTACCACGGCCGCGTCAAAGAACTCGCAGAGGGCGCCCGCGAGGGCGGACTCCAGTTTTAATGGGAGGTAGAATATGGCTCGTATGATAGATGCAAGCACATTGGAGCTGCAGGAGAAAGTTGTCTCCCTGAACCGTGTTTCCAAAACCGTAAAGGGCGGCCGTATCTTCAAGTTCGCGGCTCTGGTTGTGGTTGGTGACCAGAACGGTATCGTGGGCTACGGCCTGGGCAAGGCTTCCGAAGTGCCCGATGCCATCCGCAAGGGCATCGAAGATGCCAAAAAGAACCTCGTCCGCATCTCCCTGGAGGGCACAACCATCCCCCACGAGGTGCTGGGCACCTTCGGCGCCGGCAAGGTGCTGATGAAGCCCGCCGCTCCCGGTACCGGCGTGATCGCTGGCGGCGCTGTTCGTGCCGTTGTGGAAATGGCCGGCATCAAAGACATCCGCACCAAGAGTCTGCGGAGCAACAACCCGCAGAATGTCGTGGCCGCCACCATGGAAGGCCTGAAGTCGCTCCGGGATGCGGAACAGGTGGCTGCTGCCCGTGGAATCTCCACCGAGCAGCTGGCGAAATAAGGAGGGGAATCTGAATGGATAATCTGAAGATCACTCTCAAAAAGAGTCTGTCCGGCAGACTGCAGAAGCATATCGCCACAGCCAACTCCCTGGGCCTCAAGCGCCCCGGGGATGTGACTGTGCAGCCCAATAACGCTCAGACACAGGGAAAGATCGCCCTCATCGGCTACCTGCTCTCTGTGGAGACCTGCGAATAGGAGGTGCGCCCCATGAAATTGCATGAACTCTCTCCGGCGCCCGGCTCCAACCAGGAGCCCAAGCGCAAGGGCCGGGGCATCGGCACCGGCAACGGCAAGACTGCCGGCCGGGGTCATAAAGGCCAGTGGGCCAGAAGCGGCGGCGGCGTGCGCCCCGGGTTTGAAGGCGGCCAGATGCCGCTGGCCCGGCGTCTGCCTAAGCGCGGCTTCAACAACAAGGTGTTTGCCAAGCATTATGCCGAAGTGAATGTGGCAGCCCTCAACGCCTTTGAAGACGGCGAGACCATCTGTGTGGTGGCCATGCTGGAAAAGGGCCTGATCGGCAAAGCCTGCGACGGCGTGAAAGTGCTGGGCAACGGCGAACTGAAAAAGAAGCTGACCGTCAAGGCCGCCGGCTTCAGCAAATCCGCCAAGGAGAAGATCGAAGCAGCCGGAGGCAAGGCGGAGGTGGTCTAAGCCATGATAGAAACCATTAAAAATGCGTGGAAGATTCCTGATCTGCGGCGGAAGCTGCTGTTCGTGGTCTTTGCGCTGGTGATCTTTCGTTTTGGCTATGCCATTTATGTGCCTTATGTAGATACCAAGGCTCTGGCCGATGTGTTCAAACAGTACAGCGACACCCTGCTGGGCTATTTCAACACTCTGTCCGGCGGCGGCTTTTCTCAAGCCTCCATCTTTGCCCTGTCGGTATATCCCTATATCAACTCTTCCATCATCATGCAGCTTCTGCAGGTGGCCATCCCGGCCCTGGAGCGCATGGTGAAGGACGGCGGTGAGGAAGGCCGGAAAAAGCTGGCTTCCATCACCCGTTATGTGACCATCGCCCTGTCTTTGCTCATGGGCTGGACCTATTATATTATGCTGCGCACCAGCGGCGTTCTGACCCGCACCGATCTGTGGAGTGCCATCGTTATCATCCTGACCTTCACAGCCGGTTCCAGCTTCATCATGTGGCTGGGCGAGCAGATCAACTCCAAAGGTGTGGGCAACGGCATTTCCCTCATCCTGTTCGCTTCCATCGTTTCCCGCGGTCCTTCCGCGGTGATGAGCATCATCAACGGTCTGAAGAGCGGCAGCATGAATGTGATTTCGGTCATCGTCATTTTGGTGGTGGCCGTGGCCATGATCGCCTTTATCGTGTTCATCACAAACGCCGAGCGGCGCATCCCCATCCAGTATGCCAAGCGGATGGTGGGCCGTAAGATGTACGGCGGTCAGTCCACCCATCTGCCTATGAAGGTGAATATGTCCGGCGTGATGCCCGTCATCTTCGCTTCTTCCATCGTCACCTTCCCGGGCACCATCATCCAGTTCCTCAATCCGGAGGAAGGCTCCTTCTGGAGCAATTTCGGCAAGGCCTTCAGCCAGGGCAGTCTGGCCTATATCATCGTCTATGCCTTGCTCATCGTGGGCTTTGCATATTTCTACGCCACCATTCAGTTCAACCCCATCGAGGTCAGCAACAACCTCAAGCGCAATGGCGGCTTTATCCCCGGCTTCCGTCCGGGCAAACCCACCACCGATTTCATTGCCAAAGTGCTGGGTAAGATCACCCTCATGGGCGCTCTGTTCCTGGGCATCGTGGCCATCCTGCCTCTGATCATGAGTAACATCAAGGGTCTGGGCGGTCTGGCCATCGGCGGCACTTCGGTGCTGATCCTGGTGGGCGTCGCGCTGGAAACTGTCAAGCAGGTCGAAGCGCAGATGCTCATGCGTCACTACAAGGGCTTCCTTGAATAAAACGCGTCCCTTTATGGGACAGTGGAGGCTTTGAAATGAAACTTGTGATTCTCGGGGCGCCTGGCGCCGGAAAGGGGACCCAGGCCGGCCTGCTGGCAGACCGGCTGGGAATCCCCACCATCTCCACCGGCAATCTGCTCCGCGCTGCCATGCAGCAGGGAACAGAGTTGGGGAAACAGGTGAAAGAGGCCATGGATGCCGGTAAACTGGTATCCGATGAGCTGATCATCCAGCTGGTGAAGGAGCGTCTGGGTCAGGAGGACTGTAAAAACGGTTATCTCCTGGACGGCTTCCCCCGCACGCTGGCTCAGGCCAAGGCACTGAGCGGCTTTGCGAAGATCGACGGTGCGCTGTCCATCGAGGTCAGCGATTCGGAGATCGAGCATCGCATGGAAGGCCGGCGCATTTGTTCCAAATGCCAGGCCACCTACCATGTGGAAGACAATCCGCCCAAAGTCGAAGGGGTTTGCGACAAATGCGGCGGTCAGCTGGTCATCCGCAAGGATGATACCCACGATGTGGTGGAAAACCGGCTGCACATCTACCATGAGGAAACCGAACCCGTGAAGGAATATTACCGTCAGAAAGGCCTTTTGCTGGCGGTACGCGGACAGAAAAAGCTGGCGAATACCACGCAGTTGGTGTTCGACGCGTTGGGGATATCCTTATGATCACCATCAAATCCAAACACGAACTGAAAATCATGCAAAAGGCGGGACAGATCAGCAAGGCGGCACTCCTCGCCGCCGGCGATCTGGTCGCGCCGGGTGTTACCACCCGCCAGCTGGACGAAGCAGCCCGCAGAGTGATCGAGAAGGCTGGGGCCAAACCCGCCTTTCTGGGTTACGGCGGCTTTCCCGCCACCATCTGCTGCTCGATCAACGATGAAGTGATCCATGGCATCCCGGGTGACCGGGTGATCCAGGAGGGCGACATCGTCAGCATCGATACGGGTGCGATCTATGAGGGCTATTACGGAGACAACGCCGCCACTTTCGGGGCGGGGAAGATCTCGGAAGAAGCCCAGAAGCTGATCGATGTAACACGGCAGAGCTTCTATGAAGGTATCAAATTTGCCCGGAAAGGGCAAAGAATCTCCGATATTTCCCATGCCATCGGCGCTTACTGCGAAGCAAGAGGCTATGGCGTGGTGCGGGAGTTTGTGGGCCACGGCATCGGGACAAAGATGCACGAGGCACCGGAGATCCCCAATTTTGGGGCGCCGGGCCACGGTCCGCGGTTGATGCCCGGGATGACCCTGGCCATTGAGCCCATGATCAACATGGGCACATGGAAGGTGAAGGTGCTCCCCGACGGCTGGACGGTCAAGACATTGGACGGCAGCCTGTCGGCCCATTACGAGAACACCGTTCTCATCACTGAGGGCGAGCCGATCATACTGACTTCTGTGGGAGACTGAAATGGCCCCGGATATGGAAAAATCGGACATTGTGCTGTCGCAGCAGGGCCGGGACAAAGGCCGGCTGCTGATGGTGCTTGATACAGATGCCGAATATCTGCTGCTGGCCGATGGCCGGCGCCGCAGAGTCGAACGCCCCAAGCGCAAGAAAATACGCCATGTGTCCTTTGTGGCCAAAAGCCGCAGCGAAGAGGGCCGGCGGCTGCGTCAGGGCGAAAAATTGTCAAACAGTGAAGTCCGCAGGGCGCTGCGTCAAGAAGAGGCGCCCACCAATGCAGAATAACCGAGGAGGTAATTTCGTTTGGCAAAAGAAGATATGATCGAAGTGGAAGGTACCGTTATAGAGGCGTTGCCAAATGCTATGTTCCAGGTGGAGCTGGCCAACGGACACAAGGTGTTGGCTCACATCTCGGGCAAGCTGAGGATGAACTTCATCAAGATCCTGCCGGGCGATAAGGTCACCCTGGAGATGTCCCCCTACGATCTCTCCCGGGGCAGGATCACATGGCGGTTCAAATAAGGGAAGCTTTCTCCCATCATTTGCCGCTGAGACAGGAGGTATACAGATTATGAAAGTGAAACCGTCGGTTAAACCCATCTGTGAAAAGTGCAAGATCATCCGCAGAAAGGGCCGCGTCATGGTCATCTGCGAGAACCCCAAACACAAACAGAGACAGGGCTGATAAATACACAGGAGGTGCTGAAATAAATGGCTCGTATTGCCGGTGTTGACCTTCCCCGCGAAAAAAGAGTGGAGATCGGACTGACTTACATCTTTGGAATCGGCCGCTCCCTTTCCAATGAAATCCTGGAGAAGACCGGTGTGAATCCTGACACCAGAGTCAAGGATCTCACCGATGACGAAGTGGCCAAGCTGCGTGACATCATCGAGCACAGCTATCAGGTCGAAGGCGACCTGCGCCGCGAAAACGCAATGAACATCAAACGGCTGGTGGAAATCGGTTCCTATCGTGGCGTCCGCCACAGAAAGGGCCTGCCTGTGAGAGGGCAGCGCACCAAGACCAATGCCAGAACACGCAAAGGTCCCAAAAAGACCATCGCCAACAAGAAGAAGTAAGGAGGGGCGAGACGAATGGCTAAAGCACAAGCTGCGAAGAAGGGCGCGACTAAGAAGCGCCGCGAACGCAAGAATATCGAAAAGGGTGCGGCCCATATCCGCGCCTCTTTCAACAACACCATTGTGACCATCACCGATCTGGGCGGCAACGCCCTGTCTTGGGCTTCCTCCGGCGGCCTCGGCTTCCGGGGTTCCAGAAAGTCCACTCCCTTTGCTGCTCAGACAGCAGCAGAGACAGCTGCCAAGGCTGCTATGGAGCATGGTCTGAAGACCGTTGAGGTCTATGTGAAGGGTCCTGGTTCCGGCCGTGAAGCCGCCATCCGTGCCCTGCAGGCCGCTGGTCTGGAAGTCACCATGATCAAGGATGTGACTCCCATTCCTCACAACGGCTGCCGCCCGCCCAAGAGAAGAAGAGTTTAATCGGAGGTGTTTTGATCAATGGCGAGATATACAGACGCAACCTGCCGCATTTGCCGCAGAGAGGGCGAGAAACTCTTTCTGAAGGGCGACAGATGTTATAGCGATAAGTGCGCTCTGGCCCGCCGGGCCTATGCCCCCGGCCAGCACGGCCAGGGCCGTAACCGGAAGCTGAGCGAGTATGGCATGCAGCTGCGGGAGAAGCAGAAGGCCAGAAAGTACTATGGCATCCTGGAAGGTCAGTTCGAGGGCTATTTCGAGCTGGCTACCAAGAAGCAGGGCATGACCGGTGAGAACCTGCTGAAGATCCTGGAAAGCCGTCTGGACAATGTGGTCTATCGCGCTGGCTTTGCTATGAGCCGTCCCGAAGCCCGTCAGCTGGTGAAGCATTCCCATTTCACTGTCAATGGCAAGAAGGTCAACATTCCTTCCTATCTGCTCAAGGCCGGCGATGTGGTCGCCATCCGTGAGAAGAGCATGAGCCTGGATAAGTTCAAGGCTGTCATTGAGGCCAACAGCTCCAAGCCTGCTCTGAACTGGCTGAGCGTTGACCGGGCCAAGGGTACCGCTACCGTTGTGAACCTGCCCAACCGGGACGAGATCGATCTGCCCGTGCAGGAACACCTGATCGTGGAATTGTACTCCAAATAACCCGAACCCTCATTGACAATCACACAGGCAACTTTAACGATAGGAGGGTATTCTGATGATAGCGATTGAAAAGCCCCGCATTGAGTGCGCCGATTCTCTGGAGGATGGTTCCTACGGCAAATTCGTCGTGGAGCCTCTGGAGCGGGGGTATGGCACCACCCTCGGCAACTCGCTCCGCCGTATATTGCTCTCCTCGCTGCCCGGCACAGCCGTGACCACCATCAAGATCGATGGGGTGCAGCATGAGTTTTCCACGATCCCGGGCGTCAAAGAAGATGTGACAGAGATCGTTTTGAATGTGAAAGGCATTATCGCCAAGCTGCACAGCGAAGGCGAAAAGACCGTTTACATCGAAAGTTCCAACCCGGGGCTGGTGACAGCCGGTGATATCCGCTGCGACAGCGATGTGGAGATCCTCAACCCGGATCATCCCATCTGCACGCTGATGCCCGACGCCAAATTCACCATGGAGCTGACCCTCAATCACGGCCGCGGCTATGCCCTGGCCGAGCGCAATAAGCCCGCCCAGCCGGTGATCGGCCTGATCCCGGTGGATTCCCTCTATACTCCCGTCTATAAGGTCAATTATGTGGTGGAAAACGCCCGCGTAGGCGATATGACCGACTATGACCGCCTGACACTGGAAGTATGGACTGACCGGACCATTGCCGCCCGGGACACGGTTTCGCTGGCTGCCAAGATCCTCACAGACCATCTGAGCCTGTTTGTGGATCTCTCCGATGAGATCGGCAGCAAGACAACGGTGGTGGAAAAGAGCGAAACCACCCAGGATAAAGTGCTGGAGATGACCATTGAAGAGCTGGATCTGTCGGTCCGTTCCTTCAACTGTCTCAAGCGCGCCGGCATCAACACCGTTGCCGACCTGATCAATACTTCGGAAGAAGATATGATGAAAGTGCGCAACCTGGGCCGCAAGTCCCTGGAAGAGGTCATCAAAAAGCTGGATGATATGGGCCTGAAGCTCAGCTCCAGCGACAACAACTGATCGTCAGCTCCGGCATCGGGGCTCAAGGCCCCGATGTCGGGAGACCGCCCCCTCCAGAGCCTCGGGCTTTGGGGCGGAGCATATAAGGAGGTAAAATTATGCCAGGAACCCGCAAACTCGGCAGACCCACCGACCACCGCAAGGCGATGCTGCGCGCCATGGTCACCTATCTGCTGGAGAACGGAAAGATCGAGACCACCGTCACTCGCGCCAAAGAGGTGAGACCTCTGGCCGAAAAGATGATCACACTGGGCAAGAAGAACACTCTGGCTGCCAAGCGCCAGGCTTTTGCCTTTATCACTAAGGAAGCCGTCGTCAAGAAGACCTTTGACGAAATCGCTCCCAAATATCAGGACCGCAACGGCGGTTATGTGCGCATCACCCGCATCGGGCCCAGAAGAGGCGACGGCGCGGAGATGGCCATTATCGAGCTGATCTGATTCTTTTAGCAGAAAAGCCAGGAAGGGATTGTCCCGAGCATGATGCCATCGGGACAATCCCTTATTTTATGTTCCCAAACAAAAAGGACGCTTTCATGTGAAAGCGTCTTTTCTTTATCGCCGGGCGTCTTTCCGCACAAAGGGCGGAGAAACCTTGGGGGAGGTAAGGGCTTGGTATAGATTGGGACGGCGGTAGGCGTTGCCGTGTACTTCGCTTTCCCGGTATTGGCGCATCTGATCCAAGGGGAAGGGGGCCAGATAAATGCCTTCGCCTTCTCCGGCCTCCAGCACCAGGGTGTCCCGGCCCTCTATCTGACCATTTTCCTCCAGATAGGCCATGCCGTCAAAGGCGGTGGAATGACCGTTGCAGTCCGGATGCCCCATGGGATAGTTGACTGTGGCGATGCCCAGCATATTTTCATAGGCCCGGCCCCGCAGCTGGGAAATGCGGTTGATCTCCATGGGGCAGGCATTGGGGGTCAGAATGATTTCTGCACCGCCCAGCATCAAAAGCCGAGCGCTTTCGGGAAACTCCCGGTCATAGCAGATCATGCATCCCACTTGCACGGGGTCTTTGGGGGTTTCCAGGGTGGTCACGGGAAAAGAATCCCCCGGAGTCAGGGCATATTCGTCTTCGAAATCACAGGTGTGCACTTTGGCATAATCCAGAACCCTCTGGCCCTGGAAGTCAAAGAGGGCAAAACTGTTGCGGGGAAGGGGAGAAAACTCCTCCAGGTAGGTGATGCCGATGGCCATGGAAAGCTCTTTGGCTAAGCCCTGAAAGGCCTGGAGAAAGGGGTGGTCTTTGGGGATGGCCGGTCCATCTCCCTGGGGAGGAAACTGGTATCCGGTGCTCCACATCTCAGGGAAGAGAGCCACATCGGCCCCCATGCTCCGGGCTTTCCGGCAGGCAAAGAGGCCCTTTTCCAGGTTTCCTTCCAATGTGCCAGTGGGCAGAAGCTGAAGCAGTGCAACGACAAGTTCCATGGGCTTTTCCTCCTTTTTTATGTTTTGATGGTATCATTTTTTTCCTGGGGTTCAATACACTCTTTTCCGTGGAAGAAAAGAATGGTATACTGAACAAAAGGAGGGAGAAACAAAATGAAGATCGATTTCTCTTTGCTCTATGAAAAGGCCCGTGAGGCGGCGGGACATCGGGTTTTGACCACTTATACCGAGGCTGGCAGCGTGGGGGCAGCCATCCTGACCAAAAGCGGGAAGATCTATACCGGTGTCAATATTGATACGGCCTGTTCCATGGGATTTTGTGCTGAGCATGCGGCGGCGGCCGCCATGGTGACCGCCGGAGAATGTGAGATCGTCGCTGTGGCAGCGGTGGACGACAAAGGGGATGTGGTACCTCCCTGCGGAAGATGCCGTCAGTTTTTGGTACAGCTGGGGCCGGAAAATGAAAAGGCCCAGGTGCTGGTGGAAAAAGACAAAGTGATGCGTTTGGAAGAACTGCTGCCCTACGATTGGCGGAAAATTCGTCCCAGAGATTAAAAAAACGGAGGACCCAAAGGGTTCTCCGTTTTTTGTAGGATGCAATTATTTTTCACTGACCAGCAGGTTGTAAGTGGTGAAGTACCACTGTCCGCCGATCTGGGTCACATAGGTGGAGCCGGTCATGGTTTTGCTGCCGTCATCCCCGGTGATCTTCACATCAAAGTCCACCAGGTTGACAGTGGCCGCCTTGGGGAAATCATCCTGTACCGACTTCAGTTTTTCCGATCCGGCATTTTCACTTTGGTTGATGGTCACTTCCACCTGGAGATTTTCACCCAATTCCTCCTGCATCTGCTGGCGGTAGGACAGATAGATGCTGCTGCTGACGCCGCCCATGGTGCTCACTTGCTCAAAAGCATCCCGCAGCTCTTCCGGCATACAGGAAGAAAGCTCATTCAAATCGCCGGCGTACAGGTTGTAATAGTATTTTTGCAGCAATTTCTGGGGGTTAGACTGTTCTCCCCGCACAGAGGGAAGGATCAGGAAGATCACAGCGGCGGCCACCAGCAGAAGAATGACCAAAAGCGGGATCAGAAATACCCATTTGGAATGTTTTTTCTCTGGCTCTTTGGCTTGGACAGTAATTTTGCGCATAAATAACCACCTTTTCTAAGGCCGCCGGGATCATGCGGGGGCCTGATCTGTGTTCAAAAGCAGGGGCACGGCCTGACGCAGCGAAGTCAGCTGTTCCATAGCCTGGGCCCGGCTGTGGCTGTGAGCCAGCAGATAGTATTTGATCTTGGGTTCGGTGCCCGAAGGGCGAATGGCCAAAGCGGCTCCGCCTACCAGTTCATAGTATACCATATCAGCGCCCCGGAGGGAAAGGGGTTTTGTTTCATTTTCCGTCAAAGAATGACAAAGTCCGCTTTTGTAATCCCGCCAGCAGGCCACCGGCAAAGAGCCAAGATGCCGGGGCGGATGCTGTCGCAGCTGCTGCATGGTCTGGGCCATGCGGGCCTGGGCATCTTCACCGGAAAAGGACAGAGAGATGGCATCTTCCAGATAGCAGCCAAAGGCGGCGAAAAGCTGCCCCAGCCGATCCAGGGGCGATTGTCCCTTGGCCAGGAAACAGGCGGCCAGGTGGCAGAAGGCCAAGGCGGCGGCCAGGCCGTCTTTGTCCCGGCAGTGAGAGCCGATCATGCAGCCGATAGCCTCTTCAAAGGCAATGATGCACCGGCCTTTTCCTTCCTGCTCCAGCTGGCAGGCCAGAGGAGCCATGTTTTTAAAACCGGTGAAAGTGTCGATGCACTGGGCGCCGTGGCTGTGGGCAATGGCCGCGGCCAGCTTGGTGGTGACGATGCTTTTGATCACCAGCGGCGGAAGGGGAGAGGCTTGGTGATCCTCCAAGGCAGAAAGGAGAAAATCCGTAAGAAGGGAACCGGCCTGGTGGCCGGACAGGCTGTGGTATTCTCCTTGGTGCAGCACCTGGAAGGCTACCCGGTCGGCGTCAGGATCGGTGGCGATGATCAGGTGGGCGCCGATGCGACGGGCTTCTTCCAGGGCCAGGTGAAAGGTCTCCGGGTTTTCCGGGTTGGGGGCCGGTGCTGTGGGAAAAGTGCCGTCCGGCTCCATTTGGGAAGAGACGCAGTGCAAATCGGTAAACCCCTGTTCTTTCAGCAGCCGGGGAAGAAGCAGACTGCCCACTCCATGAAGGGGTGTATAGACGATGCGCAGCCGGGCCCGATCCTCCGGCAGAGAAACGGGGGGGATGTCTTGGATCAAAGCATCCAGGTAGGCATTGTCGGTTTCCTTTTCCAAGGGGATGACCAAAGAAGCATCCCCTTCCGGCAGAGCACAGGGCAAGGAGATGCGGGCCATTTCCTGGCTGACACCGGCACATTCTTCGTCGGTGAGCTGGGCCCCGGTATGGGAATACAGCTTACATCCGTTATATGCCTTTGTATTATGACTAGATGTAATATTCATTCCACCGGCGGCGCCGGTGTGGATGACGGCAAAGGAAAGTTCCGGTGTGGGGCGAGGCTCGGTGAAAAAGTGTACCGGGATGCCCAGGGAAGTGAAGGCCTGCTGGGCGGCCTGAGCCAGTTCAGGGCTGCTCAGGCGGCAGTCCCGGCACAGGCAGATTCCTTTTTGCCGAACTTCTTCCCCTTGGGAGGATAGGAGAAAGTGGCCGAAGGCCAGGGCGGCCTGGGTGATGGTAAAGCGGTTGACTCCGCCAGGCCCCAGGGCGGCAATTCCCCTGAGTCCGGCAGTGCCGAAGGAAAGGGCAGACTGAAATGTGGGGCTAAGAGTCTCTGGAGAAGAACTCGAGAGGGTATTTTTTTCATTCTGGGAAAGAAAAGGGCTTTGGAGCCACTGATCCAGGGCTGTTTTCCAGTTTTCCATCATCACAATGACCTCCTGAAAAAGGGGATGTTGTGCTTTTATCATACCATGTTCCGGAAAAAAGAGCCAGGCGTCAAAAAAACTTTACGGGAAATTGCTTTTCAAAGGAAGGAAAAGCAGGTAAAATAAGGGTGGAATAATAAATGGAGTGAAGAAAAATGAAAGTAACACAGTATATTACAGTGGATATGGGGCTGGGGAAGCGGATCGCCCTGGTGGCCCATGACAACATGAAACAGGAAATGATCGATTGGGCCACAGAGCATCGCCAGGAGCTTTCTCAGCATACCTTGTGCGGCACCGGCACCACCGCCGGGCTGGTCAGCCGGGCCACCGGCCTGACGGTCACCGGCTATCGCAGCGGCCCCCTGGGAGGCGATATGCAGCTGGGAAGCCGGATCACCGAAGGGGAGATCGATCTGATGGTCTTTTTCTGGGACCCGCTGACTCAGCAGCCCCACGACCCGGATGTGAAAGCCCTTCTGCGCATTGCCGCTTTGTATAATATCCCGGTGGCTACCAACCGGGCCACCGCCGATTTCCTCTTGTCCTCTCCGCTGATGCACGAGACATACCCCCGGCGACTGATGGACTTTTCCCAGCATATGCAGGCCCGGATCGGAGACTGAACAAAAACAGCCCTTCCTTTTTGCACAAAGTGAAGTAGTCAATAGTTAGTAGACACAAAATTTCTTATGCCACCAGTTCTGTTCTATATGGGACTGGTGGTTTTCCTTTTAGTTTGCGGACGGGTCGTTCATTGTTGAAATAATAGATT
>NZ_JAHLPO010000022.1:0-43935 GCF_018917925.1 Intestinimonas sp. MSJ-38 | reverse complement strand
GAAAAGCAAAGAAAGTATGGCCGTCCGGCCACCGGACCAGCGGGGCGCCCCCCCCTTGAGAAGTGCAAAAAGCCACGCACAGGTCGCGGCTTTTTGCGGATTGATAGGGGTAGGGCGGCCATACTCTCCCAGGCTGTATGGGCTGCTGTGCCTGGGTATTCCGGGGCTGGCGGTGAGCCGGTCCCGTGACGGGACGGCCAAAACTCTCTTTGCTGCCCGGGAAACAACCGGCCCTGGTTCTGTTGCCCAGCGCGGCAGCGCAGTCTGGCCGTCCCGACACGGGACCCGCCTTGTCAAAAAGGGGAAGTTTTGGTATACTGGAGAAAACCCGCAGAAAAAGGGGAAGGGGAGGATTTTTTTATGATCGCCGAAAAAGTGGGAAGATTCTTTTCTTGGGCCAATGCCTGCTGCCGCAAAAGCAGCTGGAAAGACCTGGCCCTCATCAAATTCTGCCTGTGCGCCGAGGGCGTGCTTGCGGGACTGTGCGTGCCCCCGGAAAAACGGAAAAAAGCTGCCTTGGGTGCGCTGCTGGTTTTCCTCATTACTTCTGTGCCCCTGATGCTCCGCTTCTTCCAGGTGGTGAAGGAGGAACAGGCGGCCGAAGAAGAGGACGAGGACGACTACCTGGATTATTACGAAATTGACGAAGACTAAAACAGCCGCCGCCGAGCCCAATGCCCGGCGGCGCTTCAGATTGCCAAGAACCGATGAGGCAAAGGATATAGTTTGCCCTGCCCTTCATCAATCCGCAAAAAGCTGCGACCTGTGCGTAGCTTTTTGCACCTATCAAGGGCAGGGTGACCCTGCAAGCAGACATTCTTTGCCCGGGCATATACAACCTACCGGAGCAAAGAAAGAATGGGAGCGGCGACTCGCCGCCAGCCCCTTGCAGAAACTCAAAAAAGCGGCGGGGGCCACTTTTTTGACGCGCTCAGCCGCCGAGCCCAATGCCCGGCGGCGCTTTTCAAAACATGGGAAAGGAGCCAGGATATGGCCACAGAACAGGAGCTGAAAGAAATTTTGGGCAAGGCCCAGGGGGAAGCACTGGCCGTGCTGAAAGAGGTGCAGCGGGAAGTGGTGGGCAAGGATGGCGCCATCCTGCGCATTCTGCTGGCCATGCTGGCCCGGGGCCATGTGCTGCTGGAGGACATCCCCGGGGTGGGAAAAACCACCCTGGCCATGGCCTTCTCCCGGGCACTGGGCCTCTCTTATAAAAGAATGCAGTTCAACCCCGATGTGATGCCCTCCGATATCACCGGGTTTTCCATCTATGACCAAAAAACCGGCTCCTTCCGCTATCAGGAAGGGGCGGTGCTCTGCAATCTCTTTCTGGCCGACGAGATCAACCGGGCCGGGAGCCGTACCCAGGCCGCTTTGCTGGAGGCCATGGAGGAAGGGGCCGTGACGGTGGACGGGGTGACCCGGCCCATCCCTCAGCCCTTCGCCGTCATCGCCACCCAGAATCCCACCGGCTCGGCCGGGACCCAGCTGCTCCCCGACTCCCAGCTGGACCGGTTCATGCTCCGCTTCTCCCTGGGCTATCCCAGCCATGACGCCGAAGTGGAGCTGCTGCGGCGGAAAAATGAGGGGAACATCCAGCGGGCCCAGCAGGTGGTGGACGCCGCTGCTTTGCAGCAGGCCCAGAAACAGGTGCGGCAGGTTTTCATCAGCCCGGAGGTCTATGACTACATCGTCCGGCTGGTGGGGGCCACCCGCACTTACCCCGGCGTGCGCCAGGGGGCCAGCCCCCGGGCCTCCATCGCCCTGACCTGCCTGGCCCAGGCTGTGGCCTTCCTCCAGGGGCGGGATTATGTGGTGCCCCAGGACGCCGCTCTGCTCTTCCGGGAGGCGGTGGCCCACCGTCTGCTGCTCACTCCCGCCGGAGAGGCCCGGGGCCTGAACGCCCCAGGGGTGCTGGAGGACATCCTCCAGAAAACCCCCCGGCCCCGGCTGCGGTGATGGCGCTTTGTTGGCTGCGCTATGGAATGGGGCTCTGCGGCGCGGCGTTGTTTTATGTGCTCTTCCCCGGCTGGCTGGGGGGCTATGTGCTGGTGCTCACCCTGCTTCTGCCCCTGTTCAGCCTGGCCCTTAGCCTGCCCACCGCCCTTTTGCTGCAGGGGGAGGTCCTGCTGCCGCCGGAAGGGGGAAGAAGAGGGGCAGCCTGCCCGGTGCGGGTGCATCTGAAAGCCCCCTGGGGCCTGCCCCTGAGCCGGGTGGCCTTTCAGCTGGAGTATCAGAACCTGTTCAGCGGCCAGAAGGGCCGGGAAAGCCATTCCTTCCCTTTGGCCGGCGGAGAGGAATGGGTGGAAAGCGCCTTTACCTCCCGGAGCTTCGGCGTGGTGCAATGCCGTCTCCGGTATTTCCGGGGTTATGATCTGCTGGGGTTGTTCCCCATCTTTTCCCGGAAAGGGGGAGAGGGAACGGTGCTGTGCCGTCCCGCAAAGGCCGAGGGCCTGGGAATGCGGGGCCAGGACGCCGGCGGCGAAGGGGACGAGGGCAAAAGCCCCACCGGCGGAGAAGTGCGGCCCTATAAACCGGGGGACAGCCTCCGCAGCATTCACTGGAAGAACTCGGCCCGGCTGCAAACTTTGCTGGTGCGCTCAGAGGGGGGCGGCCGCGCTGGCGCCGTGGTGGCCTTTGACCTGCGGGGAACGCCGGAAGGGCTGCAAAACAAGCTGGACCGGGCCTTTGGCCTGCTCACAGAGCTGCTGGGGCAGGAGATCGCCTGCCTGGCCATGGTGCGCCAGGGCGGGGGAGAGGTGAACCGCTTCCCGGTGGAAAATAAGGAGGATCTCCAGAAGCTCTTCTGGACTTTGGGAGAAAAAAAGCCCGCTCCGGCCCCCCAGGAGGCCGAAAGCCCCTTTGAAGTGCCGGAAGGGCTGAGTTTCTGGCTGGGAGATGAGGAAGAAGGGGAGGTGCAGCCGTGACCACCAGGGAAAAAGTGCTGGCCGGGGTGTGGGAGGCCGTCTGCGCCCTTTGGGGGCTGTTTGCGGCGGTCTGGTGCTTTGTGGATCTGCTGCCCATGGGGGTGGGGTTTCTCCGGATCTATCTCCCCGCCGCCTGGGTGAGCCTTCTGATCCTTTGCCTCCTTTGGCTGATGAAAAAGCCCTGGCGGGGGCTATTGGTGCTGGCCCTGCTGCTCATGGCGTACTGCCTCTATGACCCGGAAAAAATGATCCAGGGCGGCGCCCAGGTGGGGTGCAGCCTGAGCGAAGTCTATTCCCAGCACATTGAGGGGGTCAAACAATTCTATCCCCTCCAGGATCTGCTGGTTTCTGAGGCACGGCAGGTGGCCGAGCACTTCCTCACTGTGTGCTTTGGCCTGGTGGGAGGGCTGCTGGCCCTCAGTTTCCACTACCGGTGGTTTGTTCCGGCCTTTCTGCCCTTGGGCGGGGTCATTCTGGCCCAGGCCGTGGTGCTGCGCACCCCGCCTCTGTGGGCTCTGTTTTCCATGCTCTTCCTGGTGCTGTGGCTGGCCCTCAGTGCCCATCATGCCCGCTCCCGGGCGGCCTTCCGCCAGGGGGCCCTGCTGCTGCCCGGGGTGGCGCTGCTGTTGTGCCTGGCCTGGGTGCTTTGCCCCCGGGAGGGCTACCAGCGCTCCCCACAGGTGGAAAGCCTGCGCTTGCAGCTCAATCAGCTGGCAAACGGCAGCCGGGTGAGCTTGAATGTGCTCATTCCCTTCCAGGGGAAGAAGGGTCAGAGCCAGCTGAACGACACCGGGCGGCTCCAGTTCACCGGGGAGACCGCCCTGCGGGTCTATTGCACCCAGCCGCAAAAGCTCTATCTCAAGGGCTTTTCCGCCGACCGGTACGAAGGAGACCGGTGGGCCCAAAGCTCTGCGCTGGAATATGACGCCTTTCTGGGTCAGCTGGAGTTTTCCCCCTTCACCCTGACGGCCCAGGCCATGCGGGCCACCTGGCCCGAGACCGCCTCCTATGGGGTGCAGGTGGAGCTGGCGGCGCCCAATGGCAATTATTACTATCTTCCCTATGGCATGGTGAGTTTGCAGAATGAGGGAGAGAGCCTGACCCGGGTGAAGGACAGCTACATGAATTCCATAGGGCCGGGGACCCGGTATGCCGTCTCCGCCGTGGCCCTGCCCGACTGGAGCCAGAACCAGAGCCTGTCTTTGCCCCAGAGCCTGGCGGTGGCCGAAAGCCAATACCAGCAATATGCCCAGGATACCTGTCTCCAGGTGCCGGAGGAGCTGGAGGACTGGCTGACCGAGCTGGCCTATTCCATCGTCTCCCCGGAGGATACGCTGGAAACCAAGGTGGACAAGATCTCCGCCTGGGTGCGGCAGGCGGCCCGGTATGATGCCGCTCCCGGCACGGTGCCCCCCGGGAAGGACTATGTGGGGTACTTCCTCACCGAGAACAAAAAGGGTTATTGCATGCACTTTGCCTCGGCCGGGGTACTGCTGCTGCGGGCGGCAGGGGTTCCGGCCCGGTATGTGGAGGGGTATGTGGTAAACGAGGGGGACATCACCCCCGAGACCTGGCTGGCGGTGCCCGACAGCCAGGCCCACGCCTGGGCCGAGGTCTATGTGCCCGGGATGGGGTTTTTGCCGGTGGAGATGACCCCGGGCTATGGCGGAGCCATTCCCCAGCAGGCCGAAGTGGTGCCCGAAGAGCCGGAGGAGGTTCCAGAAGAGATACCGGAGGAAACGCCGGAAGAGGTTCCCGAAGAGATACCGGAGGAAACAGAGCCGGAAGAGCAGGAGCCGGAAGAAGAACGCCCGGAGGAGGAAGCAAAGCAGAGCAGCCCATGGCCCCTTGGGATTTTGTTGGGGTCGGTGCTGGTTTCAGCCGGGGGAGGATGGCTTTGGTTCCGGCCCAGATGGCAGCGGCGGCAGGAGACCTGCGGCAGCAGCCGCAGCCGGGCCGCGGCCATTTACCGCCGCATCCAGGCGCTGGAGAAGTATGCCCCGGCGCCGCCCCGGGCTTCCCAGCTTGCGGACAAGGCCTGCTTCAGCAAAAACGGGCTGAGCGAGCAGGAGCTTGCCGAGCTTGCGGGGCTGGCCCGGCAGATGGAGCAGGATGCCAAGGCGGGGGCAAAGCCCCTCCGGCGCCTGTGGCTCCGCTAGGCAGCGTGGTCCGGTGTCCGGACGGCCATACTTTCTTTGCCCGGGTCAACACAACCGGCCAAGGCAAAGAAAGGAACGGGTCCAGCGTCACGCTGGTCCCGCGCCAGGCAATCAAACCAAGATTCAGCAAAAAAGCCTCCCATTTGGGAGGCTTTTTGTCATGCACCCTGCCAGGATCGCACCCTGGGTCCGGTGTCCGGACGGCCATACTCTCTTTGCCCGGGTCAACACAACCGGCCTTCGTTCTGTTGCCCAGCGCGGCAGCGCAGTTTGGGTGCAGCGTCACGCTGCTAGAGGTTTTCGGTCATCATGCGGTAAACCACATTGAAGGCCTGCTGGAAGATATCCAGCCGCAGCGTCTCATTGACGCCGTGGACATCCATCATGCCGGTGGAGATACCGCCGCACTCAAAGCCCTTGCCGGAGAAGATGTTGGAATCTCCGCCGCCGCCGGAAATCACATAGTGAGGCTCGATGCCTTCGGCCTTCAGGGCCTTCAGATTCAGCTGATAGAGGAAGCTTTCCGGGTTGGGCTTGGCCGCGGGATAATCGTGGCTCAGCTCCACCTCGGCCTTGCCGCCAAACTCCTCGGCCGCCTGCTGGCAGGCCTTCTGGATCAGATCCAGCTGGTGCTGCAGCTTCTCTTCGCTGTGGGAGCGCACTTCGGCGGTGAAGAAGGCAGAATCGGATACCACATTGGTCATGCCGCCGCCTTCGATCCGGCCCACATTGGAGGTGGTCTCCTCGTCGATGCGGCCGAACTTTACCAGGGAAATGGCCCGGGCCGCCATGCACACGGCGTTGATGCCGTTCTGGGGCTCGATGCCCGCATGGGCCGCTTTGCCATGGAACACGGCACGGATGCCGTACTTGGAGGGGGAGGAGGTGGAAACGCCGCCCACCTGGCCGGCCCCATCCAGTGCGTACAGATTGCGGCAGGGCAATTTGGAAATGTCAAAGTTCTTGGCGCCGTGCATTCCCTGCTCCTCGCAGATGGTGAAGAGATAGTACATCTCACGATGGGGAACATCGTTCTCCTTGATCACATCCAGAAGCTCCATGAGCATGGCAATGCCCGACTTGTCGTCGGCGCCCAGCACGGTGTCACCGGCACTGGTCACCTTGCCGTCTTTGTAGACAGGCTCGATGCCGCGGCCCGGCTCTACGGTGTCCTGATGGGCGTTGAAGCAGATGGCCTCGCCCTCCATGGTGCCGGGAATGTGCACCAGCACATTGCCGCCGTCAGAGCCGAATTTGCTCCCCGCTTCGTCCCGGTATACTTCATAGCCCCGGTCCTTGAAATACTTCTCCAGGTAATCGGTCATGGGTTTTTCATGGAAGGACGGACTGTCGATGCGGATCATCTCCATCAGCCGGTCCAGCATACGCTTTTCGTTGAACTGCATGAATGATACCTTCTCTCATTATTATAATGGGTTTCCCTGGCCCCAGTATAGCAGTTTTCCTCTCCCTTTTCAAGGCGGGGTGCCGGTCCCGTGTCGGGACGGCCAGACTGCGGTCCGGTGTCCGGACGGCCATACTGCGCTGCCGGTCCCGTGTCCGGACGGCCAGGCGGTGCTCCCGCACCGGGCAACAGAACAAAAGCTAATTGCATACACTCGGCCCCAAAGCCCCCCTTGTGCAAAGGGGGGTGGCGGCTTGCGCCGCCGGGGGGATTGGCGACACTTGGCTGACGATAACCACACCCGGGCCCAGTGTCCGGACGGCCAGACTGCGCTCCCGCACCCGATCATACAGCCTGGCTAACCGGTGCGCCCGGCTTCACAATCCCCCCTGCATGGCTTTGCCATGCTGTCCCCCCTTTGCACAAGGGGGGCTTTTTCTTTGACCTGCGGCATCCAACCAACCTTCGCTCTGTCGCTCAGCGCGGGAGCGCAGTCTGGCCGTGGCGGCTCGCCACGACAAAATATGCGGCGGACAGGGAGTATACTGGTGGGGAAAGGAGGCTGGGGGATATGGTGGTCTATCTGGACATTCTGTTTTTCCTCAACTTCGGCATCAACTACCTCCTGCTGCGATGCGTGGGCCGGCTGGGCGGCAAAGCCTGCTTTGTGCCCCGGCTGCTGCTCAGCGCCGCTTTGGGAGGTGTGCTGTCGGCTGTGCTGTTTTTTGCCCCGGCCCAGGGCCTGTGGGGCCTTTTCATCAAAGCCCTCTGCTGTCTGCTGCTCTGCCTTACCGCATTCAATGTCCGCTCTCCCGGGGAAGCCCTGCGGCTGAGCCTGCTGCTTTTGTCCGTGACCATGGCCATGGGCGGCGGCGTGATGGCCCTGACCGCCCTCTCTGGCAGTCACCGGCTCTGGGTGCGGGGCGGCGTACCCTATGTGCACCTGCCCATACAGAGCCTGCTTTTTTCCTTCGGGGCGGCCTATGTGCTGCTGTCTCTGGCCTTTTCCGCCAGAAGGGGAGAGCGGAGAGCCGCTCCGGCCCGGGTAAAGATCTGCGTGGGCGGCCAGTGGGCGGAGGTGCACGCTCTGCGGGATACCGGCAACCTTCTGCGGGACCCCATGAGCCAGAAACGGGTGATGGTGGTGGAAAAAAGCTGCCTTGTCCCGCTGCTTTCCCGGGAAGAGCGGCAGGCGCTGGAAAACCTGCGGGGGGACAACGGGCCGGAGGTCTTTGAACGGCTCCGCTCCCGCCGCTTCCTGCTGCTGCCATACCAGGCGGTGGGCCAGCCCGGCGCATTGCTCCTGGCCATGAAACCGGACAAAATGCTGGTGGATGGCCGGGAGGAAAAAGAAGTGCTCATCGGTATCGCCCCGGGGCGGATCTCCACCCCCGAAGGCTGCCAGGCGATTTTGGGATGATAAAGGAGGAATACTGCGTGAAACTCTCTTTGCTGCGGGCCGCTCTTTCCTTGAAGGGGCGGAAGCTTTTGGAAAAGCTAGGGCTTTGTCAGCTGCCGTCCATCTATTACATCGGCTCTTCCCAGAGCCTGCCCCCGCCCCTGACCCCGGAAGAGGAGAAGGAATACCTGGCCCATTACACCGGCAAGGAGCCGGAGATCCGCCAGGCCCTCATCGAGCACAATCTCCGTCTGGTGGTCTACATCGCCCGGAAATTCGAAAACACCGGCATCGGCATTGAGGATCTGATCTCCATCGGCACCATCGGGCTGATCAAGGGGGTGAACACCTACCGGGGGGACAAGAACACCAAGCTGGCCACCTATGCCTCCCGGTGCATTGAAAACGAGATCCTGATGGTGCTGCGCAAACACTCCGGGGCCCGGTCGGAGGTGTCCATCGACGAGCCGCTGAGCACCGATTGGGACGGAAACGAGCTGCTGCTGTCCGACATTCTGGGCACCGAGCCCGACTGCGTCATGCGCCCGGTGGAGGACGACGCCGATCGGGAAATGCTGCGCCGCTCCATCGACCGGCTGAGTGAGCGGGAAAAGACGATTATTTCCATGCGTTTTGGCCTGGGCGGCCGGGACGAGCTGACCCAGAAGGAGGTGGCCGATCTCCTGGGCATCTCCCAGTCCTATATCTCCCGGCTGGAAAAGAAGATCATCTCCCGACTGAAAAAGGAAATGACCCTCTAGGCAGCGTGACGCTGCACCCAAACTGCGCTCCCGCGCTGAATTACAGAATCTGGCTAACTGGTGCACTAAGTTTCACAATCCCCCCTGCATGGCGTTGCCATGCTGTCCCCCCTTTGCACAAGGGGGGCTTTTCTTTGGCCCAGTGCCACAGAAAAGGCTGGTTGTATCCGCTTGGCTTCGGCAGGGACCCCGCCGGGAGGCTGGAAAAAGGTCGGGGAAAAACCTAGTTTTTCCCCGAGACCCAGCGGCGGCGTCGCCTGACGGCTTGCAAGTTATTTTGGCCTTGTGCCAAAATAACACGCCGCCAATGGCCCAGGAGGGGCCCGGCGGCTTTCGCCGCTGGGAAGAAACCTGGGGCAACACCCGCCGCAGCGGGTGTTCTGGGTATTAGTTCTCTCTTTTCAGGCAATACTGTCTGTAACAAAAAAAGGGAGGAACACGAATGCAGGGAAAAGTGGAGATCTGCGGCGTCAACACATCCAAACTGCCGACTTTGACGGGAAAAGAAACCAGAGAGCTTCTGGAAAAGGCCAGGGGCGGAGACAAGCAGGCCCGGGAGAAGCTCATCGCCGGGAATCTGCGGCTGGTGCTTTCGGTGGTGCAGCGGTTCGGCGGCCGGGGAGAAGCAGCCGACGATCTGTTCCAGGTGGGATGCGTGGGGCTGATCAAGTCCATCGACCATTTTGATCTGAGCCTGAATGTGCGGTTTTCCACCTATGCCGTGCCCATGATCATCGGCGAGATCCGCCGGTATCTCCGGGACAGCAGCCCGGTGCGGGTGAGCCGCTCCCTGCGGGACAACGCCTACAAGGCCCTCACCGCCCGGGAGGCCTTCACCAGGGAACACCAGCGGGAGCCTACCGTGGAGGAGATCGCCAAGGCCATCGGCATGAAGCGGGAAGAAGTGGTGTTTGCCCTGGATGCCATCTCCGACCCCATTTCCCTTTATGAGCCGGTGTATCAGGACGGGGGCGATGCCATCTGCGTGATGGATCAGGTGCGGGACCCGAAAAACACCGACGACAGCTGGATCGAGCAGATCGCCATGAAGCAGGCCATGAGCGGTCTGAGCGAGCGGGAGAAGCGGATTTTGGCCCTGCGGTTTTACGATGGCCGTACCCAGATCGAGGTGGCCAAGGAGATCGGCATCTCCCAGGCCCAGGTCTCCCGCCTGGAAAAGGGCGTCATCGAAAAGATCAAAAAACAACTCTAGCAGCGGTCCCGTGTCGGGACGGCCAAATTGCGCTCCCGCGCTGGGCAACAGAACGAAGGCTGGTTGTGTTCACCCAGGCAAAGAGAGTATGCCCGCGGAGGCACTCCGCTTGACAAATGGGGGAGGGTGGAGTATACTTCCTATGACAAGTGGACAGGGGTGCTGGTTTTCATGCCGGCTGAGAGACGGACAGACCGTCAACCCTCAAACCTGATCTGGGTAATGCCAGCGTAGGAAGAGATCATTATGGGCTTCATTCTGCTGCCGGGTATGGCAGCGGCATCACGCCGCCTTTCATCGCGGGCATTGTTCCCGCGATTTTTTTTGTTGCCTTCGGGCAGGGAAAGGATGGGTACGATGCAGAAAAACAACACAAGAAGACTGACCGAAAGCGCCATTATGGTGGCCCTGGCCGCCGTGCTGGCCATGGTAAAGGTGTGGGAGATGCCCTTGGGCGGCTCGGTGACCGCCGCTTGTATGGCCCCCATCATCTTCATCGCTTTGCGCTATGGCGCCAAGTGGGGCTTGCTCACCGGATTGGTCTTTGCCGTCATTCAGATGATCGAGGGCTTCTGGGCTCCGCCGGTGCGCACGCTGCTGTGGTTCTTTCTGGTGGTGATGCTGGACTATGTGCTGCCCTTCGGCCTGCTGGGTCTGGCGCCCCTGGTGGCCCGCCGGTTCAAAAATGCCGTGGTGGGCGCAGGCGTGGCCACGGTGGCCGTGTGCGTCATCCGGTTTCTGTGCCACTTCCTCTCGGGCATCATCATCTGGCACACCGGCGATCCCGCTGTGCCCGATTGGGTCTGGTCTCTGACCTATAACGGCACCTTTATGATCCCCGAAACCATTATCAACGCCCTGGCCGTGGCCGCATTGGTGAAGTTTGTGAAGCTGCCAAAAGCCAACGGATAAACAGACAAAAAACCTCCCTGATGGGAGGTTTTTTTGTTGAGCGTGTCGAAAAAGTGGCTTAGGCCACTTTTTCGAGTTTTTGCAAGGGGCTGGCGGAGTGCCTCCGCTCCCATACTGCGCTCCCGCGCCGGGCCGGTTGTACGCAGAAAAGCAAAGAAAGTATGGCCGTCCGGGCACCGGACCACGCTGCCAGGATCGCACAATAGCCCCTTCCGGCGGAGCCGGAGCATCGAGGCCCCGGGCGCATACAGCCGGGGAGAGTATGGGTGCAGCGTCACGCTGCCTAGTCGCCGCTTTTGACAGTGAGGGTGGGTTCGTCGGGAGCGGGGAGGGGAGAGCGGCCCATCACCAGCTTGAGCAATACAGGGGTGATCAGCGTGGTGACGATCACCATGGCCACTACCGCCGGGAAGAGGGAGGCATCCACCAGCCCGGCCTGCTCGCCCTTCTGGGCCACGATCAGAGCCACTTCGCCGCGGGAGATCATGCCCACACCCACCGCCAGGGCGTCATGGGCGGAGAACTTGCACAGCTTGGCTCCCAGGCCGCAGCCGATCACCTTGGTGAGAATGGCCACCAGAGTCAGGGCCAGAGCAAAAGCGAAGAGGGACAGGGTGAAGCCATGAAGATCGGTCTCAATGCCAACGCTGGCGAAAAATACCGGGGAAAAGAGCATATAAGAGGCAATGTTGATCTTCCGGGCGATGTAGGGCTGGGCCTCGGCGATGTTGCACAGGATCAGTCCGGCAAAATAAGCGCCGGTGATGTCGGCAATACCGAAGAAATGCTCGGCCGCATAGGACAGAAGCAGGCAGAACACCAGACCATAAATGGCGATGCGCCGGTGGTTGTAATAGGCCTTGCCCAGCTTCCGGAACAGCCGGTAGACCACGAAGCCCACCAGGGCCAGCAGCACGAAAAAGCCGATGATCCGGCCCACCACCATCAGGGGTTTCACCGAGGGATCGGTGAAGCTGGTGAGAATGGTGAGCACCACAATGCCCAGAATGTCGTCGATGACGGCTGCGCCCAGAATGGCGGTGCCCACCTTGCCGCGCAGGCGGCCCAGCTCACGCAGGGTCTCCACGGTGATGGACACCGAGGTGGCCGCCAGTACAACGCCCACAAACACCGCCCGGAGCATGGCGTCACCCGTGGCTTGGGGGAAGAACAGCTTATAGCACAGAGCGCCGCCGATGAGGGGCACCACTACGCCGCAGGCGGCGATGAACAGGGAAGTGAGCCCTGTTTTTTTCAGCTCCTTCAGGTCGGTGTCCAGACCGGCCAGGAACATGAGGAAGATCACGCCCAGCTCAGAGGTTTTCAGCAAAAAGTCGGTTTCCACCACCATATTCAGGCAGGTGGGCCCCAGCAGAAGCCCCGCCAGAAGGGCGCCCACCACCGAGGGCAGCTGCACCCGTTGGGAGATCAGGCCGAACACCTTGGTGGACAGCAGAATGATGGCCAGTGAAAGCAAAAAACGATAATCCATGGGAACCATCCCTTCATCAATATATTGAATTGAAAAAAACAAGCATGAGTATCTCATATTTTTCTTTCCGGCGCAAGCGCAGATTGCACAAAATTCCGGCGATGAAGGGAAAAATGTTAGGATGGAGGGCAAAAGACGGGCGATGCGGGGCAAAATAGGGGCGAGGACTGTCAAAAAGATAACAAATCGGCGCTTATTTTCTCACCATCGCCCGAAAACAAGGCAAAGGGGAGAGGAAAGCGCACAAGGCGTGCAAAAGGCCGGACAAAGGGCGCAGCCCGATGGACGAAAGGCCCCTTTGACAAGGAAAGGAAGAAAGATTACAATTAAATCGTAGTAGCGGCCCAGTGCCTGGGCAGTCATACTGCGCTCCCGCGCTGGGCAGGTTGTGTATAGAAAGGCAAAGAGAGTATACCTGGGAGGTATTCTGCCCATAAATTACGATTTAATCGTTATATCCCTGCAAAACCAGAGCCGGTCCCGACACGGGACCGGCTCTGGAGTGTATCGCACCGGCCTTTCTGCGGCTCCTTGCCAGGATTGCACCCTGGCCCCTTCCGGGTGATGGTTTATCACACCCGGAGCACGGGGGCCTCGGGCGCATACAGCCTTCAGCGAGTTTTGGGTGCAGCGTCACGCTGCCTAGCCGGGGGGTTGATCCACGACCGACTGGGTCACCACCTGATGAATGGGCGGCGACAGCCGGGTGAGGACGCCGGGTGCAAAATAGCCCGGATGATGATCCGGAGCAAAAACATCGGGGAAATCCCGATGGATGGCGCTGTTCATACTTCTTCACCTCACAGCTATTCTGTGCCGAAAGCAGGGGAAAAACCCTGGAAAAACAATCCCGATACACCGCCTGCATACAAAGAAATGGAGGGAAAAGGAAAAATATGAAAAACAAACCAATGGATCAGAAACGAATGGATCATCTCCGGCACATCAACCGGGAGATCATCCAGCAGAAAAATCGGCTGCAAAAGCTGCGGGCCCTCCAGCAGGGGAGGGTGCGGCAGGCGCCGGGACTGCCATCCCTGACGCCCCAGGATGCCCAGGAACGCTATGCCGTCCAGCTCCGTGAGCTGGAGGAAAGCGCCGCCCGGCATCTGGAAAAATGCCTGGAGGAGGCCCAGGCCTTGCAGGACTTTATCCAGGGCGTGGAGGACAGCCAGACCCGGCAGCTGCTCTCTCTGCGCTATCTGGAGTGCCTCACCTGGCAGCAGGTGGCCTTCCGCATGGGCTATTGCGATGAGCAGACCCCTCGCAAGCAAAGCCAGGCCTTTTTCAAAAGACAGCAGAAGGAGGTGAAGGCCGGTGTCGCCCAGAAGTAAGCAGCCGCCCCAGGAGCAGGCCCGGAAGATCCTGGTGGAGGCCAGTCCTCTGGCGGCCAGGCTCCTGCTGGAGGCGCTGCAGGAGGAGGACACCCCCCGCTCGGCCCGGCTGGATTGCGCCAAGGAGGTGCTCAACCGGGTTTATGGCCGCTCCCAGCAGCTGCTCCCGCCCCAGGAGGAACACCGGCTGGAAGTGGTGCTGGAAGAAGAAGCGGAAAAAGACGCCCGGTGAGCGGCGGCGGAGTGCCTCCGCAGGCGGGGTGTCCCCGCCGCCATACTCTCCCCGGCTGTATGGTTTGCGGCCCTCGGTGCTCCGGCTCCGCCGGCGGAGTGCCTCCGCTGTCATACTGCGCTCCCGCGCCCGGCAGGCGGAGTGCCTCCGCTCCCATACTGCGCCCCCGCGCCCGGCAGCGGGGTGTCCCCGCCGCCATACTCTCCCCGGCTGTATGGTTTGCGGCCCTCGGTGCTCCGGCTCCGCCGGTAGGGGCTGGGATGCAATCTTAGCAGGGTGCCATAGAAAAGGATGGTTGTGTGTAATCTGGCAAAGAGAGGAACGGCCGTCCGGCCACCGGACCAAAGAAAGTATGGCCGTCCGGCCACCGGACACCGGACCGCTGCAAGGAGAGTGAGAAATGAAATTGATTTTAAAACAGCCATCCCCCAGGCAGAGGGAATTTTTGCGGGCCGATACCCGCTTTGTCGCCTATGGCGGCGCCCGGGGCGGCGGGAAAAGCTGGGCCGTGCGGCAGAAAGCCCTGCTCATGGCCCTGCACTATGACGGCATCCGTCTGCTGCTGCTTCGCCGCAGCTATCCCGAACTGCGGGAAAACCACATCCTGCCCCTGCGCACCATGGCCGAACCAGCGGCCGACTACAAAGAGCTGGAAAAAACTCTGGTGTTCCATAACGGCAGCCGTCTCAAATTCGGCTACTGCGCCAGCGAAGGGGACACCCTTCAGTACCAGGGCCAGGAATACGATGTGATCTTTCTGGACGAGGCCACCCAGTTCACCGAGTACCAGTTTTCCACCCTCACCGCCTGCCTGCGGGGGGCCAACCCCTTTCCCAAGCGGATGTATCTCACCTGCAACCCCGGCGGCGTGGGCCATAGCTGGGTCAAGCGCCTGTTCGTGGACAAGGAATACCGGGGCGCCGAAAACCCCGCCGACTACACCTTCATCCCCGCCCGGGTCTATGACAACAAAGTGCTGATGAAAAGCGACCCGGGGTATGTGAAGATG
Organism: Intestinimonas sp. MSJ-38; assembly: GCF_018917925.1. NCBI lineage: Bacteria > Bacillati > Bacillota > Clostridia > Eubacteriales > Intestinimonas > Intestinimonas sp. MSJ-38. Next base: position 29,092 of record NZ_JAHLPO010000022.1, on the reverse strand, counting down.
CTCCAAAGCCTGCCCAAAGGATTGCGGGAGGCCTGGCTGGAAGGAAAATGGGATCAGTTCGCCGGACAGTTTTTCCCGGAGTTCCAGGAGGATACCCATGTGTGTCAGCCCTTCTCCATTCCGGAAAATTGGCGGCGGTATTTTGCCATGGACTACGGCCTGGATATGCTGGCCGGGTATTTTATCGCCCTCAGCCCCGAAGGAAAGGCCGTGGTCTACCGGGAGATCTACGAAAGCGGGCTCATCGTCTCTCAGGCCGCCCAGCGGATCCTGGACTGCCATGAGCCGGTGGAGTGCTTTCTGGCCCCGCCCGATCTGTGGAACCGGCGGCAGGACACCGGCCGCAGCGTGGCCGAAATTTTCGCCGGGCAGGGGATCTGGCTCCAGAGGGCGGAAAACGCCCGGGAAAGCGGCTGGATGGATCTGAAAGAATGGCTGCGCCCAGGAGAAAATGGCCCGGCCCTTACGGTGTTTCCCTGCTGCCACAACCTGATCCGTTCCCTCCAGGCCCTGCGTTTTGACCCGAACGGCGGGGGAGACGCCGCCACCGAACCCCATGAAGTGACCCACGCCCCCGATGCCCTGCGGTATTTTGCCGCAGGACGGCCCCGGCCGCCCAGGCCCGAGGAACTGCGCCCTCTGCCGGAGGATTTCCACTTCAAGGGGGAGAAGCAGAAAGACCGGGTGCGAGCGATTTGACGAAAAAGACCGATTGGACGGGATATCATACCCTTAGCGGCAAGACCGCCAATACGAAAGGAGGAAAAAAGGGTGAACAAAGAGGACAAAACCAAAAGCCTGCCTCAGAAGGAGGAAAGGAAGCCCCAGGGGGCCCCGGCTTCCGGGGGAATGGAACAGGATCTTCCCCAGCTGCTGGCAGAGCTCCAGGCCCTGCGTCAGAGGGAGCGGGACTGGGTGTTCCGGGAGGATCTGGAGAAACTGCGCAAGGCCTTTCCGGATATGGCCCCGGAGAGCATCCCTCAGCTGGGGGACGATTTCCTCAAGCTGCGCAGCATGGGCATTGATCCCCTCATTGCCTTTCTGGCCATCCGCCAGGCGGAAGAGGCCATGCGGCCGGAGACGCCCCCCACGATGGGCCCCGCCGACGGCCAGAGCGAAGGGGAGGAAGGATTTTTCGCCCCCGACGAGGTGCGACGCATGACCCCTGAGCAGGTGGAGCAGAATCTGAAAAAAATCGAAAAAAGCCAGCGCCGCTGGTAACATGTGAGAGGAGGAATGAATCCTTATGAGTTTCCGCAATTTTATTCCCACCGTCTGGAGCGCCCAGATGCTCAAGTCCCTGAAAAACGACAATGTGGCCGTGCGTCTGTCCGACGCCCGTTACCGCTCCGATGCCAAGTATGGCGAGGAGATCAAGATCAACGGTGTGGGCAAGGTGAACATCCGGGATTATGTGAAGGGCGAGCCGCTGACCCGGGACGGCTGGGAAGACCAGAGCACCCTGATCAAGATCGACCAGCAGAAGTATTTCAACTTCGGCGTGGACGATATCGACAAGCGCCAGGCCCAGGGCGATCTGATGGCCGCTCTCCGGGAGGAAGCCAACCTGGCCCTCTCTGAGGCTGCCGACCGCTATGTGTACAGCTTCTATCCCGAAGCCGGCCAGGCGGTGGAGCAGGCGAGCCTGACTTCCGGCAATGTGCTCAGCACCGTCACTGCCGCCATCAAAGCACTCTATAAGAACAATGTGCCCAAAAACGCCGCATTCAGCCTGGAAGTTTCCCCCGATTTTCTGGAGAAAATGCTGCTGGCCGATGTGATCTACGGCAATCCCAACGGCGATACCTTCAAGAATGGTTTCGTGGGAAGAGTGGGCAAGTGGCTCAATGTGAGCGTGTACATGACCAATAATCTCTGCAAAGAAGAGGACAAGGACTGCTGCATCCTGCGCACCAAGCGGGCCATTGCCTTTGTGGAGAATATGAGCCAGGTGGAGGCCTACCGCCCCGAGGACAGCTTCGAGGATGCCCTCAAGGGCCTGCATGTCTACGGCGCCAAGGTGGTGCGCCCCGATGAGATGTGCGTCATCAAGTGCGGCTACGGCGCAGAAGACAAGATCTGATAAAGCACCTTATAAAATAAAGGAGGAATTTGCATGACAAAGATCACGGCCACCGATTGCGTGCGGGACGGTTTGTCCCCCGCTATCCAGTATACCCCCGGGGAAAATGAGCTGTGGGCCCCGGCGGGGAAGGACGAGCGCACGGTGATCCTGGTGCGCAACGACAGCGGCACAGACTGCGGCGTTACGGTGGAAGCCGGAGACGGCCTGCGCAAAAGCATCGGCCCCTTCCACGGCAAGGTGACAACCGGCCAGGAAGTGGCCATGGTGCTGGACAGCATGCGCTTTAAGAAGCTGGAAGGGGAGAACAAGGGCGGCTTTGTGCTGAAGCTGTGCGACGGCGATCATCCGGAGTCTCCCTTCTCCGGCACCGCCGCCGGCGTCAAGTTCGCGGTTATCCGCACCTAGGCAGCGTGACGCTGCACCCAAACTGCGCTCCCGCGCTGGCGAGCCGCCACGGCCAAAACTCGCTGAAGGCTTTATGAGCTGCCGTACCCCGGTGCTCCGGTGCTGGCGAGCCAACACCGGCAGGAGCCAAGGTGCAGTCCCAGGCCAACGCAGAACAATGGCGAATAAAAAGCTCCCCGCAGGGGAGCTTTTTCTTTTGGCTTGGTTCTATTGCCTAGCGCGGGAGCGCAATATGACTGCCCAGGCACTGGGCCCGGGTGATGGTTTATCACACCCGGAGCAGTGAGGCCCCGGGCGCATCCCCACCGGAGACAGGAACGACAGCGGAGGCACTCCGCCGGGTGATATAAGTCACCACAAAATCGGAGTGGCCCAGCATCCACTCATTGCGGTGATGGATGGCAAAGCGTGGGGGCACGGTTTCCAGGCCCTCGGGGAACAGGGTATGGTCACAGGGCAAAGGGTTCCATGCATCCCTTTGGGTGGGCAGCCGTTCCAGCACAACAGCATAGGAGATGTGAGGGTAGATTTCGGCCAGCTCGACCAATACTCTGCGTACCATGGCATCAAAATCCCCCTGCCGTCCCACATAGAACTGATCCACGCCCCGCTGCTGGATCAGCTCCACCAGCACCGACCGCAGCCGGGGCATCACAGAGGCCGGGGCGTCCTGATGCCCGAAAAAAGTACACGCTGCCAAATAGTCCACCTCCCTAAGAAATTGACCAGTATAGCGGTCAATATTTTGCTTCATTATAGCATACGATGATAGCGGTTGCAACCAATACTGGTCATTCCAAGATGGGGTGAAAACATGGAGCAGAAAATTCGGCGTGACCGCAATATGGGGGACAATCTTCGCAGGCTGCGGATGGATCGAGGGCTTTCCCAGGAAAAGTTGTGCGCCCAGCTGCAAAGGCGTGGCTGTGACATTGGCCGGACTACCTATGCCAAATATGAAGCCGGTGAGCTGAATATCCGGGCCAGTGTGTTGATTGAACTGCGGAAAATCTATCATTGTACCTATGATGAGTTTTTTGCAGGGCTGGATGACGAGATTTGATGCGGAGCAGCGTGACGGTCCCGTGTCGGGACAGCCATACTGCGCTCCCGCGCTGGGAAACAGAACCAGGCTGGGTGGGTTTACCCCGTTTCACAATCCCACCGGCGGCGTTCGCCGCCACCTCCCTTTGCACAAGGGAGGCTTTTCTTTGCTTCATTGCATCCAACCAATCTTCGTTCTATTGCTTAGCGCGGGAGCGGTCCCGTGTCGGGACAGCCATATTTTCTTTGCCTGGATGGACACGACTGGCCCTTTCTGTGTCACTGGGTTAGGATTGCATCCTGGCCCCTGCCGGGGGTGGCCCGCCAGCCCCGGAGCAAGGTTGCAAACAACGCATACAGCCTTCAGCGAGTTTTGGGAGCGGCGGCTCGCCGCTTGACTTTTGGGGAGCGGGGATATTATAATAACCCACGGAAAAAAACAGGGGAGGGGAACAAAATGCTGTTAGTCATCGCCATCGGCAGCAGCAACATCCGCATCGGCCTTTACGAGGGCCGGAGCCTGTGGATGCAGACCAGCATGCGGGTGGACACCCAGATCCTCCCCGACGAATACGCCGTCAAGATCCAGTCGGCCCTGGGGCTCTTCGGCTGCCGGGCGGATGAGGTGGAGGGCGCCATCCTCTCTTCGGTGATGCCGCCTTTGACCTTCGGCATCCATCAGGCCGTGGAGCGGCTTTGCCATGTGCGCCCGCTGGTGGTGGGGCCAGGGCTCCGAACCGGCCTTCCCATCCGCATCAACGACCCCGCCCAGCTGGGCAGCGACCTGGTCACCCAGGCTGTGGCCGCCCGGGAAATGAAACTGGGCCCCACGGTGGTGTGCAGCCTGGGTACCGCCACCACCTTCGTGCTCATGGACGGGCAGGGGGCCGTGCGGGGGGCATCCATCGCCCCGGGGATGAAGATCTCCCTGGAGTCTCTGGCCCGGCACACCGCCCAGCTGCCCTGGATCGACCTGGAAACGCCGCCCCCCGGCGCCGTGGGAAAAACCACGGTGGACAGCATGAAAAGCGGCCTGCTTCTGGGCACGGCCTGCCTGGTGGAGGGCATGACAAAGCGCATGGAAGAGGAATTGGGGGAGGATGTGTCCCTGATCCTCACCGGCACTTTTGCGCCCCTGATCGCCCCGCTGTGCCGCCGGGAGTGCCGCACCGAACCCGACCTGATCCTCAGGGGCCTGCGCCTGATCTATGAGCGCCATCGGGAAAAACGAGGGGATAAACCTGCGAAATAACTGGCAAGCTATCCACCTTTTCATCCATTGGATCAGGGGCTATTTCACAGAACGCCACGCCTTGTGAGGCGTTGCGAATACATGACTGCGCCGCATCCGGCAAAAGGACGGAGCGGCAGCAAGGAGGAAAAATTTTATGAGAAACACAAACCGGAAGACCCTGCGGTTGGCCCAGCTGGCCATCCTGATCGCCCTGGAGGCGGTGCTCACCTTCACCCCTCTGGGCTTCATCCTGGTGCCGCCCATCTCCATCACGCTGATGCACATTCCGGTGATCGTGGGCGCTGTGCTCATGGGCCCGGTGGATGGGGGCATCCTGGGCCTCAGCTTCGGTGTTTTCAGCATGATCAAGGCGTCCACCGCCGCGGCCAGCCCGGCGGATATGGCCTTCTCTCCCTTCCTCAGCGGCGAGCCGGTGAGCTCCATTGTGATGTGCATCATCCCCCGGATCCTGCTGGGCGTCATCGCCGGCGGGCTTTATCTGCTGCTTTCCAAAAAGATCAAGAATGGCGTTCTGTCCATGGGCATCAGCGCCGTGGCGGCCACTTTCTGCCATTCCATGATGGTGCTGGTGCTGCTGTCGGTGCTCTTCCAGTCCCTGCCCCTGAAGGCGGTGCTGGCCGCTCTGGTGGGTGTCAACTGCCTGCTGGAAATGCTGGCCGCTGCTGTGGTGGCCGTGGCTGTGTGCAAGCCCTTGCAGCGGATCCTCCGCCGGGCAAAGTGATCGAAAAAGGGCCGGTTGGATGCAATAAGACAAAAAGAGAAATGGGTGCAGCATCATGCTGCACTCATACTTTCTTTGCCATTTGAATCTGTCTGGTGCGGGAGCACCGCTTGGCCGTCCGGACACCGGACCCGATACGGGACACACGAGACATAGGAAAAGCCCCTTTTTGCCGGGGCTTTTCCCTTTTCAAGGGAAAAAGAGAAACCCATTGTTTTCAAAAAACAGCAGAAGAGGAAGGAGCAAAGGCCATGGAGCTGCCGGTAGGATTCAAAGAACGGATGGAAGGTTTTCTGGGAACAGAGGAGGCCGGAGAGCTGTTTGCCCAATATGAGCAGGAGGGGCGGCATCTGGCCCTGCGGGCCAACACCCTGAAGATCACGCTCCAGGAACTGCGGGAGGTTTTGCCCTTTCCTCTGACGCCGGTGGAATGGTGCCCGGAAGGGTTTTATTACGAAGAACCGGCCCGGCCCGGGCTGCATCCCTTCCACGAAGGGGGCCTTTACTACATCCAGGAGCCTTCCGCCATGGGGGTGGGAGTGCTGGCCGGAGCCAGACCGGGAGAACGGGTGCTGGATCTGTGCGCCGCCCCTGGGGGCAAGGCCACCTATCTGGCCGCCGCCATGGAAAACCAGGGGATCCTGGTGGCAAACGAGATCCATCCCGCCCGGGCCAAGGTGCTCAGCCAGAACATGGAGCGCATGGGGGTGACAAACGCCCTGGTGTGCAGCATGGCCCCCCAGGATCTCCGGCGGCATCTGCCCGGCTTTTTCCACCGGGTGGTGGTGGACGCCCCTTGCAGCGGCGAGGGGATGTTCCGCAAAAGCCCGGCCGCTCTGGAGCAGTGGAGCATGGACAACATCCGCCTGTGCCGCAGCCGCCAGATGGAGATCCTGGAGCAGGCCGATGCTTTGCTGGCCCCGGGCGGGGTGCTGGTCTATTCCACCTGCACCTTTGCCCCGGAGGAAAACGAGGGCACGGTGGCGGCATTCCTGGCGAATCACGACTACACCCTGGAGGACGCCTGCTTTTTCCCCGGTTTCGACCGGGGAAGGCCGGATTTTTTAGGGGGCGGGGAGGAACTGCGGAAAACCGCCCGGCTCTGGCCCCACAAAATCCGGGGCGAAGGGCATTTCATGGCAAAGCTGCGGAAAGCGGGGGAAGGGGCGGCGGCCCTTCTGCCGGAAGAGCCGGGGGTGAAGGCCCCCCGGGAGTGGCTGGAGTTCTGCCAGAGCGCCCTGCCGGACTTCCCGGAGAAGGAAGGGCGGCTCTGTCTGTTTGGCAGTGAGCTTTATCAGATGCCGGAGGGCACGCCCCAGCTGAACGGGCTGCGGGTGCTGCGGCCCGGGCTGCATCTGGGCACTTTGCGGAAGGGACGGCTGGAGCCGGCCCACGCCCTGGCGCTGGCTCTGCCCCGGGGCGAAAACGGGGTGGCTCTCTCTTTGGAGGACAGCCGGGCGGAGGCATTTCTCCGGGGCGAAGCCATCCCCTGGCAAGGGGAAAACGGCTGGCAGCCGGTGCGCCTCATGGGCTTCCCCCTGGGCTGGAGCAAGGTCTCCGGCGGCCAGGCCAAAAACCATTATCCCAAAGCATTGCGGCGGTCCCGTGTCGGGACAGCCGTTCCTGTCTCCGGTGGGGATGCGCCGGAGGCCCCCGTGCTCCGGGTGTGATAAACCATCACCCGGAAGGGGCTATTGTGCAATCCTGGCGGCGTCCAAAGAAAAAAAGCTCTCCTTCTCAGGAGGGCTTTTTCTTTTGGGCCGGTCCGGCAATAGAACCAGGCCGGTTGTGTCCACTTAAGCAAAGAGAGGAACGACTGTCCGGGCACCGGACCGCTTCCGCGCTGGATTATAGAACCAAGTGAAAAGCAAAAAACTCCCCCATCGGGGGAGTTTTTTGTTATCCACTCGGGGTGGCCGGTTGTATGTCGAGCAGCAAAGACGGCTCCCTTGTGCAAAGGGAGCTGTCGGCGAACGCCGACTGAAGGATTGAGGGCACTTGGCTGACGATGCCCACGCCCGGCGGCTGGTATCATTCACCACACTGGCTGCCGTCAATCCCCCCTGACCGTCTGCGACGGTCTGTCCCCCCTTTGCACAAGGGGGGCTGCGGCGAGCCGCCGCTCCCAAACTGCGCTTCCGCGCTGGGCAAGCGGCGTGACGCCGCGAACATACTCTCCCCGGCTGTATGGGTTGCGGGCCTCGGTGCTCCGGCTCCGCCGGAAGGGGCTATTGTGCAATCCTGGCAGCGTTCAAATAAAAAAGCTCTCCTGAAAAGGAGAGCTTTTTTCTTTTAGCTTGGTTGTGTTGCCCAGCGCGGGAGCGCAGTATGCCAGCGGAGGCACTCCGCACGAAAAATACCGTTTGGAAGTGATAAGGTGAAGGGGAAAGGAGATGAGAAAAATGAACTGGGGAGAAATCAAACAGGCCGTGCTCCACAAGCTGGACGGGCCTGACCAGGACCTGGCGGAAGAATACAAAAGCCGGATGATCCCCGCGGCCAACGAGGGCCTGTACCTTCTGGCCACCGGCGGAAAACCCATCTGCCGCCAGGAGGAAGTGGAGGTGACCGAGGACACACCCCTCTTGCAGCTTTCCTCCCTGCCTTGCTGCTGGGAGCTGGACCGGCTTTATCAGCATCAGGAGGAAGGGCTCCGGCCCATCGGCTCCTATGTGCGCCAGGGGGATACCCTGATTTTGGCCCCCGGCCGCTACCAGGTGGCTTACTGGGCCCTGGAGGAGCCGGTGACCGGGGACACCCCCGACGACCACACCTTCACTTTGGCCCCGGAAGCCCTGTCCCTTTTGCCCCTCTACATCGCCTCCCAGCTGTACAAGCACGACAATGCCCAGCTGGCCGTGATCTGGCGCAATGAGTTCGAAAGCGGCCGGGACCTTTTGCAGCTGAACCACCGGGAGCGGCGGCGTCAGCCGGGAACGGCGGAGTTTGAAAGCCTGCCTTGGGCAGGGTGGGGAAGGGGGCAATAACAAATGGCCCAATTCAAAGTACCCTCCCAGCCCAAAATGTACCAGACCCGCTACGCCCGGTTCCGGGGGGTGGACTTTTCCACCGACCCGGCCCTGGTGGACCCCAGCCGCTCCCCCTTTGCCCCCAACCTGGTGTCCGATGCCGGCGGTATGCCGGAAAAACGCCCCGGCTGGCGCACCCTCTTTCAGTTGAATAAACCCATCAACGGCATCTTCGAATGGGAGATGGCCGGGGAGCCTTATCTGGTCATCCACGGCGGCGACACCATCTACACCTGGAAGCAGGTGGAGGGAGAATCCCCCCGGATCATCTGGCAGGGGCTGAGCAGCGCCCGCTCCCGGGGCTTTGCCATGGACGGGGCCTTTTACCTGCTCACCGGCAAAGAGCTGATGCGCCTGCGGGAAAACAAGGAGGAAGGGCCGCTGCCCTGGTGCGAACGGGTGAAGGAACACGCCTATGTGCCCCTCACCTCCATCGGCCGCAGCCCCCGAGGGGCCGGCACCGATTACGAAGCCTGCAATATGCTGACCAAACGCCGCCGCAACAGCTTCTGCTGCGACGGCTCGGCCCGGGACTATTACCTGGACGGGGTCATCAGCGATCTGGACACCATCACCTGTACCCTGGATGGGGAGAAGATCACCCAATTCATGGTGGACGAAAACCGGAAATTCATCCGGTTCAACACCGCGCCTCCCAAACCCCAGGTGGCCGGGCGGGATAACCTGGAGATCGCCTTCGATGTGACCGATCAGGCCAGTATCATCGAAGAGTGCACCATCTGCTCGGTGTTCGCAGGCTGCGCCTTCCTCAGCGGCAACCCGGGAAAGCGTTCCTTCGATTACCGCTCGGGCTATGGCGACCCCACCTATTTCCCCGACCTGGGCTATACCCGGGTGGGCAGCGATACCCCCATTATGGGCTATTGCGCCATCGGCTCCTACCAGGCCGTCGTCAAGGCCCCCTCCCAGCAGGAGGCCACCGTCTATCTCCGCCAGGAGAGTCTGCTGGACGGCAAGACCATCTACCCGGTGCGCCAGGGCGTCAGCGGCGTGGGGGCCGTGTCCCCCTATGCCTTCGCCACCTTGCTGGATGAACCGCTGTTTCTCTCCCCTCAGGGGGTGTTCGGTCTGTGCACCAGCAGCGTCAGCGAGGAAAAGGCGGTGCAGAACCGGAGCTATTTCATCGACAGCGCCCTGAAAGGGGAGAACGGGCTGGAAAATGCTTCGGCCACGGTGTGGCGGGGGCTGTATGTGCTGGCCCTGGGAAATAGGTGCTACCTGCTGGACGGCGGCCAGGAAAAATCCTGGCGCAGCCAGAGCATGGGGGACTATGTGTACGAGTGCTATCACTGGGAGAATATCCCGGCCCGGTGCATCGCCGCCCGGGGAGAGGATCTGTTCTTCGGCACCGAGGATGGCCGCCTCTGCCGGTTCAGCACCGATGTTCCGGGCATGGAACGCTATAGCGACGATGGAGTCCCCATCCCCTGCGCCTGGAGCACCAAGGCCGACGACGACGGCAGCTTCACCCAGTACAAAACCATGATGCGCCGGGGAAGCGGCATCATGATCAAGCCTTATCTGCGAAGCAGTGTAAAGGTGAACATCCGTACAGAAAAAGACCTGGGCCGGGACCTTTCTTACAGCACCATGGACATCTGGAGCTGGGATGAACTGGATTTCAGCCGCATGGATTTCACCGAAAACGACGCCCCTCGGGTGGTGCCCTTCGGCTCCCGGGTGGGCCGGTACCTCACCTTGCAGATCACCGTGAAAAACGACGGGCTCAACGAGGGCTTCGGGGTATACGGCATCGTCAAGCGCTTTACCAAGGAAGGGAATGTGAAATGAAAGGAGCGAGAGTATGTTGGAAGAACTGAAGATCCTGGAGCAGGACTATGCGGGCAAGGATGTGGCCTCGGCCCCCGACCGGCTCACCGGTGAGCCACAGGAAAACAAGCAGGTGTTCGACCGGCTGGTGAAGGAAGTGGTGGCCCAGCGGTTCAACGCCCTGCTGGAGGCCCTGATGGCCGAAACCGGGGCCGGGGAGATCGGCGCCGCCCTGGGAATGACGCTGGACAATGCCCCTTTGTCGGAAAATATCCGGGCGCTGCGCCTCAACGGCGACGGCCAGATGGAAGTGACAAAGGACGGTTCCCATTGGGTGGCCGCCTCCTCCGGCGGACACCTGGTGCTGGATGCCGAGGGGAACATCCTGCCCCAGCGGGGCCGGCTGCGCTTCACCCAGAGCCGGGTCACCGACGAAAACGGGGTGACGGTGGTCCACGGCATCCAGGGCGTCCAGGGGGAACAGGGCATCCCCGGCCCCCAGGGCCCCACAGGAGCACAAGGCCCGGAAGGGCCGGTGTTCGTGCCCCGTTTAAACAGCGCAGGCATCCTGTCCTGGAGCCTGCAAAGCGATCCCCCCGCCCCGGCGCCCCAAAGCATCCGGGGGCCCCAGGGCCCTCAGGGGGAGAAGGGGGAAACCGGCGCCCGTGGTCCGGAAGGGCCTATGGGTCTCACCGGTCCCCAGGGGCCCCAAGGCCCGGAAGGACTGCGCGGCCCCCAAGGCCCTCAGGGCGAGCGAGGGGTGCAGGGCATCCAGGGCGAGCGGGGCATCCAGGGGGAAACCGGCCCCCAAGGCCCCGCAGGGGAACCGGGAGAGAGGGGGCCCCAGGGCCCTCAGGGAGAAAAGGGCGAGCAGGGCCTCCAGGGCCCGGCGGGAGCCGATGGCCGCAGCTTCACCGTGCTGGCCCGGTATGACACCCTGGAAAATCTGCAAAGCGCCCATCCCGCCGGCTCGCCGGGGGATGCCTATGCCGTGGGAAGCGCTCAGGAGAACACCATTTACATCTGGCAGGAAGACGGGGCACAGTGGCAGGAGCTGGGCCCCCTCCAGGGGCCTCAGGGCATCCAGGGGGAGACCGGCCCCCAAGGCCCCCAGGGCGAGCCGGGGGCCGACGGTGCAGACGGGGCCCAGGGCCCCCAGGGTCTCCAAGGCCCTCAGGGACTCCAGGGAGAACGGGGCCCTCAAGGGGAGACCGGCCCTCAGGGAGAACGGGGTACCACGGCCTATGAAAGCGCCCAGGCCGGAGGATATGAGGGCAGCGAAAGCCGGTTCCAGCAGAGCCTGGCCGCCATCGAGCAAAAGGCCAACCGGGCTGCTTCTCCCACGGCGGGGCATCTGGCCGCTCTGGATCAGGAGGGCAACCCCACAGACAGCGGCCTGACCCCGGAGGACTGGAAGAGTTACACTCTGGAAGCCTTGTTGGGCACGGACTGGCAAGGGGAAGGGCCTTACACCAAGCAGGTGGCCGTGGAGGGCTTGAGCGCCAGCCATGAGCCTTTGGCCGATGTGGTACTCACCGGCACGGTGGACACAGACCGGGCCCGGCTGCAAGCCTGGGGCCTGGTGGGCAGGCTCTGGACGGAAGAGGGGGTGCTCCAGGCGGTGTGCTACGACAAAAAGCCCACCGTGGAGCTGCCTTTGAAACTGCGGATCGTGAGGTGACAAGATGGGAGAATGTATGATTTTGCGGCGGAATGGCGCCTATACCGGCACCATGGCCGGTCAGCCGTTGGGCTTCAAAGCGGTGTCCAACCGGATCGGCACCATCGACCTGAGCTGGACCACCGTGCCCGAGGACACGGCCTATGCCGCCCTGCGGGTGGTGCGGCGGGATGACCGGTTCCCCAAGGACGAATACGACGGGAAAGTGATCTATGAAGGGCCGGGCAGCAGCTGCACTGACGAGGGCCTGACTCCGGGGGCCGCCTACTATTACCGGGCCTTTGCCCGCAGCAAGGACGGGGTGTATCAGAATTCCTACTGCCAGGTGACCGGCATCGTGCGGGAGACCCAGCCGCTGATCCTGATGAAGGTGGGGGACATCGTGCGCATCAAGGAGAATGGCGCATGGCAGGAGTATGTGGTGGCCCACCAGGGCTATCCCCACCGGGCGGGGGGAAATACCCTGCTGCTGCGCCGGGATGTGGCCGGCCGCCGCGCCATCGCCTCCACCATGCAGAACGAATACAACGGTTCCATGGCCGATTCCTGGCTGTCGGGGGCCTTTCTCCCCACGGTGGACAGCGCTGTTTCCGCCAAGATCCCCACCTGTCAGATTCCCTATACCGGCGGCGGTGAGCACGCCCCGGGCTATCTCCAGCGCCAGGTTTTCCTGCTCTCGGCCACCGAGCTGGGAGGCGGGGAAGAGGGAATGGGCACCGAAGGCACCCTTGTGGATCTGTTCCGGACCGATGAATGGCGCATTTCCAATTTCCAGGGCGCGCCCTATCTGTGGGCCACCCGCTCTCCCGACACCCGGGGTGCAAACCAGTTCTGGACGGTGGACACGGCCGGCACACTTGCATCCAAAACGGCGATCACCACCTGCGGAATGCGTCCGGCCTTCACCCTGCCGGGGGATGCCTTCGTGGTGGATATGGAAGGGCATCTGCTGGAAGCACCCCTGTAAAACAAAACATCTTGACACCAATTGATACAAAAGGAGGAATACCATGGCATATCAGAAATTGGGCAGTTTTGACGACGCCTATATCAAGCAAAGCAGCCCCAGCTCCTATCAGCAGATCCAGGCGGCCAAAAGCGCCTGGGAGGCGGCCAACGCCGCCGGAGACCGGGCCGGGATGGACGCTGCCCATCAGGCGGCCGAGAGCATCCGGGCGGCCTATGGGTATAGCGGCGGCGTGGACGGCAGCCAGTATCTGTCCAATGCCTACGCCCCCATCCGCAGCCAGTACATGGACGCGGCCAATGCCGCCGCCGAGGCCTACCGCCTGGCGGCCCGGCAGGGGGCCGGTCAGCTGGAAGCCCAGCGGCCCCAGATCCAGGCCGACTACGACGCCCTGGCCAAACAGACCTACATCAACTACATGAAGGAGAAGCAGAGTTTGCCCGAGACCATGGCCAAGCTGGGCATCACCGGCCAGGGGGCCGCCGAAAGCACCGCCGCCAGCCAGAGCAGCCAGTACCAGCGGAATGTGCTGGAGGGTGAGCTGGCAAGGCAGGAAGCATTACAGGGCTTGAACAACCGGATCAATGAGCTGCATCAGCAGGGCGAGCTGCAGGCGGCCCAGACCCAGGCGGACATTCTGATGAGCCTGGCCCAGGGGTATCCGGATTTCCTTGAGAGCCAGCAGAAGTGGGAGTACAAACGGGCCCGGCAGCAGGCCGCCCAGAACCAGCAGGCCTGGGAGAACAGCCAGCAGGAATGGAAAAACCAGCAGCAGATCCGGGAGCAGCAGCTGGCGGCCCAGAAGGAGGCCGCCGATCAGCAGCAGGCCGCCTTCAACCGTCAGCTGGCGGCGGCCAAGATCCTGGCCCAGTACGGGGACTTCTCCGGCTATATTTCCCTGGGCTTCAACGAGGACCAGATCGCCCAGATGCGCAGGGCCTGGCAGATGCAGCAGCTGCAAAAGTAAGGGGGTGGCATGATGGTGACTGTATTGCTGTTTGCGGGCGTCCTGCTGGGCGCCCTGGGGGCGGTGTTCTGCTACCGGCTGGGGCTGGTGGAGGGCAGCCGCCTTGCAAGGGAGGGCCGGCTGGAACGAAGTCCCTCCCCCGAAGAAAAAGAAAAAGGACGCCTGGGGCGTATTCTGCGGAACATCGACCGCTATGACGGCACCGGCCGGCGTCAGGAAAGGGTGGAATAAATGAGAAAGAGCGAAAAAATGACCGCGGCTCTTCTGTGGCGCTGGTACACCCGGGGGGATGAGCACCACCGGATGCGGGGCCTTTATGAAAAGACCAAGAAGGCCCACCGGTTCTTCCGGGGGGAACAGTGGTATGGCGTGGAAAGCGGCGGGGAGGAACTGCCTTTTTATAACTTTATCCAGCCGGTGGTGGAGCACAAGGTGGCAAGTGTCTGTATGAACACCATGAGCATCCAGTATGCGCCCATGGAGCACGCCGGTGCTCTGGGGCCCGGGGCCGCCCCGATCTGCCAGAGGCTCACCGCCTATGCCGCCCGCCAGTGGGAGCGGCTCAAGATGGACAAGCTGTGCTGGGAAGTGGTGAAAAACGCCTGCATCGCCGGAGACAGCTATCTCTATTTCCACGACGGGGACTGCCAGGCCCAGGTGGTGGACACCTGCGACCTGTTTCTGGGGGATGAAACCTGCCCCGATGTGCAGAAGCAGCCCTATTTGCTCATCGCCCGCCGCCAGACGGTGGGGGAGGTGCGGAAGGCGGCCCGGCGGTATGGCCTGGGGGAGGCAGAGGTGCAGTCCATCGTCCCCGACGACGGCCCCCTGGACCGGCAGGAGCGGGAAGAGGAATGGGAGCACAGTGACACCCGGGAGGAAGAACAGCTGTGCACCACTCTTCTGGCTTTCTGGCGGGATGAGGACGGGGTGGTCTGCTGCACCCGGGGCACCCGGGATGTGCTCTACCAGAAGCCGGTGCGTCTTTATGGCGGCGGCCGTGGGCTGAGCCTGTATCCCATTGCCGCTTTCCGCTGGATGGGCCGCCGTGGCTCGTCCCGGGGGGATGGGGAGGTCACTCCCCTCATCCCCAACCAGATCGAAACCAACAAAATGCTGGCCCGGCGCCTGATGAATGCCAAAATGACCGCCTTTTCCCGGCTGGTCTATAACGCCGACAAGGTGCTGAACAAGGAGGCCCTGGAAGAGGTGGGGGCGGCCATCAAGGTGCGGGATATGCAGGCCAATGCCGTCACCGACATCGTCAGCTATCTGGGGGCGGCGCCCATGTCCCCCGACGCCCAGGCCCTGGCCCAGGAGCTGGTGCAGCAGACAAGAGATCTGGCCGGTGCAGGCGATGCCGCACTGGGCCAGGTCAACCCGGAAAAGGCCAGCGGCGCCGCTATCATCGCCGTGCGGGACCAGGCGGCTCTGCCCCTCAACGAGCAGATCGCCGATTTCCGCCAGTTTGTGGAGGATGTGGCTTCCATCTGGTTTGAGCTGTGGGCGGCCTATTATCCCGCCGAGCTGAGCCGGGGGATCTACGCCCTCTCCGGGGAGGAGCTGCGGCGGCTGCGGGTGGAGATCCGCATCGATGTGTCCCCCAACAGCCCCTATTCCCGCTATGCTCAGGAGCAGGCCCTGGAGAATCTGTTCCAGAAGGGGGTCATCACCTTTGAGGAGTATGTGGCCGCTCTGGATGAGAACGCCGCCGCTCCCAAGCAGAAGCTGGAGGATATCATCCAGGCCCGCAAAGCCAGGAGTTCAGAGACAGAAACATCTTTGAAAAAATGATTCAATAAAAAAAGTCTTGCTCCGAAGCTAACCAGTTATAAGGGGCGGAAAAAATCGTCGATAACCTACGATTTATAGACAGTACACCGCACTATTCTTATGACAAACAATCGAAAAACGGAGAAAACGCACTATCTTTACGGATAGTGCGTTTTCTTATGCCCGGAAGAGGTCAAACTATGAACGAAATTACTTTCGACTATTTCTACGGCGGCGAGTCCGAGCAATTCAGCTATTACCGCATCCCTCGTCTGCTTGTCACCGGTCCGCAGTTCCGCAAACTGTCCACGGATGCAAAGCTGCTGTATGGGCTGATGCTGGACCGTATGGGACTTTCCGCGAAAAACGGCTGGTATGACGAAAACGGCAAGGTGTTCATCTACTACGCTATGAGCGAGATCCAATGTGACCTGAACTGCGGGCATGATAAAGCGATCAAAATGCTTGCCGAACTGGACTGCGGCAAAGGTATCGGGCTGATCGAGCGTGTCAAGCAGGGACAAGGCAAGCCGGCACGCATCTATGTCAAGCGGTTTGTAACGACTGCAATCCCGTCAAAGCCGGAGCCACAAGCCGCCGTTTCTTCCAGAGTTCCCGAAAACCGCAGTCAAGACTTCGACTTTCCAGAAGTCCAGACTTCGGATTTTCCGAAGTCAAGAAGTCGGGAAATCCGAAGTGCAGACATCGGAAAAACCGACCCTAATTATAATAATATAATCTATCCTGATAGGAGTTATCTTTACCCATCTATCCATCCATCAGAGCGAGCTGTGCCGGATATGATAGATCGACGCGAATGCAGAGAAGAGATCAAAGAAAGCATTGAGTACAATGCGCTTCGCACGGAATATCGCATCGATGAGTTGGAGGAGATCGTGGATTTGATGACGGATGTTCTATGCAGCACTCGTCCCACCTTGCGGATCGGTGGAGAAGAGTTATCGACCGAGGTCGTCAAGGCTCGCTTCTGGCGTCTGGACCAGTCGCATATCGAGTATGTGCTGGACCGCATGAAAGCGACTACAACAAAGATCCGTAACATCCGAGGGTATCTGCTGACAGCTCTGTACAATGCGCCCACAACGATTGGGCATCATTTTCAGGCAGAAGTACAGCATGACCTATATGGGCAATAGCGTCTGGGGGTGAAAAAAGTGAATATTGCCTGCACCTAATGCGTCCCAAGTTGGGACGCATTTCTCATTTGGAGCCAAAAGGAGGATGTGAATATGCCAAATGACCCTAATGTGAAAGTAAGCGACAACAAAGTCCCACCCGCCCCTGCACCGAAGAAACCGGAAGCACCGGCAAAACCTGCGGACAGCAAGACGGCCCCCGCTACGGAGTCGAAAAAGCCGGATGCCCCCGCAAAAGCCGCAGACATCAAAGCCACCCCGACTGCTGAGGTGAAGAAACCGGAGACGCCGACAAAACCGGCAGACAGCAAGACTACGCCTGCCACCGAGCCTAAGAAGCCGGATACTCCTGCGAAGCCTGCGGACAGCAAAGCTGCCCTGACTACGGAGCAGAAAAAAACGGATACTCCCGCAAAAGCCGCAGATGTCAAAGCCACCCCGACTGCCGAGGTGAAGAAACCGGAGACGCCGACAAAACCGGCAGACAGCAAGACTACGCCTGCCACCGAGCCTAAGAAGCCGGATACTCCTGTGAAGCCTGCGGACAGCAAAGCTGCCCCGACTGCGGAACAGAAAAAAACGGATACTCCCGCAAAATCCGCAGATGCCAAAGCCGTCCCGACTGCCGAGGCAAAGAAACCGGAAGCACCGGCAAAACCAGCAGACAGCAAGACTACGCCTGCCACCGAGCCTAAGAAGCCGGATATTCCTGCAAAGCCTACAGACAGCAAAGCTATCCCGACTGCGGAACAGAAAAAGCCGGATATTCCTGCAAAGCCTACAGACAGCAAAGCTATCCCGACTGCGGAACAGAAAAAGCCGGATACTCCCGCAAAACCCGCAGATGCCAAAGCCGTCCCGGATACTGAGGTGAAGAAACCGGAATCGCCGGCAAAACCGGCAGACAGCAAGAATGTACCTGCTACCGAGCCGAAAAAGCCGGACACTCCTGCCAAGACCACAGCAATCAAAAATCCCAACCTCTCCGCTGTCGATCCGCCGAAAGGCGTGAAGATCACGCAGATCTTTTCAGACCGGCTGGAGAAACCGGATGATAAGGCGCTGCATGACCTCCCCATCCCCAAAGAGGGCGAGGCGTTTTCCATGCGCCTGCACCCTGCGTATTTTTATGACTTCCTGGAGCATCCGTTCACGGTCAACCGCGAGGTGGATGACTACAAGGAATTGTATGACTCCATCAAGCAGAACGGCATCAATGAGCCGGTCAAGGCAAGACCCAGAGCACAGGGCGGTCTGGAACTGCTGTCCGGTCATCGCCGTCATGACATTGCCATGCAGCTCAATTATCCTGTCCCTGTCGTTATCGTGCAGATGGACGACGATACTGCCCGCATTGAAGTGGTGGATGGTAATCTGCATCGGCAGGATATTCCCACTTCGGAACTGGCACGTGCGGCAAAGATGAAAATGGAGGCATTGGCGCGCAAGGCTGGCCGCCGCTCCAAGATGGAGCAGCTTACCTCCCCGCAGAAGCGCACCGATCAGATCGTGGCAGAGGACATGGGCATGAGCCGCAATCAGGTCAACCGTCTTGTCCGCATCGACTCACTGGTGCCGGAACTGAAAAAGCAGGTGGACGATAAAAAACTGCCGTTCAATACGGCGGTAGAGCTGTCCTACCTCAAGCCGGAGGAACAGGGCGAGGTCGTGGACTTTATGCGCAAGGAAGAGGTCGTCCCCTCTATGGCGCAGGCGACGAAGCTGAAAGAGGTCAGCAAGGCGGCGCAGGAAGCGGAAAAGAAAGCCGCGAGATCCGAGCCGCCGAAAGCACCGTTCACCCCAACAGCCGCGCAGACGCCATCCACTTTCAAGCAGCCGGTCAGCGAGTCGCCCAAGCCGGCCCCGGTGGACGCCAAAAAGATCGCTTCCATCGTCAAGCCGAAGGCAGAGCCGGAGCAAAAGTATGTGTTCACCAGTAGCGAACTGAAGGAGTATTTCCCTGGAGACCGGCAGCCCACCGTTGCGGAGGTCAAGCGCAAGGTGTTCGACGCACTGGATCAGCAAAAGCGTATTGCAGAGCGGGAACGCTCCAAAGCCGCACTCAAGGATTCCCTGCACAGTCGGTAAATACAGGTCGTCAGCGTCCGTCAAGGGCGCTTTTTTCATATCAAAATCCAGAAAGGAGCAGTCTATTGAATGTTTTGATCGTGGAACCCAACACGGTCCCCTATGAGAAAGAGATCAACGGTCTGGAGGAAATGCAGGAAGTTGTCGGCGGTCTCATCACCGCGATCTATCCCTATGAAGATCGGGTCGCGCTGGTCGCAAATGATGAGGGCATTTTGCTGGATATGCCATTCAACCGCAGCGTAGAAAATGGCTACGGCGGCATCTTCGGCACATTCTTCGTATGCGGCTTGACCGAGGATGACTTCGGCTCACTGACGCCGGAGCAGGTCAGGACCTACAAGGAGAAATTTCGATTTGCGGAGATACTGGTCGGCGTCCATGACAATACACCCATCACGCTCAAAGTCCCGGCGCTCCCCAAAGAGAAGCCGCCCAAACAGCAGGAGCGTCATACGCCGCCCGGCAAAGACCGATGAAAAAAGACTATCCCACAGCGGCAGAACGGCTCAAGGAGCTGACCGATCAGCTGGAAGCCGGGGTCCGGGAGGTGTTCACGAGCGACCGCTATCTGGCTTATCTGAAAACAATGTCCAAATTCCATCGGTACAGCTTTGGAAATGTGCTGCTCATCGCCATGCAATGCCCCTCCGCGTCCTGCGTGGCCGGGTTTCACGCCTGGAAGAAGAACTTTGGCCGCACCGTGAAAAAGGGCGAGAGGGGCATCCGTATTTTAGCACCCTGTCCGTACACCCGCATGGTCGAGACCGAAAAGATCGACCCGTATAGCAAGCGGCCTGTCCTGGATGCGTCCGGTGCACCGGTCAGGGAAACGGTGCTGGTCCATAAGCAGGCGTTCCGCCCTGTTACCGTCTTTGACATCAGCCAGACCGAGGGCAAGGAGTTGCCGACGCTCGGTATTCGGGAACTGACCGGCGATGTTGCGCAGTATGACCGCATCATCGTCGCAGTCACCGCCCTTGCGCCGGTCCCTGTTCGATATGACGCTGCCATTTTGCAGGGCGTATCCAAAGGCTGCTACAGCCATTTGGAGCAGTGCATCTACATCAGACCGGATATGAGCCAAACACAAACGCTAAAAACGCTGATCCATGAAACGGCGCACTCCATGCTCCATGCCGCCACAGTCGAAAACGGAGAGATCACAGAAACCGTGAAAAAGGACCGACACACTCGCGAAGTCGAAGCGGAGAGCATAGCGTATGTGGTGTGCCGGCATTTCGGGATCGACACGGCGGAGTATTCCTTCGGCTATATCGCCGGTTGGAGCAAGGACCGTGAGCTACCGGAACTGCGGTCCGCGCTGGAGTGCATCCGCAGCACCGCGGCCGGACTCATTGACGGCATCGAAAGCCGCTGCCCGGAGCTGCTCCCGCCGGAGCCAATCACAGAAGAAAAATCAAGACCAGAAAGAAAACAACGATAGGAGGCAAAGCCTATGAACAAGATCAACGCAGCGATCACCCGTATGGAGGAGGTCGAGATCTTCGGCATCCCCGCCCTGTTCACACCGAAGCGGATCAGCCGCGATACCCTGCACTTGCAGCTTTTCTGCTATGAGATGCAGGCGCAGCTTGGTGAGGTCGAGCCGTTCATCCTGACCGACCATGCGGAGCAGGAGTTCTACGGCACGGTGCTTTCGCTGTTCCCCATCGACCTGACGCCGGATGGCAGGCGTCCCATCTTCTTCGGGGATTTCCGCTCGGACATTGGGGAGGGCAGCTATACGCCTGCCGAATTTGAAGAAAAGTATCTGTCTCCGTACTTTGAGCCGGAACAGGCGGTGCGGTATGGAAAAGACTGACCTTGCCGCATTCCTCTCTGAGATCGTTTCAGAGAACACGAAGCACTACGCGGAGGATCTGCAATATGACATCAGGCGTCTGTTCCATGCGGCGAAGAAACCCAATATAGAGGATAAGTCCTTTTACTGGATGAGCCGCCCCAACGGCACTTGGTGCGTCAAGGAGCGGAATGTCTTTCTGCAAGGCAGCAGCGAGCATAGCATCTGGATGTATTATGGATATGAAGCGGAAAAGATACGCGCTTACCGCATCGTCGTGACCGGCATATCGCACGACGGCACAGCGGTCTGCGGCAAGGTATATCCGCTGGACTATGCCGGGCAGCTTGCCCGGATACAGCGGTCCGCTATGCCCATCGAAGCGGTGGAACTACATTTTGCGGACGGTCATGCCGAGAGCGTTCCGTTTTCAAGATGGCCGCAGGAAACACATCACGACCCGGCACCGGAGTACATCCGGTTTCTGCCGAAAAGCGAAGCGGAGCTGACCGCCGCCATCCTGCTGGAGCATCGCTGTCAGGCAGGCAAAGGGAAAAAGACTCCGGGAAAACCGCTGAAAACGCACACCCGGTAGAGGCGCCCCTCCAACGCCGCCTTTGGCGGTGTTGGAGCAGCAAGTACGGCATTTGTGCCACAAACGCCACTTGTTAGGGTGTCCCCTAATACCCCGTTTTGAAATGCGTCCCGACTTGGGACACATTATTATACCGATCAAGGAAAGGAAGATGCCATGCGGACACGCCACAACTGTGTTGGTCTGTGGCTCAGTGATGCCGAGCACGCCCATCTGAAGCAGCAGTGCCGCGTCACTGGACTGAACGCCAACACATATCTTCGCAAACTCATCATGGCGGAAAATCTTCGCCCGCGTCCACCGGATACCTATGCGGCGCTCCTGCGTGAACTATCGGCGATCGGCAATAACGCCAATCAGATCGCTTATTGGGCGAATGCCCGCAAAAGCATATCCGAGCCGGAGCTGCAACAGGCGATCGCACTTCTGCGCAAGGCGCATCAGAAGATCAAGGAGTCGCTGTGATGGCGTATGACAAGATCATCCCTGTCACATCGAGGCTGGATCACTGCATGGACTATGTGCAGAACCCGGAGAAAACTGACCTGTCTATGGTGCTGGACTACATCTCCGACGAGGAAAAAACCATAGGTGTACTGGTGGACGGCATCAACTGCGATTCCCAGACCGCCTATGCGGAAATGCAGGCGACGAAACGGCGCTGGGGAAAATGCGGCGGCGTCCTCGGATACCACCTCATCCATTCCTACGCGCCCGGCGAGGTCACGCCGGAACAGGCTCATGCCATCGGCATGGAATTTGCCCGCCGATTGCTGGGAGAGCGATACGAGGCGGTCGTCGCAACACACATAGACCGGGAGCACCTGCATTGTCACATCCTCTTTAACTCTGTGAGTTTTGTAGATGGACGCAAATACCGCAATCAGCTTCGGGATTATTATGGCGATATTCGCGGCATCTCCAATGAGGTCAGTGCGGCGCATGGTCTATCGGTTATCCAAACGGACACAGGCGGAAAGCATTATGCGGAATGGAATGCGGAACAGACCGGAAAGCCGACTATTCGTAACCTGATACGGAGGGACATCGACAGTGCCATCGGAGCAGCTTTCACCATGAAAACCTTCTGGGCGGAACTGGAGCGCATCGGCTATGAGGTGAAGCGCGGCAATGTGAAGCACATCGCCCTGAAGCCGCCCGGCGGAACACGCTTTATCCGCTTATCCAGTCTGGGCAGTGGTTATTCTGAGGATGAGATCAAGGAACGGCTCTCTGACATCCGCACCGGGCAGAGAAAGGAACCCCTCTCACGCGCCCCGGCGCGAAGGAAACGATATGTCGTTATCGGCAAGGCGCCGGCCCGTCCGCGCAAAAAGCTGAAAGGCTTTGCGGCGCTGTATGTGCGCTACCTGTATTTGCTGGGCGTCCGCAGGCCATACAAGAAGCGCGTGTCAGTCCCGTTTGCGGTGCGGCAGGAGGTCACGAAGCTGCACCGCTACCAGCGGCAATTCCGATTCATCCGGCAGAACCATATCGAGGATGCCGGTCAGCTGACCGAGAAAACCGAAGCACTGAAAAACGAGATCGACGCACTGATCGTTCAGCGCAAGGAACTGTATCGTGAAAAGCGGAAAGGAGGCGATGCAGAGCATGAGATAGCAGACATCAACGCGCGGATGCGCCTGCTTCGGCGGGATCTGTGGAACTGCCGGAAAATCGCTGAGGACAGTCCCCGTATCCAAGCGCAGATGGAAGCGCTCCGCGCAGAGCAGCAGAAACAACAGACAACACAGGAAAAGGAGGCCAACGATCATGGATGTAAGTGGCGAAGCCGCTGATCTGGTCGCACGGGAAGGGATCCAGGCAAGCGAGACTGCCATCAAGCTGGCGGCGACCGGTCTTAAAAATGTAGCCGCGCTGCTTCTTGCCCTTGCCCGCGCCAATTATAAGGTCAAGGGGCAGACCAGCGCAGACCGGCTCCAGCGGGAAGGCGTCCCCGCTGAAATGCTGCAAATCAAAATAGAGGATATTCCGAGATTCCGAACGCTGGCAAAGGAGTTCGGCGTGCTGTATTGCATTGCGCAGAAAGACGGCAACAGTGACGGACTTGCCTATGTGATCTCCAATCAGAACTATGCGGCAAAGCTGAACGCCGTATATCAGGAGCTCGGATACCCGCTTCCCGAAAAGAGCACGGAGGAACCCGCTCTAAAAAAAGAGCCGTCCCGTGCTCCACAAGAGAGATCCTCGCCAGAGCACGGGAATGGCTCGAAAACGCCGATGACAAATGAACGGTCATCCGTCAAAGCAAGACTCGCCGCCCACCAAGCGGCATTGGACGGGATGAAGAAAAGCGCACCTGTAAAGCACAGAGAATTGACACGATGAAAAGGAGGAATCATTATCGCAAATCTTGCAGACCTGATCAGCCGGAAGGCGCAAAATGACGAGCAGTGGAAAATGGAACGGCAGGCAGACCGGGAGAACCTCTCCGCCATGCAGGACGCCGCCATTGCTCAGATCGCAGAAAGTCCGGAGCATTACGCCCGTTATCTGGAGGTGCAGGGAGATAATCCGCTGTACAGTCCCGGCAATGTGATCCTTGCTATGACGCAGAATCCCGGTATCACGACCTTTGGCACAAAGGAAAAATGGCGGCTGGAGGGCCGCAGCGTATCAGACGCGGAGCGTCGGAATGGCGTGCAGATCTTCAGCCGCGGCTCTTTTGGCAAGGGCTTCATCGTGACTGAGGTCTATGACATCAGTCAGACCTATGGCAAAGAACCCAAGTCCATCCAGCTTCAGGATGGGACACCGGAAATGGAACGGGCGCTCGCCACGCTGCTCAATTACGCGGCAGTGCCGGTAAAAGCGGACGAAGCAATGGATGCCCCTGCCTATTATGATGAGCAGAGTATGGAATTGTATATCAATCCGGCCAGTACCGATACGGAAGCCTTTGCCGCCATCGCCGCAGAGGTGGCGCACAGCCGTTTTCACAGCAAAGGCCGCAATCAATTTTACAACCGTGCCGAATGCAGCATCGACGCGCAGAGCGTTTCCTTTTTGCTGTGCCGTCGCTTTGGCGTCGAATGTGAATTGCCCAATCTCGCTGCCCTTGCCGAAGCATATAACGGATGGTCACCGCAGGAAGTGCGGCAGGCTCTCGACAGCATTCAGGAAATGAGCAAGAAGATCGGCGGTTCCATTGAACAGGCAGTTTCGCCGCAGCAGCACACGCGCAGCGCGGCACAAAAGCGAAACTCCTATGCCCGATAAACTACGGGAAACAGCATAGAAATCGGGCGGTGTCATTCCCCGCGGGGAGGGTATTCCGCAGTCCGATTTCCGTCAAGGCCGGACGATTGCTTACGCAATCGCCGCGAGCCGACCAGCCTGCGGACTGGCCGGACCTTGACAGAAACCGGCTCTGCGAAATATCGGTGATCAAGGGGATGACACCCCAAAAGCCTGCTGACGCAGGCTTTTGCCATACTGGGGAACGCTGCGCAGACCGGAAGCGCAGTGCAGCCCCTCGACCTGCGCTGAAATGCGTCCCAACTTGGGACGCATTTCTCATATATCAAACAAAATCAAGGAGGAAATCTATGACGAAACAGAAAAACGGGAAAAGAATCATCGCGCTTCTGCTGACGCTGGTCATGTGTGTGGGGATGCTCCCCACCGCCTTTGCCGCGCAGCAGAACAGCTACCATGACCCCGCCGAGCACTGGCTCACCGCCAGCAACCGCACGAACGAACTGGATGTCAACGCTGTGGTGACGCATGAAACCTTCAACTGCGGCGTTTGCAATAAGCAAACTTCGTTCACCGCATGGCGTGTCCCGGAATATACGCGGGACGGTAAAACGGCGCTGACCCGCAATGTGCTTTATTCAGACGGCACGATGGTCGGCGGCGAAGGAAAGGGCAGCATTTTGGACGGCACGCCCGGACAAAACGCCTACTACACCGGTTATCACTGGACAAAGGCGATGTGCGACACCTGCGGCACCATGAACAGCAACGGCAGTATCAACGGCTACGGCTTTGGCCGCAATGTGTACAACCTCTACGACTGTGCGCCGGAGTTCATGGAGGAACTGGACAAGACCGTTTCCTACGAATACACGGACGCTACCTACCACACCATCACGACCAAAGGCGGCTCTTACTGCTGCTTCTGTTACGGTACGATCTATGACACAAGTTCCAAGCTGGAGCGTCACAATATGGTGACGGAAGTCCTGCCCCAGCCCGCAAACGGCCGCTTCGCAACGGTGGAGAAATGCAGCCTGTGCGATTACGCCCGCTATGACTACACGGCGGCCAAGGCGGTCATCGCGGACTATTACGGCGTGGTGGACGGCAAGCCCCACACCATCACGGTCAGCGACCTCTCCGAATCCGGTGTCCGCACCTCTATCCGCTACGGCAATTCCGCTGACTCCTGCACCATGACCTCCGCGCCCAACTACACAGAGGAAGGTCAATACATGATCTACTATGAGATCACCTACACCTACAAGGGCAAGGAAATGACCGAGAATGGCGTAGCGAAGGTCTGGCTGCGGGATGAAACCGCCAAGGATGATGGCTCCTGTGCCTGCGGCTGCGGCGATCCCAACTGCGGCTACCAAGACAAGAACTGCGGCGGCAACTGCTGCACGGACAAGGGCTGCGGCAAGGCGCATCATTTCACCCTGCTGGACAGCGTGAAGGCAGGCTGCACCTCCCTCGGCTATGACCGCTATCTCTGCACGGACTGCGGCAAGATCGAAAAGCGCGACTATGTGGACTCCCTCGGTCACGCCTGGCAGAGCATCGTCATCCGTGACGCCACCTGCGAAACGGACGGCAAGCTTCTGGAATTGTGTTCCCGCTGCGGCCAGATGAAGCAGACTGCCACCCCCAAGGGTGAGCATACCTATGAGACCTACACCGTGGCTGCCACCTGCACCAGTCCCGGCTACACCGTCCGCGAGTGTTCCGTCTGCGGAGATCGTCACATCGAGGACATCACCTCTGTGCTGCCCCATAATTACGAATCTCATGTCATTGCCGCTACCTGCGAAAACGGCGGCAAGACCATCCATCGCTGCGACGGCTGCGGCAGTTCCTTTGTCACAGACTATACGGACTCCCTGGGTCATAGCTGGGATAAGGGCACCCTTGTCACCAACGCCACCTGCACCGGCGAGGGCGTGATGGAATACCGCTGCACGCGCTGCGGCTATCACCGCATCGAGGGCAATGACGCAGCAGGTCATGTCCCCGGCGATGCCGCCACCTGCACCCAGCCGCAGCTCTGCACCAAGTGCGGCGCGGTGCTGAAAAACGCGCTGGGGCACGATTACAAGTCCGAAGTGACCGCCCCCACTTGCACGGAGATGGGCTACACCACCAATACTTGCACCCGCTGCGGCGATACTACCAAGACCGATTACACCGAGCCTGTCGGTCATAAACCCGGCGATTGGATCATCGACAAGGAGCCGACTACCGATTCCGAGGGTAGCAAGCACAAGGAGTGCGAGAACTGCGGCGAGAAGCTGGAAACAGCAGAGATCGAGAAAATTTATAACAGCGGCACCACGGACAGCAAGGGCGAAGCCGTTGTAGGCGGCTACCTTGTGACCGTCACGGATACCGACACCAAAAATCCCGTGGCGAACGCCACCGTCGCGCTCCACAAGGATAACGCCATCTCCCTCCGCTTGCCGAACAGCCGCCTGCTGGACTACGCCGATCAGACGACCGTGACGGTGCAGCTTGTCAAAGACAAGAGCGCTGTGCCGGAGATGAGCATTGCCGTTACAGACAAGAATGACAACTATGCCTCCGGCAAGACGGATAAGGCTGGTCAGATCACCGTCCCCACCGGAAGCGGCATGACGGGTGAGGACGGTAAAACGACCATCGGCTACGAGGACGCGGACGGCGAACGCTGGACGCTGACCGTCAAGGTCATCCGCACGGACACGAAGCGTCCCATCTCCGGCTGCGAGGTGTCCATCGGCAAGACCGGCAATATTACGGTCAAGCTGCCGGACGGCACGGATCTGGACGCCAAGCATCAGGTGACGGTCATCGTGACCGACCACAAAAAATCTCCCCAGCAGGGCAAAAATGTTACGGTCAAGGGCGATTTGAACCAAACGGAAAAGGGCAAGACGGATAAGAACGGTGAGCTGACCGTACCCGCAGTGGAGCAGACCGAGCGCCACGGTGTTTATATCGTCGGCTACACGGACGGCACCTTCGGCCCCAGCCGCAGCATGACTCGCGCGGAAGCTGCTGCGATCTTCGCAAGACTGCTTGCGGAGAAAAACGGCGATACCATCTCCACGGCTGCAAATACCAAGTTCACGGACATTCCGGCTCACGCATGGTACTCCGGCTATGTGAAGTACCTTGCGAACAACGGTGTCACCTACGGCAAGAGCAAGACCGTCTTTGCGCCGAATGACGCCATCACCCGCGCCGAGTTCACCACAATGGCGGTCCGCTTCTTTGATGTGTACGGCAGCGGTGATGCGGAGATCATGGAGCAGTTTGGCGGCTTCAACGATGTTTCTTCCGGCTATTGGGCGGCGGAGTACATCAAGTACGCGGCGCTCCACGGCTGGATCAACGGCTATGGGGACGGCTCGTTCCACGCAGACCGCGAGATCAACCGCGCCGAAGTTGTCACCATCGTCAACCGCCTGCTGGGACGCGAGGCGGATGAGGACTACATCGCGGACAACCTCCGCAGGCTCAACACCTTCCCGGATGTCAGCCGCAAGCATTGGGCGTATTACGCCGTTATGGAAGCCGCCAACGCGCACACCGCTGTGCTGGGCGAGAGCGAAAGCTGGAGCAAGTAAATCACGCAGGGTTCTTTCGGAAATGCGTCCCAAGTTGGGACGCATTTCCGGTTTTAAGGAGGGATCAATAGGAGACAGAATCATGATTGGCGCAGCGCTTTACCGGTATGGGCAGTTTTTTCGGTCGTGATCCTTTGGTTAGGCGCTCTGGCCGCTGGAGCCTACGAGGACGGAATGAACCTGATCGACTTTATGGGGCGGTTTGCTGAGTCGATGGAGCGTCCGTTCTCTGTCCGCTGGACAGAATACACGCCAAAATTCATGCTGGGCGCCATGCTGCTGTATCTGTGCGGGATATGCCTGTATGCGTCCACCCGCCAGAATAAGCGCCCCGGCGAGGAGCATGGCTCTGCCCGCTGGGGCAGCGTCCGTGCGCTGGACCGGAAATACCGGGATAAACGGCCGGAGAACAATGTCATCCTGACGAAGCATCTGCAAATGGGTCTGGATGGCCGCAAGCATCGGCGCAATCTGCTTCAGGTAATCGTCGGCGGCTCCGGCTCCGGCAAAACACGCTTTGTTATCAAGCCGAACATTTACCTCGCCAACACCAGCTATATCGTCACCGACCCAAAGGGCGAGGTGGCACGCGCCGCCGTCCCGCTGCTGCTCCGCAAGGGCTATGAGGTGCGTATTTTCGACCTGATCGATCCGGCAAGGTCTGATCACTACAATCCGTTCCGATACATTCGCAGAGATGCGGATGTATTTCGACTGATCGACAACTTCATCAAAAACACCACGCCTAAAAACTCTCACAACTCAGATCCTTTCTGGGAAAGTGCGACTCGTTCGCTGGCGGTAAAAAGTCAGCGGACAAACAACAAAATACCGTTGTTTGGATAACTGGTAACTCGACAGGTGGAATGACGGGGTAACGCCCTGAAACGCCTGCCCTC